>CANGFJ010000052.1 GCA_947453065.1 Pseudomonadota bacterium
AGAGGCCTACCTCTTCCAGAAACTCGTGCGCACCGGCTTCGGCAGCAACAACGTCGACCATTGCACGCGCCTGTGTCACGCCTCAAGCGTGTCGGCGCTGCTGGAAGGCGTAGGCTCCGCGGCAGTCAGCAACCAGGTCAGCGACGTCGAGCACGCCGAACTGATCCTGGTCATCGGCTCGAACCCGACCTCCAACCACCCGGTTGCCGCTACCTGGATGAAGAACGCGGCCAAGCGCGGCACGAAGATCGTGCTGGCAGATCCGCGCATCACGGACATCGGCCGCCAGGCCTGGCGCACGCTGCAGTTCCGGGCCGACACCGATGTGGCACTGCTCAATGCGCTGATCCACACGGTCATCGACGAAGGCCTCGTCAACGAAACCTTCATCGCCGAGCGGGCCAGCAACTACGAAGCGCTGAAGGAAAACGTCAAGGGCTACAGTGCCGAGGCGATGTCGCCCATCTGTGGCATCCCTGCCGCCACCATCCGCGAAGTGGCGCGTGCGTTTGCGACAGCCAAGTCCGCCATGATCCTGTGGGGCATGGGCATCAGCCAGCACGTGCACGGCACCGACAACGCCCGTTGCCTGATCGCGCTGGTGAGCGTCACCGGCCAAATTGGCAAACCGGGCAGCGGCCTGCATCCGCTGCGTGGACAGAACAACGTTCAGGGCGCGAGCGACGCCGGCCTCATCCCGATGATGCTGCCCAATTACCAGCGGGTGGATAACCCGGTGGCGCATGCCCGCTTTGAGCAATTCTGGGACACCAAGCTCGACAACAAACCCGGCTATACCGTGGTTGAGATCATGGACAAGTGCCTGGTGCCCGACAGCGACCCGCACAAGATCCGCGGCATGTACATCATGGGCGAGAACCCGGCGATGAGCGATCCGGACCTCAACCACGCGCGCCATGCCCTGACGGAACTCGAGCACCTGGTCGTGCAGGACATCTTCCTGACCGAAACAGCCTGGTATGCCGATGTCGTGCTGCCGGCCACCGCTTGGCCCGAGAAGACCGGCACGGTGACCAACACCGACCGCATGGTGCAGATGGGCCGACGCGCGCTGGATCCGCCGGGCGATGCCCGCCCGGATCTGTGGATCATCCAGCAGATCGCCACGCGCATGGGCTTGTCATGGCGCTACGAAGGCCCGGAACACGGGGTCGCAGCGGTCTATGAGGAAATGCGCCAGGCCATGCGGGAAGCCATCGGTGGCATCAGCTGGGAGCGCCTGGAGGCCAACTCCAGCGTGACCTACCCGTGCCTCAGTGACGAAGACCCCGGACAGCCGACCGTATTCCTCGACCGCTTCCCGACCAAGGATGGCCGCGTGAAACTGGTGCCGGCGGACATCATCCCGGCCAACGAGCGTCCGGACGGCGACTACCCGTTCGTACTGATCACGGGCCGACAGCTTGAGCACTGGCATACGGGCAGCATGACGCGCCGCGCAAGCGTGCTGGATGCGCTCGAGCCCGTCGCAACGGCCTCGATGAACAGCGAGGAACTCCGCAAGCTGGGGGTCGAAGCCGGCGACACGATCACCGTGCGCTCGCGTCGCGGTGAAGTGGCACTCAGTGTGCGGCGGGATGACGGCACGCCCTCGGGCGCGGTGTTCATTCCGTTCGCGTACTACGAGGCTGCGGCCAATCTGCTGACCAATGCAGCACTGGACCCCTTCGGCAAGATTCCGGAGTTCAAGTACTGCGCAGTGGCCATCTCGGCAGGCGGCACTGCCGCCGTTGCGACGGGATTCGGCCGGGAGGTTGAAGGGGCCACGGCATGAGCGCAGCCCTGACGCCGCGTCAGGCCGAGCAGATCATCCAGTCACGCGTCTTGCGGCTAGCCGCCGAGACGCGTGCGCTGCGTGACTGCGTCGGGCGGATCCTGCGCCAGGACGTGCTGGCTGAACGGGACAATCCGCCCTTCGACCGGGTGTGTATGGACGGCGTGGCGATCGACAGCCGCGCCTTCCTGCAAGGCAGGCGTCAGTTCCGACTGCAGGCCACGCAGGCCGCAGGTTCAGTGGCGCTGACCCTCGCGTCAGCCGACGCGGCGATCGAAATCATGACTGGCGCGGTGCTGCCGGTCGGAACGGACTGCGTGATCCCCCTGGAGGAATACGACCTCAGCAACGGAACGGTCACGATGGGCCAGGACGCCGTGGCGGAACCCTGGCGCAACCTGCAACGGCGCGGCTCAGACAGCCCGCCTGGCGTGCCGATGCTGACGGCCGGCACACGTCTGGGCGGCGCGGAGATCGCCACCGTGGCGTCGGCGGGACTTGCCCACGTCGTGGTCAGCCGGCAGCCGCGGATCCGGGTGATCTCCACCGGCGACGAACTCATCGAGCCGGGCGAACCGATCGCCGATCATCAGATCCGCCGCTCCAATGCCTATGGCGTGGTCGCGGCGCTGCAGTCGCATGGCTTCGAGGCGGTGTACGACGACCACCTGCGGGACGAGGAAGCCCTGATGCGCCAGCGTCTCGGGGAACACCTCGACACCCACGACGTGCTCATCCTCAGCGGCGGTGTGTCGAAGGGAAAGTTCGACTTCGTCCCGTCGGTACTCAAACAGCTGGGCGTCGAAGAAGTGTTCTATCAGGTCGCACAGCGGCCGGGCCGGCCAATGTGGTTCGGCGTGGGCCCGCGTGGCCAGGCGGTCTTTGGCCTGCCCGGCAATCCGGTGTCGACCCTGATCTGCCTGGCGCGCTATGTGATTCCCGCCTTGAACACTGCAATGTCCGCGCGGGTACCCGCAGTCGAACGCGTTGCGCTGGCCGAACCCCTGGACGGACGGCGCATGACGTACTTCATGCCCGTGACGCTGCAGTTCGACGCGACCGCCCGGATGCTGGCGACCGCTCACGCACCCAATGGCTCCGGCGACTTTTTGGCCCTGGCCGACACCGATGGATTCATGGAACTGCCGCCGCAACCACAGGGTTATGACGCAGGTTTCAGCGCGGACTTCTATCGCTGGTAAGACTCGCCTCGAGTTGCGCAAGGTCGTTGCGTGTATTGAGGTTGGCGAAGTCTGCGGGCACTTCGAAGCGCACGCGGGCTGCGCCCAGTTCCTCCAGCAGTCGCCAGGTGGGCGGGTGCGCGCCGCCCGCCAGCGCCCGGGTCACGACCTCCAGCGCCGACACCGGCCACAGCGCGCACAGCGGCTGACGCCCTTCGGCGGTTTCGGCAAAGGCCGCACCCTGACCGGCGGCTTCGACCAGCCGCACAAAGAGATCGTCCGGCAACCGGGGCGCGTCACAGGGGCTGACGGCCAGCGCCCTCGCTCCCCTCCCCTTTGCCCAGCGCAGGCCTGCTTTCACGCCTGCCAGCGGGCCGTCCGGATCACCCAGTTCGTCGTGTAGCACCGGAAAACCCGCCGACACCGCCAGCGCAGCCGTTTCTGTGTCGGGCCGGGCATTCACGGCGACCACGGCGCAGGCGCGCTGTAGCCGATCGGTCGCCCACAGCAACAGCGGCCGCCCGGCATACAGCGCGACCGCCTTCTCGCCTCCGAAGCGCGTGGAGCGTCCGCCGGCGATCACGAGTCCAGCGATGTCAGGGTTGGCAGGCATGCCGCAGGACTATATAACTTCTGCGATGCAACCCCCACGCGTACTCGGCATCACGGGCTGGAGCGGCTCCGGCAAGACCACGCTCCTGACCCAACTCATTCCCCTCCTGGTGCAACAGGGGCTGCGCGTCACCACGCTGAAGCATGCGCACCATGCCTTCGACGTGGACACGCCAGGCAAGGATTCCTATGAACACCGCAAGGCGGGTGCGAGTGAAGTCATCATTTCCTCGGCACGGCGCTGGGTGCAGATGCATGAACTCGGTGCGGAACCAGAGCCGACGCTTGCCGAACTGCTGCGCCGGGTCAGCCGCTGCGACCTGGTGCTCGTGGAAGGCTTCAAGCGCGAGGGGCATCCCAAGCTCGAGGTTTATCGGCCAACGCTCGGCAAGCCCACGCTGTATCCGGATGACCCTCGCATCGTCGCCGTCGCGACCGACCAGCCCCTGACGGGCGCACACCCACCGACTGTGGATCTGAACGATGTGCAGGCCGTCGCCAGGACGGTGCTGGCCTGCGCACGGCCGCTGGCCACCGTCATCCAGGAACTGGACGAAGCGCTGGGCACAGGCGGCCCTATGCCAGGCTGATGATCTCGTCGAGGGACTTCACGCTGCCCGGGTCCGTGGCCGAGTAGCCCGGCAGCGCGGCGATTGCCTGGCTGAACGCCTCCCCGCGCATGACCCGCAGGATGCGCTGCACGGCCTCGTTCTCGAGGCTGCGGCGGTGGCAGACGAAGATGTAGTCCTCGGTCACCAGCGGGACGAAGTCGAGGTCGAACTTCCGCGCGGCCGCCTCGACGCCAAAGCTCGCATCCGCCATGCCGCTGGCCACATAGGCCGCGACCGCCGCATGCGTGAACTCAACCTGCTGGTAGCCCTGGATGCGCGAACCCTCGAGCCCCTGTTGCGCCAGCAGTTCATCGAACAACATGCGCGTACCGGATTCGGGGTCACGGTTGACCAGGCGCACGCCCGGCTCGAACAACTGGCGCAGCGCGGTAATGCCCCGCGGGTTGCCCTTGCGAACGATCAGGCCCATCTCGCGCGTGACGCAGCGGATGACGCAGTGGTCGGTGGGCGAGAGCACGTCACGCCAGGCCGCGATGCTGCGCGCGCGCAGCTCTCCCTGTGGCAGGTGCATACCCGCGAGGTCGCAACCGCCGTGGGCCAGAGACGCAGGCGAGTTGACGTTGCCGACATAGCGGAAATCCACCTGCAGCCCGGGCTCCCGGCCCAGCAGTTCGCGCAGGGCAGACACTGCGAATCCGTGGCTGGCATGGATGCGAACCACCGATCCAGCCTCGGGCAGCATGGCGTTGATCTCGCTCTCGAGCTCCTGCGCCAGGTTCTGCAATTGCGGACCCAGTCGCGCCTGCAGGCGCTGGCCGGCCCAGACCAGTCGCTCTCCGAACGGGGTCAGGATCGTGCCGCGTCCCTGGCGGCGCTCCACCAGTGGCGTCTCGAAAAACTCTGACCACTTCTCGATGAGGTTCCAGGCATGCCGGTAAGAGACCTGCGCGCGCTCGGCGGCACGGCTGATCTTGCCGGTGGCGCGGATCTCGTTGAGGAAATCCAGCATGACGAGCATGGAGCGCGAATCGCGTTCCTGGGTGAAGCGCCAGACGGGCTCGATTTCGATACGGAAGGACATCAGCGCAGCCGCTGCGGGTGGCTGTAGACCACTTGCTGTTCTTCGCGCGCGAACCCGACCAGGGTCAGGCCACAGTCCTGCGCCAAGGCCACGCCCAAGGCCGTGGGCGCGGAAACCGCCACGAGCATGCGGATGCCGAGCGTGGCGGTCTTCTGCACCATTTCGTAGCTGGCCCGGCTGGTCACCAGCACATAGCCCTGCGCAAAGTCCTCGCCCGCCCGCAGCTTGGCGCCGATGAGCTTGTCGAGCGCGTTGTGCCGCCCCACATCCTCGCGGACACACTGCACCTCACCGGCCCAGCTGACCCAGGCCGCGGCGTGCAGGCTGCCCGCCAGCGCACCCAGGGGCTGCAGTTCGCGCAGGCGGCGCAGGGCCAGGACAAGGCTTTCACGCGTCGTCTCACCACCAGGGGCCACCGGCGGCGGGTAGCGGATGGCGTCCTCGACCGTCTCGGCGCCACAGACGCCGCAGCCGGTGCGTCCGGTCAGGTTGCGGCGACGCTCCAGCAATGCGCTGAGCCGGGAGCCTTCGACGGAAAGGCGCAGCTCATGGGTGCCAGACGTGGTGTCGAGTGCCACCTGCCGCAGTTCCGAGTAATCGGCGACCAGCGATTCGCTGACCGTAAAGCCCACGCCCATGTCCTCCAGGTCCCGCGGCGTGGCCATCATGACCACATGCGGAATCGAGTTATAGGACAGCGCGACGGGCACTTCGGCCGCGACGTTGTCGGCAGCCTCGGTCCACTGACCACCCCGCCAGCGGCGTACGCTCAGCGTGACCAGGGGGGCCTCACCAGAGGCAGTGTCGGAGGTATCGGGAGCCGCGCTCAAAGGCATTCTGACCGGTTGTGGGCGAGCGGTGAGTGTACCGCGCCAACCCGACCAGAACGCCCTTCAACAGGGAATCAGGGGCGTATGCGTTGCAGCAGGCTGATCAACTGACGGCGCTCTTCGGGCTCGAACAGGTCATCGAGCGCCTCCTCGCACACGCGCATGCGCTCTTTCAGGGCCGAGAGATAGGCCATGCCCTCGGGCGTCAGGAACAGGCCGTGCCGGCGACGGTCGGTGGTGGACCTGCGCCGCTGCAGCCAGCTGCGCTCTTCGCTGCGGTCGACCAGCGACACCACGCTGGCCTTGTCGATGTTCAGGTGCTCGGCGATCTGCACCTGCGCGATGCCGGGATTGGCGCCGCACAGCACCAGCAAGCCAAACAGGCCGGAACCCATCTCGCTGTCAGACATGGCCCGGGCAAAGCTGCGTTGTAGCGCCAGCTGCGCCGTGCGCACGTTGTAGCCCAACAAGTCCGGCAGGATATCGAGATCAACCGAAACCATCGCGGAACCGTCCATGTCTGTCTCCTGGCATTCAGCCGTTGGGGAGACAAAGCAAGGGTTGTGCCAACGCTACAGCTCGCCTACAGGGGGCCTGGCGCTGCCCGGCGCCCTAAACCAGTGCGCACCTAGCCCTGTTCGTAGAGCCGCTGGAGCAAGGCGATGAGTTGGGCGGCCTCAGCGGCGGAGAAGCGTTCGCGAAATCGCCGTTCGTGCTGCGCAACCTCCCGCTTGAGGCCTTGCAGCAGGTCCGTGCCGCCGGCAGTCAGGAACAGGCCCTGCCGACGCCGGTCCAGCGTAGAGCGGCGCCGCTCCAGCAGGCCCGCGGCTTCCAGCCGGTCGATCAGCGCCACGACGCTGGCCTTGTCCAGGCCCAGCAGGCGGGCCAGATCAACCTGTGCGACACCCGGGGTGGCCTCGGCCAGCACCAGGATGCTGAAGATGACGGGGCGGATCTTGCCCTCGCCCACGCTGCGCTGGAAGTCGCGCGACAGGGCCACCTGCGCCCGCCGCAGGTTGTAACCCAACAGGTCCTGCAGCAGCACGGGACCGGGCGCCGCCGGGGCGGCGACCGCGACGGCCCGTGCTGCGCGGGCCATGGTCAGTACACCACGACGGAACGGATGGACTCGCCTTCGTGCATCAGGTGGAAGCCGTGGTTGATCTGCTCGAGCGGCATCGTGTGGGTGATGAGCTCATCGATGCGGATCTTGCCGTCCATGTACCAGTCAACGATCTTCGGCACGTCCGTGCGGCCGCGGGCGCCACCAAAAGCACTGCCCTTCCAGACCCGACCGGTCACCAGCTGGAACGGACGCGTGGCGATCTCCTGCCCCGCCTCGGCCACGCCGATGATGATCGACTGGCCCCAGCCGCGGTGGCAGCTCTCCAGGGCCTGGCGCATGACCTGCGTGTTGCCGGTGCAGTCGAAGGTGTAATCGGCGCCGCCATCGGTCGCATCGACCACGGCCTGCACGACCTTGTCGTTGCCCACTTCCTTCGGGTTGATGAAGTGCGTCATGCCGAAGCGCTCGGCCATCTCGCGCTTGGCGGGGTTGATATCGATGCCAATGATCTTGTCCGCGCCGACCAGCTTGGCGCCCTGGATCACGTTGAGGCCAATGCCACCCAGGCCGAAGACCGCGACGTTGGTGCCCGGCTCAACCTTCGCGGTGTACATCACCGCGCCGAGGCCCGTGGTAACGCCACAGCCGATGTAGCAGATCTTGTCGAAGGGCGCGTCCGGCCGAACCTTGGCGACGGCGATCTCGGGCAGCACGGTGAAGTTCGAGAAGGTCGAACAGCCCATGTAGTGGAAGATCTTTTCCTTGCCCAGCGAGAAGCGGCTGGTGCCGTCGGGCATCAAGCCCTTGCCCTGCGTGGCGCGGATGGCCGTGCACAGGTTCGACTTGCGGCTCAGGCAGGTCTTGCACTGGCGACACTCGGGTGTGTAGAGCGGGATCACGTGATCACCCACCTTCACGCTGGTCACGCCCGCGCCGATCTCGCGCACGATGCCCGCGCCCTCGTGGCCCAGGATGGACGGAAAGACACCCTCGGAGTCCTTGCCCGACAGCGTATAGGCATCGGTGTGGCAGATGCCGGTGGCCATGATCTCGACCAGCACCTCGCCGGCGGCAGGACCGTTGAGGTTCACTTCATGGATCTCCAGCGGCTTGCCGGCCCCGACGGCGATGGCTGCACGTGTCTTCATGGTGTTGCTCCGGAATTATCGTTGTTGTGGAGTGGACTAGATCCGCTGCTGCCCGATGCGCAGCGAGGCGGTGGCGATGCGGATCTCGATCAGGAAGGCCAGCAGCGCCGCAACCAGCGAGAGCATCGACACAATGAACAGCAGGCTGACCATCGCGGCCAGCGAGAAGGCGGCAAACGCCGAGGCGAACAGCAGCGCAACCACCATGGCCACCAACAGCGCGGCGACCGTGCCGAAGGTGATCGAGAAATTCATGAGCCGCGCGCGGCGGCGCATGGTGCCCAGCGTACCAATGAGGTCGCGGGCCTCGTCACCGGAGGCATGCTGCAGGCGCTGCTCCACGCCGCGGGCACGATCGACGATGCGGGCCAGGCGGGAGGTGAGCATGGCCAGCAGCACGCCGATGCCGTTGAGCAGGAACACCGGGGCCAGCGACAGCTGGATGGCGTGCGCGACATCAGAGACCGGCACCTGGCTGAAACCCGTGAAGTTCATTCGTTGCGCTCCGGGTCGGCGGACAGTTGGGCAACGACACGTGCGATGTCATCGGGGGTGTTGACGTCTGGACCTGGCAGCACGACGGCATCGGCTACGCGGATGTCCATGCCGTGTTCCAGGGCGCGCAGCTGTTCCAGCTGTTCCAGCTGTTCCAGCGGCGTGGGGGGCAACTGCGCGAGCCGGCGCAAGGCACCCACGCGGTAGGCATACAGGCCAATGTGCCGACGCGCGGCGGCACAACTGCCCTGGCTGGCAAGGCCGGCCGGCGCGGCGTCCCGGTGCCAGGGAATCGGCGCCCGGCTGAAATACAGGGCGCGGCCGTCCTGGGCGGTGACCACCTTGACCACGTTCGGGTCCAGGTGCAGCGGCAGGCTCTGCAGGGGACTGGCCAGCGTGGCGATGTCGGCCGTGGAATGCCCGGCCAGCAAACGGGCCACCTGCTGCACCAGGGCCGCCGGCATCAGCGGCTCATCGCCCTGCAGATTCACCACCAGCGTGTCATCGGACCAGCCTGCACGCGCAGCCACCTCGGCCACGCGGTCGGTGCCCGTGGCATGGGTGGCCGCCGTCAGGATGACCGGCGCGCCAAACCGACCCGCCGCCGTGGCAATGCGCGCGTCATCCGTGGCCACCACGACCTCTGCCGCCCCGCAGGCCAGCGCACGCTCATACACCCACTGCAGCATCGGCTTGCCGGCCAGGTCGATGAGCGGCTTGCCAGGCAGGCGCGTCGATGCGTAGCGCGCGGGGATGACGACGCGGAACATCGGCTCAGCGTTCCAGCAGCGGATCGTCCGCAGGCAGGACGCGAGCCTCGTTTTCCAGCATGACCGGCACGCCATCGCGCACCGGGAAGGCCAGCCGGTCGGCGCGGCAAACCAGCGCCTGGGCCGCGCGATGCAGCTGCAGCGGCCCCTTGCACACCGGGCAGGCCAGGATGTCCATCAATCGGGCGTCTATCACGTGGGCATCTCTCCCTTGTCCGGCAGCGCCGCCAGGCATTGCATCAGCCGCGCCTCATCAGCCGCGTCGAACACTGCCTCGACCGGCACGAACCACTGGTGGTCGTTGGCGAATGGCGCGCATTTTACTGCATCTTTCTCGGTCATGAGCACCGCACGCGCATCACCGAAGTCCAGGTCTGCGGGCGTGAAGGCATGGTGATCGGGAAAGGCGTGCTCCTGCAGCTGCAGGCCGGCTGCGCGCAACTGGCGGAAAAAACGATCCGGATTGCCGATCGCGGCCACTGCATGCACCGTGGTGCCGCGAAAGTCCGCCAGGGGCCGATTCGCCGCTTGACCCGTGAGCGAGACGGCTTCATCACCGACCAAACGCATACGCAGCGCGCCCGGCCAGTCGAACCCGGCCTCGGCACTGCCCGACACGTTGAGCACGACCAGGTCAACCGAACCGAGGCGGGACGCCGGCTCACGCAGCGGACCGGCCGGCAGCAGGCGCCCATTGCCAAGGCCCCGGGCCGCATCCACCACGGCGATCTCCAGATCGCGCGCCAGCGCCAGATGCTGCAGGCCGTCGTCGCAGAGGATCACGTCGCAGCCGGCCGCGACCAGCGCGCGCGCGGCATCGGCCCGGCGGGGCGCCACGCAGACCGGCACGCCGGTTCTCCGCAGCAGCAGCAGGGGCTCATCACCGACTTCGGCAGGCGAACTGTGGGGCGAGACCAGCCGAACCTGCCCTGCCGCCCCGCCATGCCCGCGTGTGGCGATGCCGGGACGGCGCCCGAGGCTGCGCAGGCTATTGGCCAGGTAGGCCGTCAGCGGCGTCTTTCCCGTTCCGCCGACCGTGAGGTTACCCACGACCAGAACGGGCACTTCGACGCGTGTACCCTGCCGCAGGCCCAACTCGTAGCACGCATGCCGCAGACGAACGATGCCGCCGAAGAGCCAGCCCAGCGGCCAGAGCCACGGCGCGAACCCATCGGCATACCAGATGCGGTTAAAGCGGGTTTCCCAGCCTTTCTTGTCAGGCATCGAACTGCAGCCGGTGCAGCTGCGCATAGAGCCCACCCAGCGCCAGCAGTTCGGCATGCGTGCCGGATTCGGCGATCTGGCCCGCATCCATGACGACGATGCGATCGGCTTGCTCGACCGTGGAGAGCCGGTGCGCAATGACCAGCGTGGTGCGACCGCGCACGAGCGCCGCCAGTGCAGCCTGGATGTGACGCTCGGACTCGGTGTCGAGCGCCGAGGTGGCCTCATCAAGAATGAGAATAGGCGCGTTCTTCAGCAGCGCACGCGCGATGGCGATGCGCTGGCGCTGCCCGCCGGACAGCAGCGTGCCGCGGTCGCCCACCAGCGTATCGAGCCCCTGCGGCAACTGGCTGGCGAACTCCCACACATGCGCCGAACGGGCCGCCGCCTCGATGCGGTCTGCCGACACATCGCTCAGGCCAAAGGCGATGTTGTTGCGGATGCTGTCATCGAACAGCGTGACATCCTGGCCCACATAGCTGACCTGCCGGCGCAGGTCCTGCAGGGTGAAGTCGCGCACATCATGGCCATCGACCTGCACGCTGCCCGCATCCACGTCATAGAACCGGGGCACCAGCCCCACCAGCGTGGACTTGCCACTGCCAGAGCGTCCCACCAGTGCCACGGTGTGACCGGCGGGTACATCCAGCGTGATCTGACGCAAGACCGCGCCCTTGTCGCTGCGGTAGGTAAAGCTGACATCGTCGAACCGCAGATTACCCTTGGCGCGCGCCAGCGGACGCTCGCCACCGGTGTGCTCGCGCGGCGCATCCAGCACCTCGAACACGCTCGCGCCAGCGGCAATGCCTTGCTGCAGCGGTCCGCTGACATTCACCAGCCGGCGCAGCGGCGCCATGACGCTGAGCATCGCCGTGATAAAAGCCAGGAAGCTGTCGACCTGCATACGCTGGTCCACCACCTGCTGGATCGCGACGGCCAGCACGGCGGCCAGGCCAAGGGCAGCCACCAGCTGCACGATCGGGCTGCTGGCGGCCTTGGCATTGATGAGGCGCACGTTGCTGCGGCAGTTCTCGTCATTGACCCGCTCGAACACCGCCTGCTGGTGTTCCTGCGCCGTGAAGACCTTGATGAGCCGGTGGCCCTCAATCGCCTCTTTAGAGACGCGGGTGACATCGCCCATGGAGTTCTGGATGCGCGCGCTGTAGCGGCGGAAGCGGCGATTGATGCCACCCATCAGCCACGCGATCAGCGGCGCCACCACGACGGACAGCAGCGTGAGCCGCCAGGACATGACCACCATGCTGCCCAGCACCAGCACCACCGTGATGGAATCGCGGATCAGCACGGTGATGGAATTGGTCGCCGCCTCGGCCACCTGCTCGACGTTGTAGGTCAGCCGCGAGAGCATCGGGCCACCCGACACCTGGTCGTAGTAGGCCGTGGGCAGGTGCAGGTACTGCGCGAAGAGATCGGTGCGGATCGCCTTGATGACCTGGCGCCCCACCCAGCCGGGGAAATACGTGGCGACGTAATCGCCGATGCCCCGCGACAGGAACAGCGTCAGCACGCCAACCGGCACCAGCCACAGCACCCGCGGATCGGGCTTCACGAACGAGTACTGCAGGAAGTACTTCACGAACCAGATCAGTCCGGCATCGGTGGCCGCATACAAGATCATGCCCAGCACGCCGATACCGAACATGCCCAGGTGCGGGCGGGCATAGCCCAGCAGCCGGGCATAGGTGCGCGCAGCCGTCGGGGCGGGCGGTGGAGCGGTAGTCATGGGGTAATGGTGGCGATGTCGATCTCGCCGAACCCCAGGCGACCCAGCACATCCATGGCAGTCACGACCGACTGATGGGTGGCACGGCCATCGGCGCGCAGCGTAATGCGCCCCTTGCGACCCTCGCCAGCCACCTTCAGCACGGCGGCCCGCAGGGTCTCGCGGCTGGAATTGATGAGGTCGCGATCGTTCACGCGGTAGCCGCCGCTCTGGGTCACGACGACCACGATGTGCTCGGCACCTTCAGACGCCACCGGTGTCTGGCTGGCCTGGGGCAGGTGGATGCGCAGCCTGCCCTCGTCGACGAACGTGGCCGACAGCATGAAGAAGATCACCAGCACCAGCAGGATGTCGATCAGCGAGATCAGGTTGATCTCGGGATCTTCCAGGCGCCGGCCGCCCAGTTTCACGCGCTGGCCTTCAGGCTGGCGCGCGTCTCGAGGGCGTCGACAAAACTCGTGGCGTCTTTTTCCATCTGCACGACGACGCGATCGACGCGGCCGCGCAGGTAACGAAACGCGATCTGCGCGGGGATGGCCACGCAGAGGCCCGCGGCCGTGGTCACCAGCGCCTCGGAAATACCCGCCGAGAGCAGGCGCGGATCGCCCATGCCGCCGGCGGAAATAGCATTGAAGGCCTTGATGATGCCGGTGACGGTACCCAGAAGGCCCAGCAGCGGCGCGATGCCGGCAATCGTGCCCAGCGTGTTCAGGAAGCGTTCGAGGTCATGGACGACATGACGACCGGCGTCTTCGAGGCGTTCGCGCAGCACCTCGCGCGGCCGATGGTGGTGGTTCAGTCCCGTGGCCAGCAAACGCCCCATCGGTGAGTTCTGCTCCAGCGCGGTGATGACCTTGTCGCTGACCTTGCCGGTTTCCACCAGTTGCCACACGCGCCGGGAGAGGTCTGGCGGAATGACGCGCCGTTCCTGCAACGTCCAGAGCCGCTCGAAGAAAATCGCCACGGCGATGATCGAGCAGAGGATGAGCGGCCACATGAAGAGGCCACCAGAACGGACGAGTTCCCACATGCACCGGATGATACCTAAGGCCACCCGGATTTACCTGAGACCCGCCGGGTCCAGACTCCAGACACCCAGCCGTCCGCGGCGGCTACCACGCAGCGTGGGCGGATGGCCGCTGGCCAGCCTGACGGTAATCGCGCCCTCGCGAGCGGTCTCGCGCAGGCCGATGCCGTGTTGCGCATAGCGTGCTGCGGTCTGCCGATAGGCCTCGCTGCCCAGGACACTGCTGCGGACACTGGCAATGGCCTGCGTGGCGCTCAGCGCGCTCAACCAGCCGGAGGCACTGGCAGACGCTGCGCCATGGCGCGGCACCAGCCACACATCCAGGCCCGACAGGCCCTGAGCCAGCAATTGCTCTTGGCCGCCAGCATCCAGGGTGTCGCCGAGCAGCAGGCCCCCGCCCGCCCCGCGCACCGTGAGCACGCAGCCCTTGGCCGGATCCTGCAACAGATCGAACTGCCAGCCGTCCCAGTCCCACGGCGCTGCGCCCGCGCAGGGCGCCACCTCGGGGGGCAGGCTGTCGGGCCCGGCGGCTGCGGCCGCCAGCACGCGGGTCACCGGCAGGCCGGCCAGCAGGGCCGTGTAGCCATCGCCGGCATCGCGATCCAGGCGGGGCAGGAGCAGTGCATCCAAGCGCTGCAGGCTATCCGCACGGACCGCGGGCAACACGATGCGCTCTACCGCACCGCCGCCACTGCGGAAGCCATCGCCCGTGCCATAGAGCAGCGCATGGTGGGCCGTCTCGACCAGCACCGCCGTTGCCTGGCCGACATCCAGCACCGTGGCCACCAGCTCACCCTCGCCCGCCCGCCGCCCGGCACCCAGTAGCGGCAACAAGGCGCACACGCCCAGCCACCGCAGGCGTGGCGACCACGGCAGCAACAGACACAGCACGGCCAGTGCGGACAGCGCAAACCACCAACTGGGCGGCGATGCCAGCCACAGGGCGTGGCTGTGGTCAGCGGCCCGCGCCAGCCACGGCGCCAGCAGGTCGGCCGCCCACGCAGCCACCCGCAGCACCAGTGTGGACAGCGGCTCACTCCAGGCCGCAGGCAGGCACAACAGCAGCGCCGTCGCACCGAGTGCAGCGGGGACGAGCGCAAAGGTGAAGACGGGAATCGCCGCCACATTGACCAGCAGCCCCGCCAGCGACACCGAGCCGAAGATCGCCAGGGTGACGGGCAGCAGCGCGACGAACACAGCCCCTTGCACGGTAACGGCCGCCTGCAGCGAGCCTTGCGGCAGCAGGCGCCCGCCGGCAATGCCGATGATGGCCGCCACCGCGATGAACGAGAGCCAGAAGCCCGCGCTGAGCACCGCAAAGGGGTCCAATACCACCACCACGCCAAGGGCGATGGCCAGCGACGCCGACGGGCGCGTGGCCCGCCCGCATTCCCGCAGCAGCAGCCAGGTCGACAGCATGATGAGCGTGCGCTGGGTCGGAACAGAAAAACCTGCCAGCAAGGCGTAGCCCGTGGCCAGGGCAATGCCCGCCATGGCGGCAAAGCGGTCGCGCCGGGCCCGCAGGCCCAGCCTGGCAGCGACGGACCAGAGGCGACGCGCGCCAGCCATGGCCACGACCGCAAACAGCGTCACGTGCATGCCGGAGATCGCCACCAGGTGCGTGATGCCCGTGGCGTTGAAGATGCGCCACTGCTCGCGGGTGACCTCGCCCGTGGCCCCCACGGCCAGCGCCGCCAGCAACGCGCCGCTGGCCGGATCGTTGACGGCTGCGCTGATGTGCGAGGCCAGGCGTTCGCGCAGCGCGACCAGCGACCAGGGCGCCCTGC
>CANGFJ010000053.1 GCA_947453065.1 Pseudomonadota bacterium
CCGATGACGGCGGTGCGCGTGCGCGCATCGATGGCCATGCCCATGAGCGTGTTGATGACCGAGAACGCATCGGTGCCGGCTTCGATGCAGCGGCGTGCGTTGTCCTGGATGTTGGTCTGGTTGGGCGAGAGCTTGGTGATGAGCGGCTTGTTGGTGACCGCACGGCAGGCGGCCACGACGCGCGCGGACATCTCCGGGTCGTTGCCGAAGGTGACGCCGCCCTCTTTGACGTTGGGGCAGGAGATGTTGATCTCCATGGCATCGACGGGGGAGTCGTTGAAGCGCGCGGTGACTTCGACGTATTCCTCGATGGTGGAGCCGGAGACGTTGGCGATGAAGCGGGTCTCGTCGAAGTCCAGCAGTGGCAGGATGCTGCGCACCACGTGGTCGACGCCCGGGTTCTGCAGGCCGATGGCGTTGAGCATGCCCATGGGCGTCTCGTAAACGCGGTGCGGCTTGTTGCCCAGGCGGGCCTTGCCCGTCGTGCCCTTGAGGCAGATGGCGCCGGCATCGCGGTTGGAGAAGCCGGCGACGCGGGTGTATTCCTCGCCGAAGCCGACGCAGCCGGAGAGCAGCACCAGCGGGGAGGCAAAGTGCAGGCCACAGAACTGCATCTGCAGCGAGGCTGGCGGCGGCGTGTAGGGCGGAAAGCGGGGATCGTGGGCAACGGCGTTCATGGGTAAATTATCGCCGATTCCGCGATCGGCGCTAGGTAGGATGCGGCATGTTCAACGTGCTGCTGTTCGAGCCGGAAATCCCCCCCAACACGGGCAATGCCATTCGCCTGTGCGCCAACACCGGTGCCTGGCTGCACCTGGTGGGCAAGCTGGGCTTCGAGATCACCGAGCCGCGGCTGCGGCGGGCGGGGCTGGATTACCACGAGATGGCGCGGGTGACGCAGCATGCCGACCTGGCCGCCTGCCTGGCGGCCATTGGCCCGACGCGGCTGTTTGTCATCGAGACAGGCGGCACCCGGCGCCACACGGATGTGGCCTACCAGCCTGGCGACAGCTTTTTGTTTGGGCCTGAAACGCGCGGCCTGTCTGACGAGGTGCTGGCCAGCCTGCCGCTGCCGTACGAAATTCTGAGTATTCCGATGCAGCCGGGCAACCGCAGCCTGAATCTGTCGAACTCGGTGGCGGTGGTGGTGTTTGAGGCCTGGCGCCAGAACGATTTTGCGCTGTAGCGCGGGACGTCAGTCGAACTCGGCCTTGATGGGGCGGCTCATGAGGCCGCGCACCACGTCGCCGGCGTCGCCGCCCTCGTAGAGGATGCCGTAGAGGCCCGCGCAGATGGGCATCTGCACCCCAACGCGGGCGGCCACCGTGTGCAGCGCGCGCGCGGCGTGGTAGCCCTCGACCACCTGGCCAATCTCGTGCATGGCCTCGGCCGGCGTCTTGCCGCCGGCCAGCAGCAGGCCGAAGCGGCGATTGCGGGACTGGTTGTCGGTGCAGGTCAGGACCAGGTCGCCCAGGCCTGCCAGCCCCATGAAGGTCTCGCGCTGGGCGCCCAGCGCCACGCCCAGACGCATGAGTTCGTTCAGGCCGCGGGTGATGAGCGCGATGCGGGTGTTGGCGCCGAAACCCAGGCCGTCCGACAGCCCGGTGCCCACGGCCAGCACGTTCTTCACGGCGCCGCCCACTTCGACGCCGAGAATGTCGGTGGAGATGTAGGCGCGGAAGCTGGGCGAGGAGAGTTCCTGCGCGATGGTGGCGGCAAACTGCGGGTCGTTGGAGGCCACGGTCAGGGCAGTGGGCAGGCCTGCGCCGACTTCACGGGCGAAGGTCGGGCCGGAGAGCACGGCGATGGGCCGCTGTTCGCCGAGCTCCTGGCGCGCCACCTGGTGGGGCAGCAGGCCGGTGTCGAGCTCAAAGCCCTTGGTGGCCCAGGCCACGCGCATGCCGGCGGTCAGGCGCGGCGCGAGCTCACGCAGCAGGGCGCGGAAGCCGTGGCTTGGGACGGCCACCAGCACGTAATCGGCGCCACGGACCGCGTCGCCCAGGTCGGCGGCGATGTCCAGCAGCGGGGGAAAGGGGGCGTCGGGCAGGTAACGCTGGTTGCAGCGGTCCTGCCGCAGGGCGGCCAGCTGGGCGGGGTCGCGCCCCCAGAGGCGCACCGGGTGCCCGGCGCGCGCGAACTGGATCGCGAGCGCCGTGCCCCAGGAGCCACTGCCCAGCACGGCGATGGGCGCGGTAGCGGTGACCTCGCCCACGGTGGCGTCAGTTCTTGGTGACGTTGGCGGTCGACGCGGCGGCGTTGTCGTACAGCGCCTCGAAGTTCACCGGCGGCAGCAACAGCTGCGGGAAGCCACCCTGGCCCACCAGGTTGGAGATGAGCGCACGCGCATAGGGGAACAGCACGCCCGGGCAGATGCTGGCGATGGCGCGCTTGCTGTCGTCTTCGGCCAGGCCCTGCATGAGGAAGGCGCCGCCCTGCTTCACTTCGACCAGGAAGATCGTCTTGTCGTCCTGCTTGGCCGACACGGTGACGGTCAGCAGCACTTCGCGCAGGTCGCCGTCGATCGGGGTGCTGGTGGTCTGCAGGTCGAGCGAGATCTGCGGGTTCCAGTTGCCATCGACGCGCGGACCGACCGGGGCCTCGAAGGAGCAGTCCTTGAGGTAGACGGCCTGCAGCGTCAGCACGGCCGCAGTAGCGGCGCTGTCGGGAACGGGATTCAGCTCGGTCATGGAAACCTCTGGCAGTTAGGTGCCCGCCGTCCCGGCGAGCAAAGGATCAAGCTTGCCCTGGTCGTCCAGGGCCTTGGTGTCGTCGAAGCCGCCGATGTGGCGATCGCCGATGAAGATCTGCGGGATGGAGGTGCGACCGGTGCGGGCACGCGATTCTTCGCGCGCGCCGGGGACGGTGTCGACATCGATCTCGGTGAAGGCCACGCCCTTGGCGCTGAGCAGCTGCTTGGCGCGCACGCAGTACGGGCACCATGACGCGGCATAGATGACAACGGCGGGTTGGCTGGCAGTGCTCATCGGACGCTCCTTGTCTGGGGGTGGGGTCAGCCGCGCTGCAGTGGCAGGCCTTCGGCGCGCCAGGCGGCCAGGCCGCCCTTGAGGTTGAACACCTGCGTGAAGCCCTGGGCATGCAGGCGCTTGACGACGGTGGCGGCGCGAATGCCCTGGTCGCAGTACACGACGACGTTCTTCTGCTTGTACTTCTTGAGCGACTCGCCGGCGCTGGCGACCTGGTCTTCGGTGAGCACGCGCGCGCCGGTGATGTGGCCGCTTTCATGGCTGTCTTTGCCGCGCACGTCGAAGACCACGGCGCCCTGGTTCATCAGGCGGATGGCTTCCTGGGGCAGGACGGCCGAGTAGTCCTGCGCCTTGGCGCGGAACTCGTAGACGGCAACGGCGAGGGCCACCAGCACGGCGACGCCCGCGAGGTAGGGGTGGGTGTGCAGGTATTGGAGCAGGCGATCCATGTTCGTAAGGCGTCCTGGCGCACCGGGGTAAGGGAGGTGGCGCGCTTAAAAGAGCCGCCCATTAGACCGGGCGGCGCGCCGCCGTCGCGGACGCAAGCTAAACTCCGGCCCCACATGCGCCCGATTTACCTCTTTTCGACCTTCCTGCTCGCCCTTTGCCTGGCGGTGCCGGCCAACGCGCAGGACCGGCGGCGCACCGAGGCCGACTTGAAGTCGATTGCCAGCCAGATCGAGCAGGTGCAGCAGCAGGTGCGCCGCGATGCGGTGGAGAAGGACCGCCTGAGCCGCGACCTGCGCAGCGCCGAGCAGTCGGTGGCCTCGGCGCGCGGCGAACTGGCCCGGCTGCGCAGCGAGCGTGCCGAGCGCGTGGCGGCGCGGGCCCGCATCGAGGCTGAGCGGCGCCAGCGCAAGGCGGACCTGGCCCGGAGCCGCGAGAGCCTCGCGGCCCAGCTGCGGGCCGCCTACATCCTGGGTCGCGATGAGCCCTTGAAGCTGCTGCTGAACCAGAAAGACCCGGCCAAGGCGGGCCGCAACGTGGCCTATTACGGTTATTTTGGCCGCATGCGTGCCGAGCAGATTGGCGCGATCGAAGCCAATATCGTCAAGATTGACGAACTTGAAGCCCAGTTAAACGCCGAAGACGAGCAGCTGGCGCGGCTGGAGTCGGCGCAGAAGGCCCAGGTGGGCGAGCTGGAGCAGGCCCGGCAGGCGCGCGGCAAGGTGCTGGCCAGCCTGGAGCAGGAGGCCCGCAACCGGGCCGAGAGCCTGGGCCGGCTGCAGCGCCAGCAGGCGGCGCTGGAAAAGCTGCTCAAAGACCTGAACAAGGCGCTGGAGAAATTCCCGGTCGATGCCAACGACGCCTTCGCCAAGCTGCAGGGCCAGCTGGCCTGGCCGGTGGCGGGCAAGCTGGTGGCCCGCTACGGCGAGACCCGCGCCGGCGGGGTGAAGTGGAACGGCGTGCTGGTGGCGGCCGAGCGCAGTGCCCCGGTGCGGGCGGTCTACCACGGCCGCGTGGCCTATGCCGACTGGCTGCCGGGCCTGGGGCTGCTGCTGATCATTGACCACGGCAATGGCTACCTGAGCCTCTATGGCCACAACGAGCGGCTCTACAAGGCCGCCGGCGCGCAGGTGAAGGCCGGCGACACGGTGGCGGCAGCCGGTGACAGTGGCGGACGCAGCCAGGACGAGCTGTATTTCGAGATTCGTCGCGGCGGCAAGCCGATCGACCCACGGCCCTGGTTCAAGAGCCCCAACCCGCCGGCGCCCTAGTGCAGCCCGCCCCCACCGACCCACGAGGCCCCTGATATGGAACTGCTGCATTGGTTCATCGACTTTGTGTTGCACCTGGATCGCCACCTGGTCGAGCTCATCGCGCAGTACGGCCAGTGGGTCTACGGCATTCTCTTTGTGCTGATTTTTGCCGAGACCGGGCTGGTGGTGACGCCCTTCCTGCCGGGGGATTCGCTGCTGTTTGCGCTGGGCGCGCTGGCGGCGATTGATACGGGCGGCACGCTCACGGCACCGGCGCTGTGGGGCCTGCTGGCGCTGGCCGCCATCCTGGGCAACACGGCCAACTATGCGATTGGCCGGGCGATCGGGGTGCATGCCTTCAGCGGCCGCTACCGGTTCATCAAGGTGGCCTACCTGCGGCGCACCGAGGCCTATTTCGAGCGGCATGGCGCGCTGACCATCGTGCTGTCGCGCTTCACGCCGATCATCCGCACCTTTGCACCGTTCGTGGCCGGCGTGGGGCACATGCCCTATGGCCGCTTCCTGGCCTACAACCTGGTGGGCGGGGTGGTGTGGGTGGGGCTGTTTATCTGGGGGGGCTACCTGTTTGGCAACCTCCCCCTGATCCGGGACCACTTTGGCCGGGTGACACTGAGCATCGTGCTGGTGTCGGTGCTGCCGATGATCCTGCTGCTGTGGAAGGAGCGCGCCGGCGCGCGCGCCGCTTAGCGCAGCGCGTTGACCGCGGCGGCCGCGAGCGTGCCGACGACCAGCGCCAGGTTCGGCAGCATCGTCAGCGCGAAGCCCAGGCCGCGGGACTTCGGGTTGCGGGTGTAGGCAAAGAAATACAGCAGGCGCCCGACCAGGAACACCACGCCCAGGCCCGCCGCCCAGTTGGCGTTGACCAGGTGGGCGAACAGGAAGATCGACGGCACGAACACGACCAACTGTTCCAGCGTGTTCATCTGCACGCGGAAGTAGCGCTCGAACAGCTCGTTGCCGGTGGTGGCCGGTGCCGGGCAGTTGAACTTGCCGCGGGCCCAGCCCACCGCCATGCCGAAGAACATGAACTGCAGCAGGGCGAGGGCGAGGACGATTTCGACGTAGACCATGGCGTGTGAACCTCGGATGGCGAAGAGTGAGAGATGCTGCCTGACAGCGGCGCCGCTGACGATGGCAGAATGAGGACCTTCACCGACGAGAGCAACATGGCCGCCACAACCCGGGGCTACGCACACCGTATCGATATCCTCGCCCCGGCATCGCGGGTCTGGGCTGCGCTGCTCGAGCCGGCCCTGCTGGCGCGCTGGTACGGCCCGCAGGCCTTTGTCCGCCCGGGTGCGGGCGGGAGCCTGGATGTCACGCTGGCGCCGGATATCGAGCGCCAGGCGCACATCGATGTGTTCGAGCCCGCCCATCGCCTGCGGTTGATCTATCTGCCCACGGCCGGCATGCCGGCGGGCGAGGGCGCGCTGGTCGATGACTACCTGATCCACGCTGAGGGCGACGTGACGGTCGTGCGACTGCTGGGGTCGGGCATTCCGGCGGACAAGGCCTGGGATGCGTACTACGCAAGGCTGCGTGGCCAGACCGAACGCGCCCTGGCGCGCCTGAAAGTGTTGATGGAGCGTAAGGTGGCTGCACCTGCCCATCCCGGAGTCCCTGGATGAACCCGTTCCTGTTGCGTGCCGCCCTGGCGGCCATCGGTCTCTGGCTGGCCACGCTGCTGGTGGATGGCCTGGTCATCACCGGCCCCGGCACCCTGGTGCTCGCCGCCTTGTTGCTGGGGCTCTGCAATGCGCTGGTGCGCCCGCTTTTGATTTTGCTGACGCTGCCGGCCACGGTGCTGACGCTGGGTCTGTTCCTGCTGGTCATCAATGCCGCCGTGCTGGCGCTGGTGGCGGCCATGCTGCCGGGTTTCACGATTGCCGGCTTCTGGCCGGCGCTGTGGGGCTCGATGGTCGTGGGGTTCACGGGCTGGGTCGGTTCACTCGTTTTTCAGTAGAGGTTCTCATGCGCCAGGTGCTTCTTCGGCTTGCTGCGATGTCTGCCGTGGCGGCCTGTGCCGCAGCGCCTGCTCAGGCACTGGATGTGCTGGGCCTGTATGTGGGTGGCGCGATTGGCCAGGGCCAGGTGCAGGCCACCGCGCCCAGCCTCAACGCCAGCGACTTCAAGGAAAACCACTCGGCCTTCAAGGTGGTGGCGGGCGTGCGCCCGATCTCGCTGTTTGGCGTCGAGGCCGCCTACCTCGACTTCGGTCAGCCGACTGGCACGCTCGGCGCGCTCAACGCGAACGTGAGCCTGAAGGGCGCGGCCGCCTACGGTCTGTTCTATCTGCCGCTGCCCCTGCCGATCCTCGATGTGTATGTGAAGGGCGGCCTTGCGCGCCTGGACAGCACGGTGAAGGTGTCGTCCAGCCTGTTTGCGCTGGACCGCAGGAACACCAGTTTTACCGCTGGCGCGGGCCTGCAGCTGAAGCTGGGCGACTGGGCCGTGCGCGGCGAATACGAGCGCTTCAGCGCGGCCGGCGGGACGCCGGGGCTGCTGACGGTGGGCGTGACCTGGACCCTGCTCTAGCCGCCGGCCAGTTCACCAGCACCACGCCGGCCAGGATCACGGCCGTGCCGAGCCACTGCAGGCCGCTGAGCACCTCGCCCAGCACCAGATGGCCCAGCAGCGTGGCGATGGCCGGGTTCACATAGCCGTAGGTGCCGACCACCGCGGGTGAGGCGTTGCGCGCCAGCCAGGCATAGGCGGTGTAGGCGATGCAGGCGCTGAACACCGTGAGCCAGGCCATGCTCAGCAGGCCGGGCAGCGACCAGTGCCAGGCGCTGGCCTCACCGCGCGCAAACCCCAGCACCAGCATCACGGCGCCGCCGACCAGCATCTGTGCGCCGGTCAGCGCGATGACGCCCAGGCTCGAGTCAATGTTGCGCAGGTAGATCGTGGCGATGGCCCAGAACACGCAGGCCAGCAGCACCGCCAGTTGGGGTACGAGGTCTGCTGAGCCTGCGGACGGCCCGCCCGCTGCGGGCCAGATCAGCACGGCCGTGCCGGCAAAGCCCACCAGGACGCCGGTGAGCACCCGCGCAGAAGGCCGATGCGCGCGAGGGCCGAAGAGCCCGAGCATCACGATCCAAAACGCGCAGGACGCATTGAGCAGCGCCCCGGTCTGTGAGGGCAGCCACTGCAGCGCCCAGACCTGCAGGCCGTTCACGCAGGCCACCCCGATGACGCCGAGTACCCCGACGTGCAGCCATTCGCCCTGCAGCTGTGCGGCGCGAAAGCCCTGCCAGCGGGCCACGGCCAGCAGCAGCAGGCCGGCCAGCGTGAAGCGCACGCCACCGAACAGCAGCGGCGGCAAATGCGAGACGCCGATGCGCGTGGCGAGGTAGCTGGAGCCCCAGACGAGGTAGACGATCGCGAGGCAGAGGATGAGGCGGGAGCGGTGCGCCGGGTTCATTGCGCGCTGGCGGACCAGCGCCGCAGCAGCGGCACGGCACACAGCAGGCACAGCGCCGCGACGCCGCCGAACACGGCGATGCGCAGGTACTGGCCGGGCATGGCCGCGAGATTCGAGACGTCGAACTCACCGGCGATCTGGCTGGCCAGCAGGTTGCCCAGCGACAGGCTGGCGTACCACAGGCCCATGCTCAGGCCCACGAAGCGGGCCGGCACCAGCCGGGTCGTGGCGCTCATGCCCACCGGGCTCAGCGCCAGCTCGCCCCAGGTGTGCAGCAGGTAGGCCAGGACCAGCCACACGGGGCCGGCCTGTCCGCCGGCGGCGACGAGGCGCGCGGCGGCGGCCATGACGACAAAGCCCAGCGCCATGCCCAGCAGGCCGCCGATGAACTTGGCGCCGATCGACAGGTCACGACCGCGCTGGCCCAGCCATAGCCACAGGGCCGAGAACAGCGGCGCGAAGACGATGATGAAGCCGGCGTTGAGCGACTGGAACCAGCCGGTGGGGATCTCGAAGCCACCGAGCAGCCGGTCGGTGTGCCGCTCGGCAAACAGCGTCATCGACGAGCCGGCCTGCTCGAAGCCCGACCAGAACACGGCACTGGCCACGAACAACAGGGCCAGCACGCCCACGCGCCGCCGCTCCTGGGCCGTGAGGCCGGCAAAGCCCAGCAGGTAGGTGAAGGCGGCGAGGACCAGCGCGAGGATCAGGTAGATCGCCTGGCCGCGCAGCGCCACGGTGGTCAGGCCCGTCACGCCGGAGGCCACGAGCAATGCCAGCGCGGCGATGACCCCGCTGCCACCCAGCAACAGGCGCGTGTCGCGGCGCAGGCCGGCCTTGCCCTGGGGGTGCGGCGTGGGCCGCAGACCCGCCTCGCCCAGCCGCGAGCGGGTGGCCAGGTACCAGCCCAGGCCCAGCGCCATGCCGGCGGCGGCGGCGAGGAAACCCACGTGCCAGCCAAAGCGCTGCGCCAGCCCGGCCGTGAGCAGCGGGCCCAGCACCGCACCCAGGTTGATGCCCATGTAGAACACGGTGAAGCCGGCGTCGCGCCGGGCGCCGCCTTCCGGATAGAGCGCCGCGACGAGCGAGGCGATGTTGGGCTTGAGCAGGCCGGTGCCCAGCACGATGACGGCCAGCCCGGTGCCAAACAGCGGCAGGCCGGTGGCAATGGCCAGCAACAGGTGGCCCAGCGTGATCAGCAGCCCGCCCCAGAGCACGGCGCGCTGGGCGCCGAGCAGGCGATCGGCGATCCAGCCGCCGGGCAGGCTCGCGATGTAGACGCCGGCGGTGTAGAGGCCGTAGAGGGCGGCCGCGCTGCGGTCATCGAGCCCCAGGCCGCCGCGGTTTACCGCCTCGACCAGGAACAGCACCAGCAGCGCGCGCATGCCGTAGTAGCTGAAGCGCTCCCACAGCTCGGCAAAAAAAAGGCTGGAGAGCGCGCGCGGATGGCCGAAGAAGCGCCGCGTCGTGCCCGCGTCCATCAGCCGTCCTGCCCGTCTTCCTTGGGCTCGTCTTCAGGCTTTGGGCGACCGCGGGTCATGATGCGGGCGAAGATGATGCCGGCCTCATAGAGCAGCCACATCGGCAGGGCCATCATGGTCTGCGAGAGGGCATCGGGCGGCGTGAGGATGGCGGCGATCACGAAGATGCCGATGACCACGTAGCCGCGCGCATCGCTGAGCTTCTTGATGCTGACCAGGCCGGTGATCGTCAGCAGGACCACGGCGACAGGCACTTCGAACGCGACGCCGAAGGCGAAGAACATGGTCAGCGCGAAATCGAGGTAGTTGTTGATGTCGGTCATCATCTGCACGCCCGCGGGGGTCGTGGAGGCGAAGAACTGGAACATCACCGGGAAGACGAGGAAGTACGCGAAGGCGACGCCCACATAAAACAGCACGATCGACGACACCAGCAGGGGCACGGCAAAGTGCTTTTCCTTGCGGTAGAGGCCGGGGGCGACAAAGCCCCAGAGCTGGCCCAGCACCACCGGCATGGCACCGAATACGGCCACCATGAACGAGAGCTTGAACGGCGTGGTGAACGGCGACATGACCGACGTGGCGATGAGCGCGCCGCCCTTGGGCAGTTGTGCGAGCAGCGGCTTGGCCAGCAGCTCGAAGATGTCGTTGGCGAAATAGGCGCAGGGCATGAACAGGATGCCGACCGCGATCACGGCGCGCACCAGCCGCGTGCGCAGCTCGAGCAGGTGCGAGATCAGCGTGCCCTCTACGAGCTGTTCAGATTCCGCGCTCATGGGTCTCGATGAAGGGTGTGCTGGAGCGCGTCTCCGGAGGCGGGGGCGCGGCGTGAATGGTGTTGTAGGGGTCTGCGTCGTAGCCCACGACGGGCTCTTCGGCAGCGGCGACCGCTACCGCTGCGGCAGGTTCGGCGGCAACCGGGGCCGTCGCGTCGGTCGTGGTGGACTCGGCGGCGACGGGGGTGTCGGCAGCGACCGGAGTCTCGGCGTGTGCGGTGTGCTCGGGCCAGGGCGCGGGTTCAGGCGCAGGCTCAGCCCAGGGCGTGGGCTCGACGGGCGGCGTGGTGTCGGTCGGCGGCGGCGACTTGGCCTGCGTCTTGGCCAACTCGTCGAGGTTGATCTCGTTCTCGAGTTGCTCGCGGAACTGGCGGGCCATGGCCTTGGCCTTGCCGGCCCAGCGGCCGACCTGCGAGACCAGCTTGGGCAGTTTCGCCGGCCCCAGCACCACCAGGGCGATGACGAAAATCAGCAGCAGCTCTGAGAAACCGACCTCGAACATCGCGGGCTGTGGGGGCTACGCTGCCGTCAGGCAGCGTGGTCCTTGGTCGGCGGCGCGGTCTTGGCGGCCTTGGTCTCGGGGAACTCGGCATCCGGCTCGCCGGTGACCGACTGCTGGATCTGCTTGGCGGTTTCGGTGCCTTCGGCCTCGCCGTCGCCCATGGCCTTCTTGAAGCCCTTTACGGCGCCACCCAGGTCGGAGCCGATGGTCCGCAGCTTCTTGGTGCCAAAGACAACCAGCACCACCACAAGGATGATGAGAAGTTCGCGCATGCCTATGCCCATGACATCAAGCTCCATAAAGCCCCGGAAAGAGGCTTGAGATCATAGGCCATAAAGCGTCGCGTCGACGCGAAAAGTTCTACGCCGCCGTGTTCAGGATGAAGGTCACGGGGCCGTCGTTGACCAGCGCCACCTGCATGTCGGCGCCGAATTCGCCGCTTGCCACCTGGGGGTGGCGCTGCCGGGCGTTGGCCAGCAGGTGGTCGAACAGGCCGCGGGCGGCTTGGGGCGGGGCGGCGGTGCTGAATCCGGGGCGGGTGCCCTTGCGGGTGTCGGCGGCCAGGGTGAACTGCGGCACCAGCAGCAGGCCGCCGCCGCGCTGGGCCAGGTCGAGGTTCATGCGCCCGGAGTCGTCCGGGAAGATCCGGTAGGTCAGCAGGCGGTCGAGCAGGCGGTCGGCGTCGTGGGCCGCGTCACCGGCCACCACGCCCACCAGTGCCAGGATGCCTGCGCCAATCTGTCCGATGGACTGGCCTGCCACGGTGACCTCGGCCTGCGTGACCCGCTGAATGAGAGCGATCATCAATTACTCCTGAAAGGCGGTCCGAAGTGCGCGTGCGGGTGGCAATTTTGCCCTTCGAACCGTAACATTCCGAACTCTTTGCGAATGTCTGGGGATGCGGAATGTCCGTTCGTTCATGGTCTTATCCGGTGGTGCTGTCTCTCGTGGCCGTATTTGGCGCGCTCGTTGCGCCCCAGGCCCAGGCAGCGGGCGATGCCGTTCGTGGCAAGACGCTGGGCTATACCTGCCTCGGCTGTCATGGCGTTGAGAACTACAAGAACGTGTATCCGACCTACAGCGTGCCCAAGCTGTCTGGTCAGCACCCGGAATACATCGTGCAGGCCCTGAAGGGCTACAAGAGTGGTGAGCGCGGCCACGCCACGATGCACGCGCAGGCCTCGTCGATGTCCGACCAGGACATGGAAGACGTCGCCGTGTACCTGGCCGGCAAGCCGGTCACGGCCGTCGCCGGTTCGACGCCAGTGGGTGAGGTGCCGGCGCCGGTGGCCACCTGCCAGGCCTGCCACGGTCGCGATGGCATCGGCATCATGGGCATGTACCCGACCCTGTCGGGCCAGAATGCCGACTACATCGAGCGCGCGCTGGGCGAATACCGCTCGGGTGGCCGCCGCAACGGCATCATGGGGCCCTTCGCCATGCAGCTGAAAGAGGCGGACATCAAGGCCGTGGCCGAGTACTTCTCGCACCAGAAGCCGGCGCTGAAGACCGTGTCGCGCCCGACCTCGCGCTTCTCGGCCAAGCAGTAAGCCGGGGCGGTTCGCCGCCCGTCTGAATCAAGGCGCCTCCCGCAAGGGTCGCGCCTTTTTTTATGGGCCCGCGACCCGCAGCAGGAAGTCCGCCACGGTCTCCAGGCTGGCGTCCTGGTTGGGTTTGCGGCGGAAGCCGTGGCCTTCGTTGGCGGCGATCAGGTACTCGACCTCGCCGCCGGCGGCGCGGATCTGCGCCACCCGCAGTGCGGAATCGGCGGCGGGTACGCGGGGGTCGTTGAGCCCCTGGAGCAGCAGCAGCGGCCTGCGGATCAGGGCCGCAGGGGTGAGCGCGGTGCCGCGCTGCGGGAAGACGCGCCGGTCCGGGTCCGCCTCGTCGCCGAACACCACGGCACCGGCCAGGCGATCGTTGTAGTGGGCCAGCGCCGCCAGCGCCCGGTCATCGCCGAACGAGCCGCCCATCACCACCACGCGGTTGCGGTCCAGGTCCGGCTGCATGCCGATCCACACCAGCAGTGAACCGATGTCGCGCACGGTGTGCTCGTGCCGCGGGCTGTCATCCAGGGTGAGATAGCTGCGGCCATAGCCGCTGGCGCCGCGCAGATTCGGCGCGATCACCACGAAGCCCAGTTCGTTGACCAGATACTGGGTGAACGCGTCCCAGCCAGGGCGGAACTGGGACTCCGGGCCGCCATGCAGGTGCAGGATCACCGGGTGCGGGCCGGGGGTGCGCGGCTGGTACAGGAAGCCCGGGATCTGACGCGGTTCGCCGTCCACGCGGTCCCAGCTGGGGTAACGGAAGGCTTCGGCCGGCACCAGTGGTGTGGCACGGATCGGCCCCAGTTCGCTCTGCGTCCAGCGCACAAGGGTCGGATCTTCTTTTAATTCATAGACATAGACCTCGCCTGGAGACTGCGCGGACTCGGCTGACAGGGCCAGGCGGCTGCCACTGGCGTCAAAGCCCAGCGAGGTGATGAGCGAGCCGGACGGCAGGGGCGGCAGCAGCAGGTCGGCCTTGCGCGCCAGGTCGTGCACGACGAGGCGGCTGGGGCCCGCCTCGTTCAGCGTGTAGGCCAGGTAGCGCCCGTCACGGCCGAGCGCGAGCTGCTCGACGTCGTGGCGCGTTTGCGGGGCGAGGCTGTGGGTGGCCCGCGTGTAGAGGTCGGTGTAGCGCAGTTCGGCGAAGTCGCCCTCATGCGTCGAGACGAAATACACGCCGCGGCCGTCGCGCGAAAAGCGGGCGGTCGACACGGTGGGATGGGCTTTTGATTTTGCGTCGGGTTCGATCGGTGTCAGCACACCGGTCTGCAGGTCGGCGACGCTCAGCGTGCTCTCGCCACGCGGCAACTGCTCGATGACCAGCAGCTTCTGGTCATCGAGCGACCAGTCCTGCACGGAGAAACGCTGGCCGTTGCCGCCGGCCACGCGCTTTGGGGTCGCGGACGGATCGATGTCGGTGACAGAGACCGCCTCGCTCGCGCCGTCGGGTGAACGGCGGGTGTAGGCCAAGCGTTGCCCTACGTTCGACCAGAGCGGCCGGGCATTTCGCGACAGTCCATCGGTGAGCAGGCGCATCGATCCGTCGGCCAGGTTGAACAGGGACAGCTGGGTCAGCGCATCCCCGTCGTGGTCCTGCACGATCACCAGGCTATCGGGCAGGTCGGGGCTGGCCGCTGCCTCGCGCAACGGGTCGGGCCCAAACGTCAGCTGCTCGCGCTGGCCCAGCGGCGCGCGGACACGGTGCAGCTGCTCGGTGTCGCCGAAGCGCGTGCGAATGAGCAGGCTGCCGTCGGCCAGCCAGTCGACGAAGCCCGCCTGCCGCGACTGCAAGTAAAGGCCCAGGCGCGGGTTGCGGGCCGGGTCGCGGGCGGGGATACCATCGAACATCAGGGCGCCGCCCTCACTGCGTTCGGGGGGCGTGGCAGCCTGGGCCAGGGGCAGCAGCGCTGCAACGCAAGCCAGTGCGAGGAGTCCTTTCATGCGCGCCAGTCTAACTGCGGTTGACAGCCTCCGAGCCAGCGGTGAGGCTGCGCCCAACTTCAAAAGGACGCCGCCCCGTGCAGAGTTTTCG
This sequence comes from Pseudomonadota bacterium, assembly GCA_947453065.1. GTDB lineage: Bacteria > Pseudomonadota > Gammaproteobacteria > Steroidobacterales > Steroidobacteraceae > ZC4RG30. The sequence continues at coordinate 14,468 of CANGFJ010000053.1, forward strand.
CGCCTTCCGCATCCACGAAGACCATGCCGGCTTCGAGTCGCTGCAGATCGATGACCTCAGCCCGGGCGAGGTGGTCATTCGCGTCGCCTGGTCCGACATCAATTACAAGGACGCGCTGGCGGCCACGGGCACCGGTCGCATCCTGCGGCGCTTCCCGCTGGTCGGTGGCGTGGACCTGTCGGGCACGGTGGTGACTTCCACCGACCCGCGCTACACGCCTGGGCAGGCGGTGCTGGTCACCGGCTGCGGCCTGTCTGAAACACTGGACGGTGGGTACGCCGAGTATGCGCGTGTGCGGGGCGAGTCAGTCATCCCCCTGCCCGCCGGGGTGACGCTGCGCACGGCGATGGCGCTGGGCACGGCGGGTTTCACCGCAGCGCTGGCCATCCATCGCATGGAACACAACGGCCAGACGCCGGCGCGGGGCCCCATTGCGATCACCGGTGCCTCGGGCGGCGTGGGCAGCGTGGCCATCGACATGCTGGCCGCACGCGGCTACGAAGTCGTGGCCATCACCTCGAAGGCCGAGTCGGCCGATTACCTGCTGGGCCTGGGCGCGCACAGCGTGCTC
>CANGFJ010000054.1 GCA_947453065.1 Pseudomonadota bacterium
GCCACGGCCACCCCCTGTGTACGGCGGAATAGAGGTCTCATGGCGCGGTCTCCGCGGGCTTGTACTGGGAAAGACCATCAAGGGCCGCAAACAGCCGCTTGAGGTCGGACAGCAGGCGAGTCTTGTCTTCGGCGCTGAAGTCGCGGAAGAGCGCCTGGGTAAACGTGGCCATGCTGGGCAGGAGTTCCCGCACCAACTGCTCGCCCGCAGGGGTTATGCGCAACACCGTGCGGCGGCGATCCTGCTCACTGGGGAGGCGGGTAATCAGGCCCCGCTCGACCAGCGCATCGCTGACGCGCGTCATGTTGGCCGGGCTTTGCGCCAGCGCCGCACAGAGGTCACTGGGCGAGGCATCGCCCTCGTCCCGCGAGAACAGCGAAACCAGGGCACGGAACTCGATCTCGCTGAGGCCTGAAGAGGCCAGCCACTGGTCCATGCGGGCAGAGAGCTCGCGGCCCAGCAGCGTCGTGGCCCGCACCGTCAGGGACTCGATGACCGAGAGCTCGGGCATGCGCGTGGCAATGCGCTGGATGCCGGCTTCGACGAGGGTGATCTGGGCCAGGGACATGGGCATTCCGGACATTTATTACTGTCCGGAATATTTTAGCCTGAAACTATTTCAGTGGGAAGCGCTTTTGCGCCCGGCCGCCTCAGCCGTTGGCGACTCTCTCCACCGGCCAGGCCACTTCCGGGTCCGACGGCGCATCCGGCGCATCGGCCACGCCTTCGGCGGCCAGCTGGCCCAGACGCGGAAACGGATTACCGTCAAACAGGTGCCGCTGACTGGTGACCAGCCAGCGCTCGATGTGCACCCGGAACCGATCAATGGCTTCCTGACGCAGTCGCTCGATGGCCTCGTCGCCGCCGATGCGCTCCTGCACGGTGCTGGCCTGCCACCACCACTGCAGGCGATCCAGGCGCGCTGCTTCGAAATAAGGGAACGTGATGGTGAAGCGCCGGCCCTGCGGACCCGCAGGCAGTTCGGCAAACGCAAAATAGTCCTGAAGCGGTCGAGGCAGTTCTATCTGGGCCATCAAACATGCAGCCTGTGGCGACTGATGGTGTCGCGATGATGGACGGCATCATAGTCATTTTTTCAGGGTGCAGGTCAACCCCCTACGCAATGGCCCGCCTTGTCCTTTGACCCCGCACTGGTATATGCAGTACCTCATGCGCGATGAGGTCAGCGACGACATTGATCTGCTGCGTCCCGGCCGGGATTTCGATGCCGTGGTGATCGGCGCTTCGGCCGGCGCACTGGAAACGCTGCAAGCGCTGGTGCCACACCTGCGCTGCCACAGCACCGCCTTCATCCTCGTCGTGCACCTGTCCGCCGCCGCGAGCGCTGAGTATCCCGCGCAGTTCACCGGACTCGCGCACCTGCCCCTGCGAATGGCCCGCCATGGCGAAACCGTGCAACCCGGCGTCATTTATTTTGCACCGGCCGGCCGGCACCTGATGGTGGCCCATGACGAGCGCTTTGAACTCGTCGAAGGTCCGCTGGTGAACTACGCCCGTCCGGCCATCGACATCTTGTTTGAATCAGCCGCCGACACCTGGGGACGACGCACTGTGGGCGTGATCCTGACGGGCTCGAATGCAGATGGCGCACAAGGCCTGAAGGCCATTGGCGTAGCGGGCGGCCTGACGCTGGTGCAGGATCCCGCGGGCGCGACCGCGCCCTATATGCCCAGCGTCGCGATACGCACCGCCCATCCGGCAGCGGTGCTCTCGCTCAAGGCCATGGCCCAGCTTCTGGATGTCTGGGCCAGGGAGGAGACCGAACGGCCTCCTCCCGAATCACTCAACGCCCGCCGGAACGACGCGGCTTGAAGCTGCGCGTGGCCGACTGCGGACCCGTGGCACGGCCCGGGGCAACAGACGGCGCGCGCGCGCCGCCACCACCACCGCCACCACTGGAACGCTGCTGGCCGCCGCTGCTGCGCTGGCCGCCAGACTGGCCACCCGACTGACTGCGACGCGAGTGGCCGCCCTGCGGACGTGGCGGACGGTCCTCGTCTGCGGCGGCAGCCGCCGGACCAAAGTCGCGGATCTCGAAGGCCGGCGTCGGCAGGGCCGGAATGTCCTTGCCCAGCAGGCGCACGATGTCGCGCATGTAGGTGACTTCGTCCGGCGAGACCAGCGAGATGGCCTGGCCGGTCGAACCTGCGCGGGCCGTGCGGCCGATGCGGTGCACGTAATCCTCGGGCACGTTGGGCAGTTCGTAGTTCACGACAAAGGGCAGCTCCTTGATGTCGAGGCCACGCGCAGCCACTTCGGTGGCGACCAGCGCCACGATGCGGTTGCTCTTGAAGTCCTCCAGCGCGCGCACGCGCGCACCCTGGCTCTTGTTGCCATGGATCGCGGAGCTCTGGATACCGTAGCGCCCGAGCTGCTCGGCCAGGCGGTTGGCGCCATGCTTGGTGCGCGTGAAGATGAGCACCTGGTGCCAGTTGCCCTCTTTGATGAGGTGGGCAAGCAGGTGGCGCTTGTGGTCCTTGGGGACGCGGTACGCGGTCTGCTCGACCTTGTCGGCCGTCTTGTTCGGCGGCGCGACATCAATGCCCTGCGGATTGCTGAGCAGCTTGCTCGCCAGGTCGCGGATGTCATCGGAATAGGTCGCCGAGAACATCAGGTTCTGGCGCTGCTGCGGCAGCAGCGCGCGGATGCGCTTGATGGCGTGGATGAAGCCCATGTCGAGCATGCGGTCGGCTTCGTCCAGCACGAACACCTGCACCTTGCCCAGCGAGGTGGCGCCCTGCTGCACGAGATCCATCAGGCGACCCGGCGTGGCGACCAGGATGTCGCAGCCATTGCGCAGCTTGTCGATCTGCGGGCGCTCGCTGACGCCACCAAAGACGACCTGCGTACGCAGATTGGTGTTCTTGCCATAGAACTGCGCGCTCTCGGCCACCTGGGCGGCGAGCTCACGCGTCGGGGTCAGGATGAGCGCACGCGGCTCGCGGCCTTCGCGGGCAACGAGGCGCTGCAGCACGGGCAGCACGAAACCAGCGGTCTTGCCGGTGCCGGTCTGCGCGCCAGCCAGCACGTCGCGGCCAGACAGCACAGCCGGAATGGCCGCCAGCTGGATGGGGGTGGGCTCGGTATAGCCCTTTTCGGTCACGGCAGCGACCAGCTCGGGGCGAAGCCCGAGATCGGAAAAATTCATGAATAGCCTTGTATTGAGGCTCGCGAACCCACGGGCCTTGGCCTGGGGGAGACGGTCAGTAGCGAGCGAGTGAATCAGTCGAAGCGCTTTGAGGGCCCGAAACGAGGGGTGCGCTGACCGCGCTATACCGGACTCGGTAGGCGAAGTCTATCAGAAAACCCCGGGCACTGTGCAGAATGTACCAGTGCCCGGCCTGCCCTGTGCCCGCGATCAGGCGGCGGCGCTAGCCTGAGCGGTCCGGCCCACCTTGATGGGGGCCGTTTCCTTGATGAGCAACGACAGCAGGCTGGCCACGACGGCACAGCCGCCCATGATCAGCAGCGCCGCCTGCAGGCCATAGAGGTCGGCCGCCTTACCGGCGAGCGTCGGGCTCAGTACGCCGCCGATGATCTCGCCCAGGCCAACAACCAGGCCCAGCGAGGTCGCCAGGTAGCGGGACGGCAGCGTCTCGGAGGGGATCGTGCCCATGAAGATGGGCATGGCACCACTGGCCGACCAGCCCAGGAACACCAGCAGCGCCAGGATGTACGGCGAGCCTTGCCAGAAATACGCCGCCAGTGGCACCAGCACGCCGACCAGGCAGAAGATCACCAGGATGGGCTTGCGACCATACATATCGGACAGGCGCGGGACGACAAAGGCGAAAGCGGCCGCCGAGATGCCGAGCACGCTGATCTGCCAGCTCATCTCGCTGGCCGGCATGTGGCGCACGGACGTGTAATACAGCGGCAGGAAGGCCCAGCCCAGCACCATCCACGCCACCATCGCGACGCAGATCAGCACGCTGAGGGCGATGTTGCGATTACGGAGCATGTCGAGGATGCCCAGGTCGGGGCCGTCCTGCGATCCGGCCACGGTGCTGACCTCACGTTTGGGCGGTTCGCGCAGGTACTTGGCCATGAGCACGGCAATGATCAGCCCGGGCACGGCCGCGACGAAGAACGCAGCGCGCCAGCTCCAGGCTGTCGCAATGGCCACCAGCAGCAAGGGCGCCACGAAGCTGCCGATGAAGTTGCTGCCGAAGTTCTGCATGATGCCCATGGCATTGCCGCGCTTGGCTTCGGTGGTCTCGAGCACAACCAGCGACTGGGAGATCGGCAGGATCGGCCCTTCGGCAAAACCCATGACCAGGCGCGCGACCATCAGCATGGCGACCGAACTGGCGAAACCACTGAACACCGAGCTCAACGAGAACACCACGAAAGCCAGCAGCAGGAAAGGCTTGCGCTTGCCGGTGGCGTCAGAGAGCCGGCCAATGAAATAGGCTGACAGAGCCCAGGTGAACGACAGCGCAGAGGTAATCATGCCGATCTGCGTGTTGTTCAGCTGCAGCTCCGGCGCGATGAAGGGCGCCAGGTAGCTGAAGGCGTTGCGGTCGAGGAAGACAAAGCCGAAGCTCAGCGTCAGCAGGACCATCATGCGCGTCTGGTAGCCAGACGGTTTGGCATCATTCATTTCTTGTTATCCATATCGAGACCCTGCGGGAAGGTAGCATAAATGACAGACACCCCTGCCAACCCCACGCTCCGCTTTGCTTTCGCGGACAGCACGCTCGGCAGGCTGCTGGTGGCTGGCACACCGCACGGACTGTGCGCGCTGCTGATCGGCGATGACGCGGGCACGCTGCGCGCAGATCTGTCACGGCGTTTCCCGCGAGCAGTCATTGAGCCTGCAACGGCCGAGTTCGATGCGATGCTGGCGCAGGCGGTCGCGCAGGTCGAGCAGCCGCACCGAATCTTCAGCCTGCCTCTGGCACCTCACGGCACAGCGTTCCAGCAACGGGTCTGGCAGGCCTTGCGCGACCTCGCACCCGGAAAGACCACCAGCTACGCGCAGGTCGCCGCGCAGATCCAGGCACCCAAGGCCTATCGCGCCGTGGCTCAGGCCTGCGGCGCCAATCCGCTGGCCGTGGTGATTCCCTGCCACCGGGTGGTGGGTGGCGATGGTGCCTTGTCGGGCTATCGCTGGGGCGTTGCGCGCAAGGCGGAATTACTGCGACGGGAACAGGCCGCGTGAACGCGCCCGGCCACACCGCCGATCTGTTCGGGGAGGCGGCCCCCGCGCGCGAGGCGCTGGCACCACAGGCCACGCTGCTGCGCGGTTTTGCCCTTCCTGTCGAGGGCGCGCTGCGTGCAGTCATCCAGGAGGTCACCACCCAGGCAGCCTGGCGACAGCCCAGCACGCCGGGCGGCCGGCGCATGTCGGTGGCCATGAGCAGCTGCGGCAGCGTGGGCTGGATCAGCGATCACCGCGGGTATCGATACTCGGCAACCGACCCCCTGAACGGACACCCCTGGCCTCCGCTGCCCGCGGTGCTGCTGCAGCTGGCGGGCGATGCGGCGGCCGACGCCGGATTCGCCCACTTCGTACCCGACGCCTGCCTGATCAACCGCTATGTGCCCGGCGCGTCGATGGGCCTGCACCAGGACCGCGACGAGCGGGACCTGGGCGCACCCATCGTGTCGGTGTCACTGGGAATGCCCGCGATGTTCCTCTTCGGCGGTGCGCTGCGTGGCGACAAGGCCCGACGGGTGCCGTTGAGCCATGGGGATGTGGTCGTGTGGGGCGGCGTGTCGCGGCTGAACTTCCACGGCATCGCGCCGCTGAAGGCCGGGACCCATCCGTTTGCCGGCGAGTGCCGGATCAACCTGACCTTCCGCAAGGCCTTGTGAGCACCGCCCTGCGCTAGTGCCCGCCCTCGACGCGCAGGCCGGCTTCCGCGAGCGCTTCGGCCAACTCACGCTCGATGCGCGCCGCTTCGGCCCGCGCAATGAACTGCAGGTGCTGCACCGGTCCGGTCAGCACTTCGATCCCCCGCTTGAGCACGCTGCCCGCGGCACGAATGCCGGCCTTGTGCTGGTCAAACCGCTGCGCAGCCGGATAGCGGCTCATGCCGACATAGACGCCCTGCGGATCGCCACGCCGATCGTCGAAATCCAGCAGCACCAGGTAGAGGTGACTGCGGCCGCTCTTGGCAGCCTGGAAGGTGCCCGCCACGTCATAGGCACGCGGCAACCAGTGCACATAGGTCATGGGCAACCAGTCAGGAATGGACGGTGCAGCCCGTTGCCAAAGCTGCTCCATTGCCGCTTCAACGGCTGCGGGATAGCTGCCCCGCATCCACCATTCATGGATGCAGTGGGCCCCGGCCATCCCGTCGGCCGACGCCAGGGCCGCAGCGAACTTGTCGCCCAACTGCGGCAGCGTCGCACCCTGCAGCGGCCGGGAAGCGGGGGTCGGCGGGGCGGTGCTAGACTTCATGCAACGGGGACCACGCCGGCACACCGGGCGGGACACAACAAGATGAAACGTCGCTGGGCGGGCCTTGCATGGCTCACGATCATACTGCTGCCGTCACTGGCCTTCGCGCATGGCGTGGCCGGCAAGGACGCCAGTTACCTTCAGCAGGTCGACGGGGTTCGCCTGATCCCCTTCCTGTACCTGGGCGCCAAGCACATGGTCACCGGCTATGACCACCTGCTGTTCCTGGCCGGCGTCATCTTCTTTCTCTACCGGCTGCGCGACGTGGCGCTCTATGCGTCGCTGTTTGCACTGGGACACAGCCTGACGCTGATGGGCAGCGTGCTGCTGGGCTGGCGGGCCAACGCCCACCTGGTCGATGCGGTCATTGGCCTGTCGGTGGCCTACAAGGCCTACGAGAACATCGGCGGCTTCAAGGCCCTGGGCATCACGCTGGATGGGCGGCTGGCCGTGCTGGGCTTTGGCCTCGTGCACGGGCTGGGCCTGGCCACCAAGCTGCAGGAACTTTCGCTCTCGCCCAATGGCCTGGCCCTGAACATGGTGGGCTTCAACGTGGGCGTGGAACTGGGCCAGCTGGCGGCGCTCACGCTCATGGTGCTGCTGTTCGCCCTGTGGCGCAGCACGCCGAGCTTCGAGCGCAGCGCACGCGGCGCCAACCTGCTGCTGATGACGGCAGGGTTCGTACTGTGTGGCTATCAACTGGCCGGTTACTGGATCACGTGACGGGGATGACTCATGTCTGAACAGATGCCTACGCGTGCCCGGACCCTCAAAGGACTGGGACTCTCGCTGCTTGCTGCAGCCGTGCTGCTGGTGACGCTGGTGCTGCCGGCGGAATACGGCATCGACCCCACGGGCATCGGCAAGGCGCTGGGGCTGACCGCGCTGAAAGCGACAGCACCGGCGCCCGCGCAGACCGTGGTGATGCAGGACGTCATCGGCGGCAATGAAGGCCTCACCACCGTACAGCTGGGCGACGGCCGCGACCCCGTGCCACTGCCCAACCCGGCCGTAAACCAGGACGAACCGCAGGCACCCCACACCGAGACGCTGAAAATCCAGCTGGGCGTCGACGAAAAGACCGAGGTCAAGGCCAAGCTGTCCAAGGGCAAGATGATCCTCTACTCGTGGAGCGTCGAGGGCGGCAAGGTCTATGTGGACTTCCACGGCCACGACCCGTCGCTGGGCGACAAGTTCTGGGTACGCTATGAAGAAGCCGACGGCATCACCGGGCGCAATGGTTCGCTGGTCGCGCCGTTCAAGGGCGAGCACGGCTGGTACTGGCTCAACGTCAGCGACAAGCCGGTGATGATCACGCTCACCGTGACCGGCTATCAGGACAAGCTCGTCGACTACGGCCGGCTGCAGTAATGCCAGTGATGTTCGACCTGGTTGCCTGGATCCATGCGCTGGCGGCCCTGCTGATCGTGGCCGTCGCAGGCTGGCTGGTCAGCCTGCCGCTGCGCAATGTCAGCCTGGTCGACACGCTGTGGTCGCTGAAATTCCTGCTCTGCGCGGTGATCTACGCCGCGCTGCAGCCGCAGCTCGGGCCACGCGGTCAGCTGTGCCTGCTGCTGGTGGGCGTGTGGGCGCTGCGGCTGGCGCTCTACATCACCTGGCGCAACCGGGGCCATGGCGAAGACCGTCGCTACCAGGCGATCAGGCGCAACAACGAACCGGGCTTCGCCTGGAAGAGCCTCTACATCGTGTTTGGCCTGCAGGCCCTGCTGGTCTGGGTGATCTCGCTGCCCCTGCTGGCGGCCATCACCTCGGCTGCACCGCTGGGATTGCTCGACCTCGCAGGCGTGCTCCTGTGGACGGTGGGCCTGGTGTTCGAGGCCGGCGGCGACCTGCAGCTGGCCCGCTTCAAGGCCAACCCGGCCAATGCCGGCAAGGTCATGGACCGCGGGCTGTGGCGCTACACGCGCCACCCGAATTACTTCGGTGATTGCTGCGTGTGGTGGGGTCTGGCGCTGCTGGCACTGGCCGCAGGCGGATGGTGGAGCCTGCCTGGCCCGCTGCTGATGACCGTGCTGCTGCTGAAAGTGTCGGGCGTGGCGCTGCTGGAAAAAGACATCGGCGAACGCCGACCGGACTACCAGGCCTATATCCGGCGCACGCGGGCGTTCTTCCCGGGTCGGCCGAGCGCGGACTAGTCGAGCTGGGCCTTCGCGAACTCAGCAAGTGCGCGCCGGCCTTCCTTCCAGGTGAGCAGCGGCTCGTCGTCGCCATCGATGTCATCCAGTAACCGGACTGACGTAAACCGCGACTCCGCCAGCTGGCGCAGCAGCGTCGCATCCACCGCATAAACCTGGAAGACCGCGCCCTTGCCCGGCGGCGTCAGCGGCCAGGCACTGATGCCCAGGTCACGGGCAGACTCGTTGCCCGGGGTCAGGATCACGCGACGGTCGTCCACCATCAGCTCGACCCGCGGCGCCTCACCGGCAAATCCTTTGCGCCGATCAATGGTCGACCAGAAGAAGACCGCCAGGAAGGTGCGATGGGTTCCCGCCGTGTTGATATCGACTGCATAGAGCCCGACGTAGTCGCGCGCGTGGGCCGCCAGGTGGGGCTGGTCACGGGCAAAGAGCCAGGGTTCCGCTGCCAGGGAGAGCGTTGCGCCGGTCTGTTGGTCCAGTACGGACCGGGGACGCTGCGCCTGCGCAGGCAGGCTGCCGACCAGCAGGACACAGACGCACAAGGCCGATACGAACCATCGCTGCATGCTGCTCACCGTACGCTGGAATCCAGCGACAGGCGATAGCCCAGGCTGATGAAGTAACGGGTGTTGCGTTCGGTCAGGCCGCCGGTTGTCCGGTTGCCGAACTCAGCGCCCGTCTCCAGCTCGAACTGCGCATGGCGCCGCAGGTAATCCAGCCGCAGCGAGGGCGCGTAGATCCACTGCTGCGTGTCATTGGCCGTGAGCGTGCGTCGGTCTGCACGCAGGCGGCCCATCAGGCGCCAGGCATCGCCCAGCGGCAGGCGACTGCCCAGTCCCAGCGACATCGTGCGGGCCGCCCCGCCCTGCTGGTAGCGCAGCGCTACCGAGGCCACATCACCAGCCTTGAACAGGCTGTTGACCAGCAGCTCGCTGCTGAGCGAGTTGTCCAGGCCAAAGGCCGGAATGGCATCGATGCCACCGGATGAGGGCGTGCCACTGATGTCGACGCTGTAGGCACTCAGGGACCACTGCGCCCGATCGCCCAGCGGATGGGAGGCAGTGAGACTGGCCTGGGTCATGCTGGCAGAGCGGTCCTTGGCGAACTGCTCGATCTGCGCCAGCGTGAACTGCTGCAGCAGCGTGTCGAGCGAGCCTGCGGTCTGGCCAATGAGCGCATTGCGCAGGCTCAGCACGGGGCTGCGCTGGCGGCCCGCATCCACATTGAAGGTCCACTGCGAGGGCAACACCAGCGTGCCCAGCAGCATGGCATTGTTGATGGTGGCGAAATGCACGTCGTAGTCCAGCAGACCGACCAGCGTGCGACCCGGCTTGAGATAGCGGGTTTCAACGCCGATGGACTGCCGGTCGGTCACGCCGGCGTACTGCTGCAGGATCGCGTAGACGGAGGTGTCCCAGCTGTTGTTGCGGGTACCGAAGTCGGCGGCCAGGCCGACGAAACGGCGCTGGCTATCGAGGCCCGCGCGCGAACTGTCGACCGGCATGCCGGCCACCGCATTGAGGCTCAGCTGCGGGCGGACCTGCCAGCTCCCGAGCAAGCCATCGAAGGTGCCAAAGACACCGGCCATGCCACGCGCCTGTCGCCCGGCCTTGGCACCCCAGCCCAGTTCGCGGTCGCGCAGTTCGGCATAGGCCGTAGACAAGCGGGCCTGGTCGCCAGGGCCGTCGGTCGTGAGGTCTTTGAGGTAGCCCAGGCTCGTGCGCGAGGTGAAGTCATAGCGCTCGCTGCGGCGGCGGGCGACCACGTCAATGTCGTTGATCACTGCGTTCTGGCTGACGAAGTCCCGTGAAGTTGCCAGCGTCTGGATCTTGGAATTGTCACGGCGATAGGTCTGCGCGCCGGTGCCGTAGAACCGCCAGGCACCGTCGTCGTCGGCGCCCCCCCCACTGCCTCTGCGTCCTGGCATGCTCGCCAGGCGCAGGGCCTTGAGCCGCTGACGTACCCGATCAACAGCCTTGCCGGTGGGGTAGCGCCGCAGGTACTCCTCGTACTCGGCCTTGGCATGGGCCAGCTGGCCCTTGCGCTCACGGGCCAGGCCCAGCAGTTCCTGCGCGTCCACGCGGCGCAGGTAATCAGCGCTAAGCAGCACCTTGGTCAGCAGCGCGATGGCCTCGTCATATCGCTTGGCTGACAGCCCTTTGCGCGATTGCTCCAGCAGCAGGTCGAGGGCAGGATCGGCGCGCGTTTCGCCGGTGCGCGACAACGGCGTGCCGGCTGCGGCAGGCGGCGGCATCGCCTCGCCCGTGGATTCGGCGGGCTGCTCATCGTCGATGCCCAGCCAGGCGCGGCCATAGACCGTGCGCGCCTCGCGCAGCAATCGCTCTGCCTCTTTGCGCGAGAAGAACGGCCCGGCCCGAAGACGGTGCCAGGGCTGGCCGTCGACCTCGATGTCCGACACGTAGACGGGTGCCTTGAGCAGGTCGCGGGCGCGTGCCACATCGGCATCGGTGAACCCGGCCTGCGTGGAATCGAGGTTGATGGCATAGCTGCCGACAGCGCCCGGCGAATCATCCACCGTCAGAGAAGCGCCGGTCTGCTTGGTGCGAATCACGCGGATGCGCAGGCCTCGCATGCCAGCGGTCGGTGCCAGCACGAACTTCTCGACGCGGTTCCACGACACGATGAGTTCAGCGCCGCCGGTGAGGCCCGGCGAGAGTTCAATGCCGCGCACCAGCCCCACGTCATCCGCAGGCAACTGACGCTCCACCGGGAACTGAGCCTGCAGGCCCAGGCCGCAGTCCGGCGAGGGCTGCAGGGAAATGCGCACGCTGTCGCCCTGGCTGGCCGGCAGGTGCGTCTGGTAGCGCAGCGAGCAGGCGAACTCCAGCGTCAGGTCAACGTGGTCCTCGCGCTCCGTGACGGCGCTGCTGAGCAGCAGGCGACCGAACTGCGCGTGGGCGGGGGCCGAAAGCCCCCACGCAACGCAACCCAGCAGGATCACCAGCAGGGGCCACTGAAAAGCGCCACCTCGCCTGATCAATTGAACGCCGTCCTCGTCACGCGATGCTGGGGAACCGGCCGCTGGGTCTTGATCGTGGTCAGTGTCGAGTCCGTATAGATATGACAGGCACCGGAGCAGTTGCGCAGCTCACTCACGGTGTACTTCACCGTGCCGTACTTGGTGTGGGGGCTGGAGCTGTACTTGTTGCTATGGCACCCGGCACAGCTCCCCGAGTACGCAGGGGTCCGCCAAGTCACGGTATCGCCATGCGTCGTGTGGCAGGCGATACACGCCGGCTTCACGCCGGTGTGATCACCCGGATAGGTCAGCGACTGGTGCGAACCCTGCCCGCCCTTGCTCGTGACGAAAGTCAGCGGACTCCAGGTCGGATAGGCATGGCAGTAGTTACAGTCCCGCGCAGTCACCCAGTGGGTCGCCGGCTTGCCGGTGGCACTGACGCCGGTGTGGCAGGCGGCGCAGCCGCTGGTGATCTTGCTGTGGTCGACCGATGCAGGCTTCCAGGCCAGGGTCGAATGGCAGCTGTCGCAGGCCCCGGTAGTGGGAATGTGCGTCCCGGGCTTGCCTGTCGCATGCACGCCGTCGTGGCAGGTGCCGCAAGTGCCCTTCACCACGCCAGCGTGATCGAAGGTGGCGGGCTTCCAGGCCGTGGTTTTGTGGCAGCTGCCACAGCTGAGCGTCGTGGCGATATGGGTCAGCGTTTTGCCAGTGGCCAGGGTGCCGTTGTGGCAGGACTCGCAAGTACCAGTCACCTGGGTGTGGTCCAGCGGCAGGATCGGCGGCTTCCAGGACGTGGTGGTATGGCAGAACTGGCAGTTGGCAGTAGACGTGATGTGCGTGGCCGTCTTGCCGGTCGCGATCGTGCCGTTGTGGCAGGTGCTGCACCCCGTGGTGATGCCCGCATGGCTGAAGGTCGCCGGCTTCCAGGCGGCCGTACCGTGGCAGCTGTCGCAACCTGCGGTGGTCGCCACATGGTTGATGCCCTTGCCGGTGGCAATCGTGCCGTTATGGCAGCTGGCGCAGGTGCCCACGACCTGCGTGTGGTCCACCTTCACCGCAGGCTTGAAGACACTGGTGTTGTGGCAGGCCTCGCAGGCCGTACTGGTCGTGATGTGCGTGGCGTTCTTGCCCATTGCATTGGTGCCGTTATGGCAGCTGGCGCAACCGGTGGTGATGCCCACATGGTCAAACTTGCTGGCCGGCTTCCAGGCCGTGGTCACATGGCAGGTGTCGCAGGTATTGCTGGCCGGGATGTGGTTCGGGATCTTGCCAGTGGCAATCGTGCCGTTGTGGCAGCTGAAGCAGGCGCCGATCACCTGCGTGTGGTCCAGCGGCAGGATGGCAGGCTTCCAGGTGCTGGTGGTGTGGCAGGACTGGCAGTTCGTGCTCGCGGCAATGTGCGTCGCATTCTTGCCGGTGGCGCTGGTGCCGTTGTGGCAGGTGGCACAACCGGAGGTGATGCCGGCGTGGCTGAAGCTGGCAGGCTTCCAGGCCGCGGTGCTGTGGCAGGTGCTGCAGGCATCCGTTGTCGGGATGTGGGTAACGGTCTTGCCGGTGGCAATCGTGCCGTTGTGGCAACTGGCACAGGTACCCACGACCTGCGTGTGATCGACCTTCACCACCGGCTTGAAGGCCGTCGTGTTGTGGCAGGCCTCGCAGCTTGAGCTGGCGGCGATGTGCGTGGCGGGCTTGCCCGGCGCGGTGGTGCCGTTGTGGCAGCTGGCACACGTACCCACGACCTGCGTGTGATCGACACGCGTGACGGGCTTGAAGGTATTGGTGCCATGGCAGGCCTCGCAATTTGCCGACGAGGCGATGTGCGTGGCGGTCTTGCCCTTTGCCGTGGTGCCGTTGTGGCACGAGGCGCAGCCCGTGGTGATGCCGGTGTGATCAAAAGCCGTGGCCGGCTTCCACGCGGCCGTCATGTGGCAGCTCTCGCAGCTGTTGCTCGCCGGAATGTGGTTGGCGATCTTGCCGGTCGCAATCGTCCCGTTGTGACAGGCGAAGCAGGTACCGATGACCTGGGTGTGGTCCACCTTGGTGACAGGCTTCCAGACGGTGGTCGAGTGGCAGGACTGGCAACTGTTGCTGGTCGCAATGTGGGTCGCAGGCTTGCCCGTCGCCGCCACGCCGTTATGGCAGGTTGCGCAACTGCCACTGACCTGGCTGTGATCCACCCGCGTCACCGGCTTCCAGAACACCGTCGAATGGCAGGACTCGCAATTGGTGGTCGACGCAATGTGCGTCGGCGTCTTGCCCGTGGCCAGGGTGCCGTTGTGGCAACTGGCGCAGCCGGTAGTGATGCCCGCATGACTGAAGGTCGCCGGCTTCCAGGCCGCTGTGCTGTGGCAGCTGTCGCAGGCGGCCGTCGTGGGAATGTGGTTGACGCCCTTGCCCGTGGCCACGGTGCCGTTGTGGCAGCTCGCGCAGCTGCCCACGACCTGCGCGTGATCGACGCGCGTCGCAGGCCGGAAGGTGCTGGTGCTGTGGCAGGCCTCGCAGCTCGTGGTGGAGGCAATGTGCGTCGCGCTCTTGCCCTTGGCATTGGTGCCGTTGTGGCAGACCACGCAGCCGTTGCTGATCACGGAGTGATCGGGCCGGCTCGCTGGCTTCCAGGCGGAGGTCACATGGCAGGTGTCGCAGTTGTTGCTCGACGGAATGTGGTTAGCGACCTTGCCGGTGGCGATCGTGCCGTTGTGGCAGGTGGCACAGGCGCCGACGACCTGCGCATGGTCCACCCGGGTCACGGGCTTCCACAGCGTGGTCGCGTGGCAGGACTCGCAGCTGCTGCTCGAGGCAATATGGGTGGCGGTCTTGCCCGTAGCGAGCGTGCCGTTGTGGCAGGTGGCACAGCTGCCGCTAACCTGCGTGTGGTCTACGCGCAGGGTGGGCTTCCACGCGCTGGTCAGGTGGCAGGCTTCGCAGACCGTGGTCGAGGCGATGTGGCTGGTGTTCTTGCCGGTGGCCAACGTGCCGTTGTGGCAGCTGGAACAGCCGGTCGTGATGCCCAGGTGCGTGAAGGTTGCCGGCTTCCAGGCGGCCGTGCCGTGGCAGGTGTCGCAGGAGGCGCTGGTGGGCAGGTGGGTGGCGGCCTTGCCCGTGGCCACCGTGCCGTTGTGGCACGAGGCGCAATTGCCCTGTACTTCGGCGTGGTCAACTTTCGTGACCGGCTTCCAGGTGCGCGTCACGTGACAGGCCGCGCAGTTGCCCGTGGACAGGATATGGGCGGTGTTCTTGCCTGTAGCCACCGTGCCGTCATGGCAGGAAAGGCAACTGCCCTTCACCTGCGTGTGGTCCAAGGGCAGGATCGGCGGACTCCAGCTGCGCCCCGGCACATGGCAGGCCTCGCAGGCCTCGGTCGA
>CANGFJ010000055.1 GCA_947453065.1 Pseudomonadota bacterium
ATCAACGTTTACCGCCTCATGTACAGCACGGGCATCCTCAAGCGCCAGGAAGACTTCGCCGAGATGGCCAAGCTGGCCATCGTCGAGGGCGCTGCGGGCGAAGCCGTCACGATCATGGAATCCGGCCTCGCCGGAAAGCTGTTCCCGGAAGATCGCAAGGCCTCCGCCAACCGCCTCCTGGAGTCCGCCAAGAAGCAGCTGGCCACCGATCAGGCGGGGCTCGCCAAGGCTGATGCGGATGCAAAGGCCGGCAAGTCCGGCGACGCTGACCTGCGCGTCGGCAAGACCTATTACGGTATGGCGCAGTACGACAAGGCGGTCGAGGCCTACAAGCGCGGCATTGCCAAGGGCGGCCTGAAGAGCGCCGAAGAGGCACAGCTGCTGCTGGGCATCGCGCTGATTCGCCAGAAGAAGGGGGCGGAAGCTGCCGCTGCTTTCAAGGCGGTCAAGACGGTCGGTGGCGACCCGAAGTTTGTGCGTCTTGCCAACCTGTGGGCGATCAACGCCAAGTAGAACGAGCCAGGCCTTCAGCTCGACCGCGCTTTACAAGGACACGACATGACGATCAAAACCGGCGACACCCTTCCGGAAGGCAAGTTCAAGACTGCCACGGCCGATGGGTTGAAGGACGTTTCCACTGCCGAGCTCTTCGACGGCAAGACGGTGGTGTTTTTTGCGGTGCCTGGCGCGTTCACGCCAACCTGTGACGCCCGGCACCTGCCGGGTTACGTAGAGCTGGCAGAGCAGCTGAAGGCCAAGGGCGTCGACACGGTAGCCTGCATGTCAGTGAACGACGTGTTCGTAATGAAAGCCTGGGGCAAGTCGGCCAACGTGGGCGACAAGGTGCTGATGCTCGCCGATGGCAACGGGGACTACGCGCGTGCGCTGGGCCTGGAGCTGGATGCGACCGGGTTTGGCATGGGCAAGCGCTCGCAGCGCTTTGCCCTCGTTGTGAAGAACGGCGTTGCCACGCAGGTGAATGTCGAGTCGGGCGGTGACTTCAAGGTCTCCGCGGCCGACTACGTGCTCGCGCAGCTGTAAGCCGCAACGAGCACGCGCCTTGGGGTCCGGTCAGCTGCGCGCGAGTTGCGCGCGCAGCTCCGGAATCAGGGTAAACAAGTCCCCGACCAGGCCCAGGTCGGCAGACTCGAAAATCGGCGCATCCGCATCCTTGTTGATGGCGACGATGGTCTTGGCATCCTTGATGCCAGTCATGTGCTGGATCGCACCTGAAATCCCCACTGCAATGTACAGATCCGGTGCAATGATCTTGCCGGTCTGCCCGACTTGCAGTTCATTCGGGGCATAGCCGGAGTCGACGGCAGCTCGTGATGCGCCTACCGCTGCGCCCAGCGCATCGGCGAGTTCGTACACCAGCTTGAAGTTTTCAGCGCTTGCCAGGGCACGTCCGCCCGACACGACGCGGCTGGCCGTCTGCAGGTCAGGGCGATCTGACGAGGCACCCGACAGCGCCACGAACCGCGTGTGGAGGGGCAGGGCGGCGTCAACCGACACCCTTTCCACTGCAGCCGAACCTGTGGCCGGTGCCGTATCAAACGATGCGGTCCGGACAGTGCCAACCACAATGGCTTCGTTGCTGACATCGACCGTGAGCACGGCATTGCCCGCGTAGATCGGTCGACGGAACTGGTGGGCTGAGTCCACCGCCATGATGTCGCTGATCTGTGGCGCGTCCAACAACGCCGCGATGCGGGGCATGAGGTCTTTGCCAAAGGTGGTCGATGGACCGAAGACATGCGTATAGGCGCAGCGGGCAAGGGCCACAGCCTGCGGGGCGATTACCGCGGACAGCAGGTGGACGCTCGCCGGGTTTTCGATGCGCAGGACGCGGGTGACACCGCGTATTAGGGCGGCAGACGCGGCCACGGCTTCGATGTCTTGGCCGAAGACAGCCACAGTGACTTGGGCATTCGGAATCTGCACGGCGCAGCTGACGCACTTGGCCGTAGAGAGGTTCAGCTGCCGGCCATCGTGCTCGGCAATGATCAGTACATGGCTCATCAGACAAGTCCCCGGTTCTTCAAGGCCGCTACAAGTTCGGTCACGTCCTTCAGGACGACGCCCTTCTGGCGCGCTGCGGGCGCATCAAAACGCACTGCGCGCACCCGCTGCCGCGGCGTCACGCCCAGCTCCGTGGCACTGATGGTGTCGAGGGGCTTTTTCTTGGCCTTCATGATGTCCGGCAACTTCACGTAGCGCGGCTCGTTGAGGCGCAGATCGACCGTGATCACGGCGGGCAGATCAACCTCGACGGTTTCAAGGCCGGCGTCGACTTCGCGCGTCACGCGGGCAACGTCGCCGTCGATCTCGACCTTCGAGGCAAAGGTGGCCTGGGGACGATCCCACAACGCGGCGAGCATCTGCCCGGTCTGGTTGTTGTCGTCATCAATGGCCTGCTTGCCCAGCAGGATGGCCAGCGGCTGTTCGCGGCCGGCGAGCGCGAGGAAGAGGCGGGCGGCATCGAGGGGCTCTACCGCGGCATCCGTCTGCACGAGGATCGCGCGGTCGGCGCCCATGGCCAGCGCCGTGCGCAACTGCGGCTGGGCGTCGGAGGAACCGATGCTGACCACGACCACTTCCTCGACGAGACCCCGTTCCTTGATGCGCAGCGCTTCTTCCAGGGCGATCTCGTCGAAGGGGTTGATGCTCATCTTGGCCCCCTCTGTCGCCACGCCGCTGCCGTCCGGACGGACGCGCACACGCACGTTGTAGTCCACCACCCGCTTGATACCGACCAGGATGCGCTTCATCGCCCTTGAGCTCTCCAACGTCATGAATTCAGTGTTCTTTCAGCGCGCGAAGTATACGCAAACGAACTGCCCAACCGTACCTCGCACCCAACCCCCACAGCGGCTAGACTTGCCTACCGAACCAGTCGAGACCGCGATGAAGACCGAATTCCGCATCCGCCCGAGCGATACCACCCGTAACGTCCGCTACGAGATCCGTGGCTCCCTGGCGCGTCGCGCGCTGGAGCTGGAGCGACTGGGCTACGAGATTACGTCGCTGAACATCGGCAATCCGGGTGCCTTTGGGTTTCGAACTCCCGAGATCCTGCGTCTTGCGATGATCGAAAACCTGCCCCAGGCCGAAGGCTACAGCCACCAGAAGGGCATTTTCCCGGCGCGCGAAGCGGTTGTGCTTCAGCAGCAGGAGCGCGGCGTCAAGGGTGTCTCGACGGACGAGGTGTTCATTGGCAATGGCGTCAGCGAGCTGATCGACCTGACGCTGCGGGCGCTGCTGAACCAGGGCGATGAGGTCCTGGTGCCGGCCCCGGATTATCCGCTGTGGACGGCGGCCGTCACCCTGAACGGCGGCAGCCCGGTTCACTACCCCTGCCGTCCGGAAAACCAGTTCTGCCCCGACCCGGAAGAGGTCGAGGCCCTGATCACCCCGCGCACGCGCGCCATTGTGATCATTAACCCCAACAACCCGACCGGCGCGGTGTACCCACGTGCCGTGCTGGAGCGTCTGGCGCGCATCGCCGAAAAGCACCAGCTGGTGGTCTTCAGCGACGAGATCTACGACGGCATCACCTATGACGGCGTCAAGGCCGTCCCGATGGCGACCCTGGTGCACGACACGCTCTGCGCCACGATGTCGGGCCTGTCCAAGATCTACCGCGCCTGTGGCTATCGCGTGGGCTGGGTGAGCTTTTCGGGCGCTACGCATCGCGCAGGGGAGTACCTCTCGGCCCTGGAACTGCTCAGCTCCCTGCGACTGTGCAGCAATGTGCCGGCGCAGTTTGCGGTGCAGAGTGCATTGGGCGGCTACCAGAGCATCCTGGACCTCACCAACCCGGGCGGGCGCCTGCACGACTCGCGCAAGGCGATTATCGATGCCGTGGCCCGTAGCAAGTACCTGCGGCTGGCACGGCCAGACGGGGCCTTGTATGCCTTTGTCGAAGTGAAACCCGAAGCCCTGCCTCACTTCAACGACAGCCAGTTTGCGCTGGAACTGCTGGAGCAGCGGCATGTGCTGATTACGCCGGGCGTGAGCTTCAACGTGCCGTATCGCAATCACTTCCGCATCACCAACCTTCCGGATTCCCAGACCTTGGTGAAAGTGTTCGCGAAGATCGAAGCGCAGCTGGATGACTATGCGGCCAAGCCCGTCGCCACATCACCGGCGCGCGTCGTCGAGGCCGCCACCCGCTTCAAGTAGCTAGAGGCTACCGGCCATCGAAAACGGTCGCAGTCCCTGGGCGTCAGGTGAGCCCAGGTACTGGATCTGCTTGGCCAGGGCGGGGTCGGTGCTGGCGCGGGCGGCGACGAGGCCGTCCAGCTGCCAGTCCAGAGCAGGGGTCACGCGCAGCGATGCCTGCACCTGCAGCGGGCCGCCTTCATCCCGGATTTGCCCTACGCTCAAGACATCGCCGGTGGCAGGCGGAAACTGCAGCAGGTAACTGCCGTAGGTCACCGAAGCAGGACCCAGCGAGGCCAGCTGGTTTGCCCGAACGCTGCCTTCCACGGCAGTCAGGCGCCCCTTGTCCAGGCGCAGATGGACCCCGTTGATCTGCAGCGCACCGCGCCAGGTGGCGGGGAAACCCGGCACGTAGGCCGGGTCGAGCGGTCCCTGTGCAGACAGGTTCAACACTTCCAGATGGTTGATTCCCCAGTGCACGACGGCGGTTGCGCGCACCGGGCCCCGACTCAGCGAAACAGCCAGCGCCAGGCGGCCGCGCCACAGCTGCCAGGGCTGCATCTGCCAGTTCACTTCACCCAGCAGAAAAGCTTGGCCACCCAACCGGGCGGAAAGGCTGGCGCAGTGTCCGTTCCACAGGGTGCCGGCAGGCCATTCGCAGTGGACGGACTTGGGTAACAATGGAAGGGCCCAGCCCAGTGGCCAGCGCAGCAGGAGCACCACGGCAAACGCCACGATCGCCAGCAGGGCGAGGCGCAAGGGCCGTGACACCCCTTTAGCGACCGCGCAGCACAACGGCTGCGTTGACGATTCCTGGCTCACCGGCCGCATCGACCGTGGCGGACTCGACCTGCACGCCATTCTGCTCGGCCATTCTGGCCAGCCACGCGACGAGGGAATTGAAAGTGGCCTTCTCAAGCTGCACGCGCAGCCCGCCATCGCCGCTGGGCTGGCTGCCCGTGAGCGACTGGGCTAACCCGGATTCCCGCGCGGTGCGGTCGACCATCACGACCAGTGATTCCTGTGGGCCAGCGGCGGCCGTGGCAGGCATCGGGCCCGCCGCTGCGACAGCCGGCGCAACGGCCTGCATCCAGACCAGGTCAGCCTGTTTGGTCGCCACGCGCTTCTGGGTTGCGGACAGCTTGCTGTGCAGGGGCAGCAACACCGCCAGCAGGGCAAGGACGCCTGCGGCAATCGCGCCGTAGGTCACAACGCGTTGCTCCCGCTCTGCAAGCCGTCCGTACCAGTTGAACAAGGGTTGCAGGCTCATGGCGCTGTGCTCCGCACCTGCAGGCGACCTTCATAGTTCTGGCCCCGGGCACTGCCGGACGCCAGCTCCGAATGCAGCCCGGTGCTGCGCAGGGACTGGTTGATGCGCTCCAGGCTCTCGGCATCGGGTCCGGTGACCTTCAGGTCGAGCAAGCCCTTGCGAAAACTCAGGGCATCGATGTGGGCGGTGGGGGAGGCGGCATGGGCGCCGGCCACCGCTGTCATCAGCGTCAGCAGGCTGCCGCCCTCGGGCGCCGCACTGCGCAACTGCACCAGCCGCTGCTCCACCCGCGCTCGCGCCTTGGATCCCGGTGGCTCACCGGGCATGGCCTGGCTGAACGCCTGGGCAAGGCCTGCGTCCAGCGTCTTCTCCGTGGCAGCGAGGCGACGTAACTGCAGGGACTCCCCGACGAGGTGCGTCACCAGCAGCACCGCAGCCAGGGCAGCGGCGAGTCGCCAGGCACGCCAGCTCACCGCACCGGAACGCACCGGCGCATAGCCCCCCTGCAGGAGGTTGATCGGGGCGGCCGTGTGCAACTGGGTTGCCAGGAGAGCCAGGACGCCGCCGGAGAGCAACTGTACTTTCAGCGATGCCAGACGCGGGCGCAGGGCCTCGATGGCGTCGGACTGCTTCTGCCAGTCGAGGGATGTCGCATAGACCGTAAGGTGCGAGGCTGCCCAGACTTCCGGATCACTGCCGATCGCCAGTCCCAGCGCGAATGCCGGGTCATCGGCCGGCAGCACTGCGGGCCGCGTGGATTCAGTACGCAGGACCAGGGTATCGCCGTCGAGCAGGAGGGTGACGTGGCCCGTGAGCAGGGGCACCAACTCACTGTCGGCGTAGAGCGCCTGCGGCGAGATGCCCAGCCCGCCCGCCTGGGCAAGCCAGGCGTCCAGCACGGTCCGGGAGACGACATTGACAGGCGTTGGAGAGCCCTGTCCGCCAGTCGGCTGGCCGACCGCGAAGTGCAGCGACTCGACATCCTCGGCGACCTGTTCTTCCAGCGCGTACGGCACGATCTGCGCCTGGCGCGCTTCGTTTCCGGTTGGCAGGACCACGGCCAGCTGCAGCACGTCTATCCCGGGCACCAGTAACGCGATGCGATGCCCCACAGCCTCTGCCGACAAGGCGGCGGCATCCCCGGTGGCGGGCGCACCCGTAAGATGACCATCGGTTGCGACGCTGACCCAGCCCAGGGGCTGTTCACCGTCGCGTGCCAGACGCACGAGGAGCCAGTCCGCCATAAGCTGTGCTATTCCGTACCGAGGGTTCTGAGAAGGGGCCGAACCTGCCCGCTGCCATCGCGATACAAGAGACTGTACAAGGCGAAGCGGGTAGTGCCAATACTGATCCAGCTTTGCAGCCGGAAGTAGCTGGTCTTTTCAGCGATGTGCTTGTCGATATCGGGTCGCACCGACGTACGCAGGATGCTCACGGTGGGAAAACAGCCTCGCGAGCGGGCGTCAGCGAGCTGCTTGGGATCCATCCGGCTGTATTCCACCGCACTCTTGTTCGTCTCGCTGAGTGCATTGAGCGCATCCAGCACGACACCACTGGCCATGCAGACGTTGATCTTCGACGCTTCCGGGGGCAGGGCCGTGACATGCGGCAGCAGTTTGAGATAGCGCTCACGATCCATGCCCGGCAACTGCAGCAGCTCCGAGACACTGGTGATCGTCGTGTTGGCCGCACGAAATGCCGGGGACTGGCCCAGATACAGACTGTCTTCGCCGCCATCGCTTTCGGCCAGTACGTTGCTGTCCAGCCAGTCGACCAGCAAGGGCGCAAAGCGGGGCTCGATCTCCAGCAGTTCAAGCAGGCGCACGAAAATCGCCTCTGCGTCTTTGTCGACCTCGCCGCGGGCATTGACCAGCGTGTTGAGATTGAACTTGCCCTGCTCGTCGCGGATGACCGCTTCAAGCGAGACTTCCGGGGCGATTTCCACCGGCCCGTAAGGCTGGGTCCAGGTTTCGGCAAACGTGTCCTGGGCGTTGCGGTCTTCCCGCAGCACATAGGCGGCCAGCGCTTCGGCACCTGCAGCGAACTGCAGCCCCTGTTCAACGCTGAAGCTGCCCGCACTGCGCCGTGCGGTCAGTGCGCTGCGCGTCCCAATGGCCACGGCAAGGACTGTCGCCAGCGCGACGAGCACAATGGCGGTGATCAGCGCGACGCCTTGCTGGCGCTGCCTCACCCTGCCACCTCGATGAGTCGCGTGAGTTTGCCCCAGTCTTCCAGCTCCAGCGTGACTTCCACGGCGATCGGGCGCCACCGTAAATCGCGCGGTGTCGGCGCGGTGGTGAGCGTGGCCGGTGGCCACTGCTCGCGCCAGTTGCGTCCCTCATCCATGAACCGCAGCGTCACGCTCTTGACGCGATCCAGCAGCACGCGGCTGCGCGGCTTGGGCTCCAGCAACGCATCCAGCTGCGTCCAGTATTCGCGCCGCAGTTGCTGGTCCTGCAGGACATAGCGCACGCGCTGTAGGGCTGCGCGCTGCACGCCCGCCGGATTGGCCCAGCCCGAACGCGTGAACGTGACCAAGGCTGCGGCACGGGCGTCGGCCACGATGGCAGCCGCATAGCCTTCGCCGAGCGGTTCGCGCACGGGCCTGGGCGTCAGCTGAGTAAAATCCTGCACCATCGTGCGCATCGCGCCCTGTACGGCAATGAGCCGGTCCTGGTTCTGTTCCAGCCCCGTGCGGTTACTGACAGCCTGGTTGATGGCCCCGTACCCCAGCGCAAACACCACCGCCGTGATGAACAGCGCGACAAGCAGCTCGACCAGGGTGAAGCCTGCAGCGCGCCTCATGGCGTCGCCTCGCTGCCATCGGTGGGCAAAGCGGGAGAGGCCGGCGCCGGGCTCGGCGTGGGCGTGGGTGCCGGGGCAGGCGCACCGCTGCCCCCCGCACTGTTGCTGATCGACCAGAGGCTCCAATCCGGATCCAGGCCATTGCTGGCAGCCACTGCCAGGCCGATGAAGCCGGTGGCTGTGGCCAGCGCATCGGCGGCCTTGTTGTCGCCACCCAGACCACCGGCAGGCACAACGCTGACATCAATGCGACGAATGCCCGCGATGCCCGGATCCAGCACTTCCTGAGACCAGCGCCACTTGCGGCCCGCGAACTCGACATCCCCGGAGGACTTGCCAAGGCCAGGTGGCGCAGCGCGCAGGCGGATCTCGGCAATACGGTTCAGCGCCACCCATTCAGCAAAGGATTTCTCGCGCAGGTGGAACGTGGTGTCGGCCGCCGATGACACCGTGGCAAGCAAAGCGCCCATGCCGAAGGCCACGATGACCAGGGCCACCAATACTTCTATCAGCGTAAAGCCCCGTGCGGACTGGCGTGCAGTCATCGCGTGCCTGCCGCGACCGCGGCCACTTCTATGCTGTCGTCATTGGCACCCGGCAGCACGCGAAACCCGTCGGGCGATGCCTCGCGCATGACCGTGATCTCGAAGACGTTGAGCTCACCACTGCTGAAGAGCATGACCTGGGGCATGGCGTCTTTGGCATCGACCTTGGGCAGGACAACCGGGCGCCCCTCAACGCGCAGGGTCAGCTGCAGGCCATCGGGCAGTCGCCGGCGACGCAGGCCACGGTCATCGGACACGCGCTCCCAGCGTTCGGCACGCGGCTCGTACACCATGAATTCATAGCCTTGCTGGAAACCCCGCAGGCCATATTCACGGTTCTGCATCCCAGCCTGCTCCCTCACCAGGTTCAGCAGGCCAACCAGACGATCCCGTTCCGTCTCGAGTTGGCGGTCACGCCCGAGCACACCCAGTGACAACAGCGCACCGGCGGCGAGAACGCCGATGATGACCACGACGACCAGTATCTCCACCAGCGTGAAGCCACCGGCGTCTGCAGGCCTATTCGTCGAGGTTCCAGTTACCGATATCGGCATTGGCGCCTTCACCACCCGGCTGCCCGTCGGCGCCAAGTGTGTAGAGGTCGAACTCTCCGTGAGTGCCAGGACTGACGTACAAGTAGTCATTGCCCCACGGGTCCTTGTTCACGCGCTTGAGATAGCCGCCGGCGCGCCAGTTGCGGATACCCGGATCGACCGGCTTTTCCGTCAGCGCACGCAGGCCCTGGTCCGAAGTCGGGAACTTGAAGTTATCGAGCTTGAAGAGCGTCAGTGCCGTTTCGGTGGCCTGGATGTCCTGCTTGGCCTTGGCCACGCGCGCGTCATCCACGCGACCCAGGAACTGCGGCACCACGACGGCTGCCAGCAGCCCAATGATGATGACCACCACCATGATCTCGATGAGGGTAAAGCCCCGCTGGCCACCTGAAGCAGGCGTGGCGTGCTGGCGTAAGATCCGCTGGGATGTCATGACAGGCACCGTAAGTTGAACGCTATGCGAGGCATCATAACAAATGAACGGTGACGAACCCGTTAAGTGCAGGCCTTCGGTGCTTCAGTCGCTGAACTGCGACGGTCGCAGGGGACTGAGCCTGCTGCTGGTGTGCGCAGGCTTGCTGCTGCCAACACTGGGCGGCCCGTGGCTCACTGCGATCTTGCGGTATGAACGCACGGCCATCGGTGCCGGTGAAGGCTGGCGCCTGCTGACAGGCCATTTCGTGCACCTGGACCTGCAACACGCGGTGCTCAACAGCATCGGCCTGTGCCTGCTTTGGACGTTGTTCGCTGGATTCTTCCGCGTCGGCGAGGCGTTATTCATCCTCCTGCTGTCCGGGGCCAGTATCGACGCCGGCTTCTGGCTGCTCGACCCGCAACTGCAGTGGTATGTGGGTGCATCCGGCGTGCTGCACGGGCTCATGGCTGCGGGCACGCTGCAGCTCCTGCGCATACGAGATCGCATCGCGTGGCCAACGCTCGTGCTGTTCCTGGCCAAACTGACCTGGGAACAGGTGCAGGGGCCACTGCCGCTGGAGACCAAAGGCCCTGTGGTCGTCAACGCCCATCTCTATGGCGCCGTGGGCGGCTTGGTGGCCGGCATGTTGCTGTGGGCCCGTGTGGCTATAATGCGTGTGTTGCAACACAGGGTTGAGCATGACTAGCGCATTCGTCTTTCCGGGGCAGGGTTCACAATCTATCGGCATGCTGGCCGGCTTTGCAGCCGACAACCGCCTCGTTACCGACACCTTCGCGGAAGCCTCGACGGTTCTGGGCTACGACCTGTGGCAACTGGTCTCACAGGGTCCTCTGGAAGACCTGAACGCCACCGAACGCACACAGCCTGCGATGCTGGCGGCGGGCGTGGCTACCTGGCGTCTGTGGCAGCAGGCCGGTGGCGCAACCCCCGCCGTGGTGTGCGGTCACAGCCTGGGCGAATTCAGTGCGCTGGTGGCCGCTGAGGCCCTTGGTTTTGCAGACGCGGTCGCGCTCGTGCGCCATCGCGGCGAACTCATGCAGCAGGCCGTGCCCGTCGGCGTGGGGGCCATTGCAGCAGTGCTGGGCCTGGACGACGACCTCATCCGCGCCGCCTGCTCGGAAGCGGCGGGCACCGAAGTGGTCGAGCCGGTCAACTTCAACTCCCCCGGGCAGGTGGTCATCGCTGGCAATGCCGGAGCCGTTACCCGGGCCATTGACGCCTGCAAGGCCCGTGGCGCCAAGCGCGCCGTGCTCCTGCCGATGAGCGTACCGGCACACAGCAGCCTGATGCAGCCGGCAGCCGAGCGGTTTGGTGAACGCCTGGCCACGCTGGCGCTGCACACTCCAAAGATTCCGTTCTGGAGCCCGGTCGACGCCATCGTGCACGCCGACCCGGCGGCGCTGCGCGCCTTGCTCAAACGCCAGCTCGCCAGCCCCGTGCACTGGAGCGATCTGATTCGCAGCCTGGCCGCGGCCGGCATCACGCAGTTCGTGGAGTGTGGCCCAGGCAAAATCCTGACGAGCCTCAATCGTCGTATCGAACGCCGCCCCGACATCCACTGTGCCGCCCTCGAAGACCCTGCCTCACTGGCCGCCGTCCTGGCCGGACCTGGAGCCTCCTGATGACCCAGACACTTGTTCTTGCCGCAGACACCGCCCTGGTCACCGGCGCATCGCGGGGTATCGGCCGAGCCATTGCGCTGCAGCTGGCACAGGCCGGGGCCAAGGTCATCGGCACCGCCACGAGCGAGGAGGGTGCCGCACGCATCACCGCAGAACTGGCGCCATTTGGTGGCCACGGCGCCGTACTCAACGTCGGCGACAAAGCCTCCAGTGACGCGCTGTTTGCGCAACTGGATGCCGCCGGCGAGATGCCCAGCATCCTGGTGAACAACGCCGCCATCACGCGCGACACCCTCATGTTGCGCATGAAAGACGACGACTGGGAGGCGGTCATCGACACCAACCTGTCGGCGAACTTCCGCATCACCAAGGCCTGTCTCAAGCACATGATGAAGGCGCGACGCGGGCGCATCATCAGCATCACCTCGGTCGTGGGGCTGATGGGCAATGCCGGACAGGTCAACTATGCCGCTGCCAAGGCCGGCGTCATCGGCCTCACCAAGTCGCTGGCGCGGGAAGTGGCCTCGCGCAACATCACTGTCAACGCCGTGGCACCGGGCTTCATCGACACCGACATGACCAAGTCGCTCGGAGACGACCACAAGCAGGCGCTACTGGCCCAGATTCCCGCCGGCCGACTGGGGGCCCCCGAAGACATCGCGCAGGCGGTGCTGTTCCTGGCGTCGCCCGCGGCAGCCTATGTCACGGGCCAGACGCTGAGCGTCAACGGCGGCATGTTGATGCCCTGAGATTGCACCTGATCGGGGCGTTTCTGGTTATTATTAGAAAAAACAACAACTCACGAATCGGCGCAAGACTGTCACACGGTGGAAAGCTGCTTGAGCTTCCCCTACAATACGCCGCCCGCGGGGCCGGCTTTGCGGCCGCTTAAGATTAATCGCACAGAGGATTTAAAGCAGATGAGCAGCGTTGAACAGCAGGTTAAAGCCATCGTTGCCGAGCAGCTGGGCGTCAAGGCAGAGCAAGTGACCAACGACGCGTCCTTCGTCGATGATCTGGGCGCCGACTCCCTCGATACGGTTGAGCTCGTGATGGCGCTGGAAGAAGAGTTCGAGATCGAGATCCCGGACGAAGACGCCGAGAAGATCACCACCGTCCAGCAGGCGATCGACTACATCAACGATCGTCGTACCAAGTCCTGATCAGGACTGTCCGTAGCGGCGCCACTGGCGCCGCGATTTCTGCCGGTTCGGAGTAACGCGTGAGCAAGCGTCGCGTAGTCGTCACGGGTATGGGTATCGTCTCGCCGGTCGGCAGTACGATCGATCAGGCGTGGGCCAACGTCGTCAACGGCGTCAGCGGCATCGCGCCGATCACCCGGTTCGACACCACTGCCTTTCCCTGTCATTTCGGCGGGGCGGTGAAGGACTTCGTCCTCGAGCAGTACCTGCCCACCAAAGAAGCCCGGCGCATGGACGAATTCATGCACTACGGCATCGCCGCGGGCGTGCAGGCCATGGCCGATTCGGGCCTCGACCTGTCAAAAATCGACCTGGATCGGGCCGGTGTCATCGCCGGCTCCGGCATCGGCGGCCTGCAGACGATCGAAGACCAGCACAACGATTTCCTGGCGGCCCAAAGCCCGCGCAAGATCTCGCCGTTCTTCGTGCCGTCCACGATCATCAACATGATCGCCGGACACCTGTCGATCCGCTTCGGGCTGCGCGGCCCCAACCTGGGCGTCGTCACCGCCTGCACGACCTCGACCCACGCCGTGGGCCTGGGCCTGCGCACCATCCAGTACGGCGACGCGGACATCATCCTGGCCGGTGGCGCCGAGATGGCGACCACGCGCATGGGCATGGGCGGCTTCGGACAGGCCAAGGCGCTGTCTACCCGCAACGACTCCCCGCAGGAAGCCAGCCGCCCCTGGGATCGTGACCGCGACGGCTTCGTACTCAGCGATGGCGGCGGCGCCATGCTGCTCGAAGAACTCGAGCACGCCAAGGCGCGCGGTGCCCGTATTTACGCCGAGCTGTCTGGCTTCGGCATGAGCGGCGACGCCTACCACATCACCTCGCCACCGGAAGACGGCCATGGCGCCCGACGCGCCATGGAAATCGCCATGCGCGACGCCGGCCTGAACCCGGACGGGGTGCAATACGTCAACGCCCACGCCACCTCGACCCCGCTGGGGGACAAGGCCGAAACGGCTGCCATCAAACAGGCGTTTGGCAATGCAGCGGCCCGGATTGCCGTGAGCTCCACCAAGTCCGTCACCGGCCACCTGCTGGGTGCTGCCGGCGTGGTCGAAGCCATTTTCACGGCACTGGCCCTGCGCGATCAGATCGCGCCGCCGACGATCAACCTGCAGAACCCCAGCGAAGGCTGCGATCTGGACTTCGTCCCGAACACGGCCCGCTCCATGAAGATCGATGCGGCGCTGTCGAACTCCTTCGGGTTCGGTGGTACGAACGGCTCGCTCGTCCTGCGTCGATTTGCAGGCTGAGCCGGCGCAGGTCCCTGGCGCCATGCGCGCGCCGTCCCTGATCTCAAGACCAGTCGAGCTGCGGCCGGGCGTTCTGCCGGCCCTGGCCGCTGCGTACCCGGAGCGCTATCCCGTGCTGCTGGACAGCGCAGCCCGTGGTGCACTGGCCGAGGCCAGCATTCTGGCGGCGTTCCCGCGTGCCAGTGTCTGGCAAGGGCCAGGGGGCGAACTCTGCCGCGAGGACCCGTTAGGCATCCTGCCCGCAGCACCCTCAGCACCCGGTTTCCTGGCCTATCTCGAAGCCTGCCTCCAATCGAGCCCCGCGCCCTGCCTGGGCGCCGAGGAACTCCCGTTCCGTGGCGGCTGGATGGTCTATCTGTCCTACGAGATGGCCGCCGAGGTGGAGCCGCGCCTGCGGCAACCGGCCGGACAGTCCCTCAGGGCGTTTGCCCTGCGCGCCCCGCTGGCCCTGGTGCAACTGGCAGACGGGCAGGGCTGGCTGGTGGCCGAGCCCGACGTGCCGGGTGCACACATCGAGCAGTTGCTGCGCGACCTGGCCACCGTGCCCCTGATCGAGACGCCCGCTGCCATTGCCATCACGGCCGTGCACGAAGAAGCCCCGGAGCGATTCCAGGAGCGGGTGCGACGGGCGCAGGATTACATCCGTGCGGGTGATATCTACCAGGCGAACCTGTCGCGGCCCTGGCAGGTAGACCTGGCGCAAGGCACGACGGTGGGCGCGTTGTATGGCCGCCTGCGGCAGGCCAATCCGGCGCCCTTCGCGGCGCTGGTGCAGTTCCGCGACCTGACCCTGCTGTCATCGTCCCCGGAGCGGCTGCTGCGCATCCGTGACGGCCGTATCGATACGCGCCCCATCGCCGGCACCCACCCGCGCGGCGCTACGCCAGAAGAAGACCAGCAACTGGCCGCG
>CANGFJ010000056.1 GCA_947453065.1 Pseudomonadota bacterium
CGTGTTCTTCGCCGACGACCTGCATGGCGCACTGGCCTTCACGCTGACGCCGGATGGGCTGATGTATGTGGCGACGGCCGGCTTCACGGCCAACGACGCGCAGGACCCCAACGCGCTGGGTGGCAAGGTGCTGCGGCTCAAGGATGACGGCAGCGTGCCCGCCGACAACCCCTTTGTCGGCAAGGCTGGCGCTCGGCCCGAGGTCTACACCATGGGCCATCGCAGCGTGCTGGGCGTGGCGCAGCATCCGGTGACGCATGACATCTGGATCACCGAGATGGGGCCCAACGGGGGCGACGAGATCAACGTGCTGAAGCCGGGCCGCAACTACGGCTGGCCGCTCGTGAGCCTGGGGCGCACCTACCCGGGT
This sequence comes from Pseudomonadota bacterium, assembly GCA_947453065.1. Lineage (GTDB taxonomy): Bacteria > Pseudomonadota > Gammaproteobacteria > Steroidobacterales > Steroidobacteraceae > ZC4RG30. The sequence continues at coordinate 371 of CANGFJ010000056.1, forward strand.
CCGTGGCAGGCCAAGGTCAACGAACCGACCCACCAGGGTTATGAGCCGCCCATCGTGTACTGGACGCCGTCGATCTCGGTCTCGGGCCTGACGTTCTACACGGGCGACAAGCTGCCGAAGTGGAAGGGCGACCTGTTCGTGGGCGGCGTGCGCACCGGCGAGGTGAACGGCACGGGCCGGCTGGACCGCGTGCTGTTCAACGACAAGATGGAAGAGCTGCGTCGCGAGACGCTGCTGGCCGACCTGCACCAGCGCATCCGCGACGTGAAGCAGGGGCCCGACGGCCTGCTGTATGTGGCCACCGACGAGTCGAAGGGCGCCATCCTGCGGATCGAGCCGGCGCGCTAGGCAGCGCGCCGGAGAGCGGCCTCAGGGCCGCTTTTCGAAGACCACCTTACCGCCCTTGATCGTGGTGACCACGTTCACCAGGTCGTAGGGGTTCTGCAGCGGGTCACCCTTGACGATGACGATGTCGGCGAGCTTGCCGGCTTCCAGGGTGCCGAACTCCTGCCCGTGCATTGTCGCCTTCGCCGCGTCCTGCGTGAGGATGCGCACGATCTCCTGCGGCGAGAACACCAGTGCGAGGCCGCGCAGTTCATCGACCAGGGTCTCTTTCGGGGCCCACTGCGTGTCGGTGCCGAAGCCATAGGTGACCTGGCCGGCATCCCACAGCTGGCGCGCATTGACCGGACCCTGGCCGGCGCTGGAGAGCGTGTCGAGCGGGAAGGCGAGGCGATCGCGGAACAGCGGTTTGTTCTCGGGCCCGAAGTGCGGGATGAACACCGACAGCGTCGAGGTCATCGGGATGCGCGCATCGACAATCTTTTTCAGCGCCACCGGATCGGCACCCAGGTCACCGATGTGCGGTGTGTGCACCAGCAGCGCCGGGCCGCCCTCGACCGCGGCGAGCGTGTCGCGGATGCTGACGGCGTGCGTGATCGTGGGCATGCCGCGCTTCTTGCCCTCTTCGACGATGAACTTGAGCGTGGCGATCTCCGGGCCGCCCGGCGTCGCGTTCATGATCGTCTTGAGGTAGTCGTAACCGCCGGCCTTGGCCGCATCGATCAGCTTGATGAGCTGCTCGTGCGGGATGGCGGGTGCGGCGGGACCGGTGAGCGGCGCACGGGCCGGGTCGGTGCGGGCCGGATCGAAGCCGATGGCGTCGGGCTTGCGCGGAGCGGGCGGCAACGCGCCGGCCAGCGGGATCATTGACGCAATGTAGAGGCGTGGGCCCTGCAACTGGCCGGCCTCGATGCGCTTGCGCGCCTCGATGAGCTGCGGCGGATCGATGGCGCCCAGCACGGTGGTGAAGCCGGCATCGAGGAATTCCTGCAGTTCGCCCTTGGCGGACTTCTCGAGCCACTCGTTCGGGTTGCCCTTGACGACATGACGGTGTGCATCGACATAGCCCGGCATCACGGTCTTGCCGCCGGCATCGATCGTGCGGCCGGCCGCGGACTTCGGCGCGCCCGGCGCTACCGAGACGATCTTGCCGTCGCGCACGACAAGGCTGCCGCGCTCAATGACCTTGCCGGTGCCATCGAGGATGCGCGCGTTGGTGATGGTCAGCGACTGCGCGCCGGCGGTGCCCGTGCACACCAGCAGTGATGCGGCCAGGCAGCGCAGGATCTGTGTTTTTCTCGTCATGGTCAGCCCCCCCAAATTGTCGCCCGAGTCTAACCACCTCTGGTCGTGCCGGCCATGGCGGTAAGGCGGGCGCCGGATCAGAATGGGGCCATAACGAAAAAAACCGGAGCACTCATGGATACGTTGAACCGCCGCAAGGCTTTGCAGTTCGTTGCGGCCGCCGCTGTCGTCGCCGCAACGCGACCGACCAGGGCCTTGGCCCAGGCGCCGGCCTTTCCAAAAGGCGCGGTCATCCGCACGCTATTCCGGGATTACGCGCCGGAGGAGCTGGCGGGCGGTGCAACGTTGTTCCACGAACATCTGTCGCTGGGCACCGATTTCAACGAGCGCTTCCGTGCGGCGAGCGCCGCAGTGCTGGCTGCCAACGGGGCAGCCGCCACAGAGCGGCCACTGGCCCCGCCGCCGCCGCTGCCGGGCCCGGATCCGATGCGCGACGTGAAGCTGATGGCCGAGGAGTTGCGTTCAGCACAGCGTGACGGCGTGGCTTGCCTGGTGGATGCCGGCCTGGAAGGGGCGGGCGTGGACCTGGCCTTCATCCGCCAGGCCGCGAAACTGGCTGGCCTGCCCGTGGTGAAGGGCGCCGGCTTCTATGCGCAGCCGTTCTATCCGCAAGCGATTGCCCGCGCGAGCGAAGAACAGCTGGCCGCGATGCTGATCCGGCAGGCCGACGAGTACCCGGCCGGTGCGTTCGGCGAGATCGGCTCGTGGGATGAGATTTCAGCGGTGGAGCGCAAGGTCTTTCGCGCTGTGGGCCGGGCCCACCAGGCCACGAACCTGCCGGTGTTCACGCACACGGGGGTGCCGGGCAAGTCGGCGATCGAACAGCTCGACATCCTGGAGGACGCGGGCGTTGATCCGAAGCGCGTGGCAATCGGTCACCTGGGCAACCTCACCGATCCGGCCGTCTACGTACACAAGCAGCTGTGCCGGCGTGGCGCGTATGTCGGGTTTGACCGTCAGGGCGGTGGCAATGATGCGCCCGTCGTGCCGCTGGTCATGGCGCTGATCGAGGCCGGGTTGGCCGATCACGTGCTCATCTCCGGCGATGCCTCGCGCGGCTACGGACGGGCGGTGACGAACTTCCTGCCCAAGCTCAAAGCGGCCGGCGCCAGTGACGCGATCCTTCACAAGATCATGGTCGACAACCCGCGGCGCTTCCTGGCCTTCGTCCCGAAGCGCCCGCGGCGTGACGCATGAGCGTTGCCTCGCGTTGGATTCTGCTGGGACTGCTGTCGGCCAGCTGTGCCGGAGCGGTCGCCGCAACGCCCGACCTGGCCGGCCAGATCGCTGCCCTGCGGAGCGAGGTGGCTGCGCTGAAGGCGCAGTCGCAAGCCGCCACCGACTGGACGTCGATCGCGAACCTGCAGGCCTCGTATGGCTACTACGTCGACAAATCCCGCTGGGACGATGCGGCGGACCTGTTTGCCAAAGAGGGGACGCTGGAGATCGCAGGCCGAGGGCTGTTTGTTGGCCAGGACCGCATCCGCACCTATCTGCATGCGCTGGGTGACATGGCCTATGGGCGGCTGTTCAACCACATGCAGTTGCAGCCCGTCATTCATGTGGCAGCCGATGGCCGCACGGCGAAGGCGCGCTGGCGCACGCTGATGCAGGTCGGCCAGCTCGGCAAGGAGGCCCGCTGGGGCGAGGCCACCTACGAGAATGCGTATGTGAAGGAGGGCGGCGTCTGGAAGATCCAGATGCTGCATGGCTACATCACGTTCTATGTGGAGTTCGACCAGGGCTGGAACAAGGGCGCAGTGCCATTGCCGCAGAACCTGGAAGGCCTCGCACCGGATGCGCCGCCCACCGTGAAGTACGGGGCGTTCCCGGAGGTGTTCTTGCCGCCTTACCACTACAAGAATCCGGTCACGGGCCAGTGACTGCACCGGAGCGTCGCATGACTCGATTGGCGCAGACACGCTGGCCCGCGCTGCTGGCCTTCTGCGCGGGGCTGGCCGGTGCGTCGCTGGCCCAGGCTGGCAGCCCGGCGGCGGCGCAGCGCTGTGACAGGCAGTGCCTGTACGGCGTGCTGGATGGCTACCTGGCGGCACTGAAGGCGCACGCGCCGGGGCAGGTGCGCTGGGCTGCGCGTGCGAAGTCCACCGAGAACAACGTGGCGTTGCGCGTGGGCGACGGGCTGTGGCGCACGATCACCGGCCTGGGTGACTATGAGATGCGCTTTGCCGATCCGGTCACCGGGCAGGTGGCCATCTTCGGGGTGGTCGAAGAAACCACCACGCCGGCACCGTATGCGCTGCGACTCAAAGTGGCGCGCGGCCAGGTCAGTGAGGCCGAGCTGCTGGTGGTCCGGCCGCAGGATGCAGGCATTCCCTTTGTGACCGCCGTGATGGCCCGCCGGCCCGTGTTCGAGGCGCTGCTGCCGATGGCGCAACGCACGCCGCGGCCGCAGATGCTGGCCGCGGCCAACGGCTATTTCGAGACGCTGCAGCTGAATGACGGCAGTCTGAAGGCGGAGTTCACCGAGGACTGCAACCGCCGCGAGAACGGCATGCAGTCCACGAACCTCACCGAGCCAGGCCTGGACCCGGTGTGGAAGCTGGGCTGCGCGGACCAGTTCCGCCTCGGCGCCTATCGCTATGACGACCGGTTGCGCGACCGGCGCTTTCTGGTGGTGGATGAAGAGCGCGGCATCGTGCTGGCCGGTGGCTTCATCGACCACGAAGGCGTGCTGGGAGATTTTCGCCTGACCAATGGCACGCCGCGCACGTCGATCTTCCGCCGGCCGCATTCCTTTGTGTTGCTGGAAGCGTTCAAGATCCAGGGCGGCAAGATCCAGGGCGTAGAGGCGGTGTTCCACACGGTGCCCTACAACATGCCCTCACCATGGCTTCACTAGGAGACAGACCTTGAGCACCTCGCAGGGCCGCAGTGCCCGGTTCACCGGCAAAAGCATCCTGGTCACGGGCGCTGCCAGCGGCATTGGGCTGGCCGTGGCCAACGCGTTCGCGGCCGAGGGCGGACGGCTGGTGCTGGCCGATCTGAACGCGGCGGGCGCGGAAGGGGCTGCGTCCCAGATCCGCAATAACGGTGGCGAGGCGGTTGCCACGGCGCTGGATGTGGCGGACTTCGCGCAGTGCGAGGCGGCGGTGGCGCTGGCCGTTGCCCGTTATGGCCGGCTGGATATCGCGATCAACAATGCCGGCATGCCGTCAGTGATCACGCCGGAGTTCGAGGACTTCTCGCTGGAGGCCTGGCGGCGCCTGATCGACGTAAACCTCGGCGGCGTCTTCTATTGCCTCAAGGCACAAGTGCCTGCACTGAAGGCGGCGGGCGGTGGTGCCATCGTCAACACCGCCTCGGTGGCGAGCCTGGTGGCGGCACCGGGCATGGCGGCCTATGTGGCCAGCAAGCATGGCGTGGCCGGCCTCACCAAGGCGGCGGCACTGGACCTCATTCGCTATCGCATCCGCGTCAACGCGGTCTGTCCGGGCATGATCCGCACGCCGATGCTGGGTCCGCTGCTGGAGGATGCGCAGGCCATGCAGCACATCGCCGGCCAGATGCCGATCGGGCGGGTGGGCGAAGCCGAGGAGGTCGCACGCACGGTGCTGTTCCTGGCCTCTGACGAGGCCTCCTACATGGTGGGTGCCTTGCTCACCGTGGATGGCGGCGTGGTGCTGCAGTAGGCGCTAGCCGCTGTTGCGCAGGGCCGTGGCCACGGCATTGATCGACAGCTGGATGCCTTCCTGCACGCGCGCATCGGTCTCGCCGGCCCGATGGCGCTTGAGCAGTTCGACCTGCAGCAGGTTCAGCGGCTCGATATAGGGCAGCCGCAGGCGGATGGAAGCGTCCAGCGCCGGCTGCTTCTGCAGCAGGCGCGACTGGCCGGTGATGTCGAGCAGGCAGTCGTGCGTGGTGTGCCAGGCCGACTCGATGCGGCCGAAGATCGACTGGGCCATCGACGGGTCCTGCACCAGGGTCAGGTAGCGGCGCGCGATCTGCATGTCGGACTTGGCCAGCACCATCTCCAGGTTGTCGAGCGTGGCCTGGAAGAAGGGCCAGCTGGCGGCCATCTCGCGCAGCAGTCCGCGGTCGGCGAACTGGGCCAGGGCCTGGCCGGCGCCATACCAGCCCGGCAACATGACGCGCGCCTGCGCCCAGCTGAACACCCAGGGGATCGCGCGCAGGTCTTCGATGCGGTCGGACTGCGTGCGCGAGGCAGGGCGTGAGCCGATCTTCAGCGTGGCGATTTCGCGCAGTGGCGTCATCTCGCGGAAGAAGGTCGTGAAGCCCGGCGTGCCGTAGACCAGGCCGCGATAGTGGTCGAAGGCGTTGCCTGAGATCGCGTCCATCGCCGTGGCGAACCGGGCCTGCTCCTGCGGTGAGCGGGTTTCGGGCTCCAGCGAGGCGAGCAGCGTGGCCGAGGCAATGGCCTCCAGGTTGGCGGCGGCGCTCTCGCGCGTGCCGTATTTGGCTGCAATGATCTCGCCCTGCTCGGTGATGCGGATGCGACCCTGCACCGTGCCGGTGGGCTGCGCGCGGATGGCCGCAAAGGCCGGTCCACCGCCCCGGCCCACCGAGCCGCCGCGGCCGTGGAAGATCTGCATCGCCGTGCCGGTCTCTGCAAAGACCGCGGCCAGCGCGCGCGTGGCCTGGTTCAGGCTCCAGACCGAGGTGAGGTAGCCGCCATCCTTGTTCGAGTCGGAGTAACCGACCATCACTTCCTGGTGGCCACGTCGGTCGACGGCTTGCCGCACTTCGGGCAGGGCCAGATAGTCGCGCATGATGCGCGGCGCGTTCTGCAGGTCGACTATGGTCTCGAACAGCGGCACCCCCATCAGGGCCGCGGCGCCCGGATCGGCGGGGCGGTAGAGGCCTGCCTCTTTCAGCAACAGGTTTACCTCCAGCAGATCCGAGACGCTCTCGCACTTGGAGATGAGGTAGGTCGTGATGCAGGCGGGGCCGTATTGCGCATGGGCCTGGGCCGCGGCGTGCACGATGGCCAGCTCCGAGCGTGTTTCGTCGCAGTAGTCCGCGTAAGGGCTGAAGAGCAGGCGGTTGCCGGCCAGCTCACGCCGCAGCAGGGCCACTCGGGCGGCTTCATCCAGGCTGGCGTAATCGGCTTCGACGCCGGCGACGGCCAGCAGCTCGCCTGCCACGCGGGCGTGCACATCGGAGTTCTGCCGCAGGTCGAGCGTGGCGAGGTGAAAGCCGCAGCTCTCGACGGCGCGGATCAGCCGGCCCAGCGCGCCGCCCGTCGACAGCAGCCCTGCACCGCCTTTGCCCAGCGATTGCGCCAGCACGGCCAAATCGGTGCGCAGCGCCTGCGGCGTGGCATAGGCCTCGGCGCTGACTGTGGCGCGGCGCGCGGGCGGCTCACCGGTGATCGTTTCATAGGTGGCTGCCAGTCGAGCGTAGAGACCGGTGAGCGCGAGGCGGTAGGGTTCGTCCAGCCGTGCGGCAGCGTGATCGCCCCCCGTCCGCGCCAGTGCCTCTACGGCAGGCGTCGCGCGGGCCAGTTCGGTGGAGATCGAGAGTTCGGCGCCCAGTGCGTGGAGCTGGTCGAGGTAGCTGCCCAGCACCGCCTGCGATGCGCGACGTAGGGCCAGCTGCAGCGACTCGGCCGTGACGTTGGGATTGCCATCGCGGTCGCCGCCGATCCACGTCCCCAGGCGCAGGAAGCTGGCGGGCCGGTGCGGCAGCAGGCGTTCCCAGCGTGAATACAGCTGCGGCAACACCGGCAGGAACACGTCGCGCAGGTAAGACAGTGCGATGGCCACTTCATCGGACACCTGGATGCGTTCACGCCGCAGCGGCCGCGTTTGCCACAGCAGCGCGATCTGCCGCAGCAGCGCCTGTTCGATGACATCGCCTTCCTGTGTTTCGAGGGCGCCCAGGTCGCGCTGGCGCATGAGCTCGGCGATGCGGTTGCGATGGTCGATCATGCTCTTGCGCATGACTTCGGTTGGGTGCGCGGTGAGCACCGGCACGATGAGCGCGCGCTCCAGCAGCGCTGCGGCTTGCGCGCTGTCGATGCCCTCCTGCGCGAGGCGCTGCAGGGCGGTGGCCACGGTGCTGGCCGATTCGCTCAGGTTGGCCTGCCGGTCCTCGGCCAGGTTCGCGAGCATCGAGAACAGCATGAAGCCGCGCACGAACGAGAGGGTGTCGTCGAGGCCGAGGGCTTCGAGTTCCTGCCCCGGTGCGGGGTGTTCGCCGAGGCCGCGGTGACGTTCCACCGAGCGGGCCCGGATGCCTTCGATGCGCTCGAACAGCGCCGTGCCGCCATAGGCGCGGATGACGTTGCCGAGCAGCGTGCCGAGGTAGCGGATGTCCGCGTTCTGCGTAATGGGCGGGGCGGGCGTATTCACGGTGCGGGACTCCGGCGGGCCATGTCGGGGAAGAGCCTGGTTGCCTCCCTGCAAGAAACCCGCCGCCCGCCGTCGGACCCTAGCGCGGCTTCTCGCCCGCCACGGTCGTGCGGTAGAGCTCGCGGCGGTAACCGAAGTAGTCGTTGAAGGCCTGGTGCACGCAGAGCCGGTTGTCCCACATCGCCAGCGTCCTGGGCTCCCAGCGCAGCCGGCAGGTGAAGGCGTGCTGGATGATGTGCTCGACGAGATAGGCCAGGATGGGTGCGGACTCTTCTGGCTCCATGCCCTGGATGCCGATGGCATAGGCGCCGTCGAGGTACAGCGACTGCTCCCCCGTTACCGGATGCGTGCGCACCATCGGGTGGAAGTTGCCGTTGATCTTGCGGATGAGGTTGTCGGAGAGCTGTGCGGACTGGCGCGAGGCGGCGAGGTTGCCGATGGGGCTGTCGCGCAGTTCGACGCTGTCCTGTGCGGCCTTGAGCACGTCGCGCAGCGAGAAGTGCACCTTCAGGCCCTGGATCATCTGGCGATAGGGCTCGCTGAGGCTGGCATAGGCCAGGGCCGAGTTGGCCCAGATGGTGTCACCACCAAAGGGCGGAATCTCCACCGAATACAGCGCCGTGATGGCGGGCGGCTCGGGCAGGAACGGCGAGTCGGTGTGCCAGCCTTCGCCGAACACCATCTTGGACCGGTCGTCGGCTTCCTTGATGAGCGGGTGCACGTTCTGGTGCCCCGGGACGCCGGCGGTATAGGCGTCTTCGGCAAACGGACCAAAGTGCAGGCTGAAGGCCTCGTGCTGCTCGTGGGTCAGCGTCTGGTCGCGGAAGTAGATCATCTTGTGCCGGAACAGCGCGTGCTGGATCTCGGCCACCTGCGCCGCGGTGACCCGCGCCAGATCGACGCCGCGGATTTCAGCGCCCATCGCAGCGGCCAGCGGGTGCGCCTGGATGTGGTCGTAGGCCTTGGCGTGGTTGTCGAACTTGCCGGTGGGATGAAGTCGCATGGGTCACCTGATGCTTAACACGTTAAGTGATTGTACCCAAAAAAGGCGAAGTGCGCCGCCACCCCGAAAGGCGGCGGCGACTTCGCCTGTTTGTTACAGCAGGTCCTTCACGCCATCGCGCTCTTCGAGCAGTTCGGCGTGGCTGGCGTCCATGCGGGTGCGGCTGAAGGCATCGACCGACAGGCCCTGCACGATCTGGTACTCGCCGTTCTTCGTGGTGACCGGGTAGGAGTAGATGACGCCTTCGGCAATGCCGTAGCTGCCGTCCGACGGCACGGCCATGCTGATCCAGTCGCCCTCGGCGGTGCCGTTGACCCAGGTGTACACGTGGTCGATGGCGGCCGCGGCAGCCGAGGCAGCCGACGACGCACCGCGCGCCTTGATGATGGCGGCGCCGCGCTGCTGCACGACCGGGATGAAGGTGGATTCGATCCAGCTCTGCTCGACCAGGCTCGTGGCCGCGACACCGCCGACCGTGGTGTGGCTGAGGTCCGGGTACTGCGTGGAGCTGTGGTTGCCCCAGATGGTGAGCCGGCGGATGTCGGTGGTGTGTTTGCCGGTCTTCTCGGCCAGCTGCGCCAGCGCGCGGTTGTGGTCGAGACGGGTCATCGCCGTGAAGTTGCGCGGATTGAGGTCCGGCGCGTTGGCGCGGGCGATCAGCGAGTTGGTGTTGGCCGGGTTGCCGACGACCAGCACCTTGATGTTGCGGTCGGCGACTTCGTTCATCGCCTTGCCCTGAGCCGAGAAGATGGCCGCATTGGCCAGCAGCAGGTCCTTGCGCTCCATGCCCGGGCCGCGCGGACGCGCGCCGACCAGCAGGGCGACGTTGCTGTCGCGGAAGGCGACTTTCGCATCGTCGGTGGCGGTGACCGAGTTCAGCAGCGGGAACGCGCAGTCGTTGAGCTCCATGACCACGCCCTGCAACGCCGGTAGCGTCGGCGTGATTTCCAGCAGGTTCAGGTTCACCGGCTGGTCGGCGCCCAGCAGCTGGCCGGAGGCCACGCGGAAGGCGAGGGCATAGCCAATCTGGCCAGCGGCACCGGTGATCGTGACGGTCAAGGGCTTCTTCATTGCGGCTCCCGAGTTAAGTTGCGGGCGATTCTACGGGGGGAGCGCGGGGATTTCATGCGAGGCCTGTCGCAACGGGCGCGCGTCAGCGCGCTATGGGCCGTGCACGGACCGCAAAACCACGTCCCTGTGGGCTCCGGGCGGGCCATCCATGGCCCGCACGGTCCGTGCGCGGCCCATAGCGCACTGACGCGCCTCATTGGGGTGGCACCCGGCCATGCGCCTCCGGTGTTGACAGTCAGTTGGTGTTGTAGTCGTATAGCACACCATAGCAACGCGGCAGGGAGCGCCTACGGAGGTTGCTGTTCTCACCATCCTTGCGGAGACACGCTCATGAACACACAACATGCTTTCAGCACCCGCGTCATGGCCTCCCTTCTTGCCCTGGTGGCCAGCTTGCTGATCCTCGCGGTCTTGTCCAAGGCCCAGGCCGCGGACACCCCGGTACGCGATCTGCCGGCTTTTCAGTCCATTGAGTTCCACGGTGTTGGCCAGCTGCAGGTCGAGGCTGGCGCTGCGCAGTCCGTATCGATCTCCGGCCCGGAGGCGGCGCAATCGCAGGTGACGTTCAAGGTGAAGCACGGCACCTTGTATGTCGTCCACGTGGGCTATCCGTGGCGCTCGAGTGATCCCGATCTGGTCGTCCAGGTAAGCCTGCCGCAGCTGTCGGCGCTGACCCTGAAAGGCCCCGGTCGGGCGCAGCTGCAGGGCCTGCACGGCGGTGACACCCAGATCACGCTGCTGCGGCGGGCATCGCTGCAGGCCCGCGGCACGGTGGGCCACCTGCAGGTGCATGTGGACCGGGACAGCGTTGCGGACTTCTCGCAGCTGACCGCGGGCAGCGCGAACTTTACGGCGACCGAGGGTGGCAGCGCCCGCTTCAGGGCCTCGACGCCGCTTGTGACGTCCGTGTTTGGTGTAGCGTCTGTCTCAACTGCCGGCACACAGCCCCTGCGGCTGGTGGTCGCCGGGCAGCAGGGAAGCAGGCAGTAGAGCGAGACGCATGTGAGTACGACCGACACACAGTGGGATGACAACCAGCCGATCTACCGCCAGCTGCGCAACCGCGTGGTGGCCATGATTCTGGAAGGCGTCCTGAAGGAAGGCGATGGACTGCCTTCCGTGCGTCAGGTCGCTGCCGAGTACCGCCTCAATCCGTTGACTGTGCTGAAGGCCTACCAGCAGTTGGTGGAAGAGTCGCTGGTTGAAAAGCGCCGGGGGCTGGGCATGTTCGTGAGCCCCGGCGCGAGCCAGGCGCTGCTCAAGGACGAGCGGCAGCGATTCCTGGAAACAGACTGGCCGAAGATCAAAGCCACGATCCAGCGCCTGGGCCTGTCGGCAGAGGCGCTGCTGGGCGGAGGGGAACCGACGACATGACAGCGATCATCAGCGCCACCGGGCTGGCAAAAAAATACCGCGGCAAGCAGGCCTTGCAGGATGTGACCTTCAATGTGGCACCGGGCCGCATCGTGGGTCTCATCGGCCGCAACGGCGCGGGCAAGACGACGGCGCTGAAAGCGATCCTGGGCCTCACGCCGTATGACGGCGAACTGCGCGTGCTGGGGCTGGATCCTGCCACGCAGCGTGACGCGCTGATGCGTGAGGTGGCCTTCATCGCCGACACGGCGGTGCTGCCGAAATGGATCCGCGTGCACCAGGCACTGGACTATGTAGAGGGCGTGCACCCGCGTTTCGAGCGGGCCAAGGCCGAGGACTTCCTGAAGGGCACGGACATCCGCCTGGACAGCCGCGTGCGGGAGCTCTCCAAGGGCATGGTGACGCAGCTGCACCTGGCGCTGGTGCTGGCGATCCACGCGCGGCTGCTGGTGCTGGACGAACCCACGCTGGGGCTGGACCTGCTCTCGCGGCGGCAGTTCTACGACACCTTGCTCAACGACTACATGGACGAGCAGCGCACGATCCTGGTGACGACCCACCAGGTTGAGGAAGTCGAGCACATCCTCACCGACGTGCTGTTCATCGAGCAGGGGCGCCTCGTGCTGGATGCGGAAATCGATACGCTGGGCGAGCGTTACCTGCAGCTGCATGTGAAGCCGGATTGCCTGGAGGCGGCGCGTGCGCTGGGCCCCTTCCACGAGCGGCAGGTTTTCGGGCGGACGCTGATGTTCTACGAGAACCGGGCGCAGCAGGCGCTGTCGGCGCTGGGCGAGGTCGGCACGCCCAGTGTGGCCGACCTGTTCGTGGCGCGCATGCAGGGAGAGAAGGCATGAAGGCCGTGCAGACCTTGGTCCGGCGTGAGTTCTGGGAATACCGCAGCCTGTGGATGGCGCCGCTGGTGGCGGCAGCGCTGGTGCTCGGGGTGGCCATCCTGTCGGTTGCCGGCGCGACGCACGTGCAGCTCAGCGATGGTGACCTGCCTGACGTCACGTCCAACCATCTGGCCGATAGCGTTCAGGCCCTCACCGGGCTGCTCCTGCTTGTCGGTGGCTTGATTACAGGCTCTTATTTGCTGGACTGCCTGTATGCCGAGCGGCGGGATCGCAGCATCCTGTTCTGGAAGTCCCTGCCGGTGTCCGACGCCACCACGGTGCTGGTGAAGTTTGCCGTTGCGCTACTCATCGTGCCGCTGGGCATCTTTGCCCTGGGCGCCGTGACGCACGTGCTGTGCACGCTGCTGATCGTGGTGTTCCACGGCAAGCTGGTCGTGTTCATGCAGGACTGGACTGTGGGCGGCTGGTTGCTGAACGAGGTGTCCCTGCTGGGCCGGCTGCTGCTGACGACGCTCTGGTATGCGCCGCTGGCGGCCTGGCTGCTGATCGCTTCGGCCTTTGCGCGCCGCGTGCCGATCCTCACGGCGACCCTGCCTGTGTTGGGCCTGACCATTGCCGAGAAGCTGCTGCTGGGCACGGGCTATTTCTGGTCGATCTTCAAGGCACGGCTGGCGCCGGCGCCGGACCTGGGCACGACGCTGGCCGATCCGGGCCTGTGGCTGGGCCTGCTGCTCACGGCTGCGTTCCTCATGGGCGCCATTCGCCTGCGCCGCTACCGCGACGACACCTGAGTGCGTTGCGGGCCTTGCCCGCGGTGTATCGTGGCGGAACCGGGGCCCACCGTCAGGCGGATGGTTGATGGATCACGTCGAGAGCAGCAAAGACACCGAGCGCGTGACGCTCGCCCTCAAAGGCCGCTGGGTGGCCGCAAACATCGCGGACATCCAGGCCGAGCTGGCAGCTGTTGACCTGGCCGGCAGCAGTGCCGTGCAGATTGATGCGCAGCAAGCCGATTTGCTGGACCTGGCCGGTGCCTGGGCGCTGAATGAATACCTGGGCACGCTCGAGGCCCGTGGCATCGCGGTGACGTTTGTGGGGGCTGCGCCGGACGCGTTGCGCGTGGTGCGCCACGCCCTGGCCGATGGCGATGTCGTGCACCCCGGCGACAGCGTGGAAGAACGCTGGGCCAACCCGGTGTCCTTTATCGGCCGCACGGCGCTGGAGCGGCTGGGTAATGTCACGCGCGGCCTGGCGTTCGTGGGCCAGGTGGTGGTCACGCTGCTGCGGGCCTCCGTCAGCCTGCGTCGTCTGCGGCCCATTTCGATCGTGCGGCATGTGTACGACACCGGCATCACGGCGCTGCCGATTGTCTCGCTGATCGCCTTTCTCATCAGCGTGATCATTGCCTATCTTTCTGCAACGCAGCTGCGCGCCTTCGGTGCCGACATCTTCGTGGTGGACCTGATCACCGTGGGCGTGCTGCGAGAGCTGGGCGTGCTGCTGACGGCCATCATCATCGCGGGTCGCTCCGGCAGTGCGTTTGCCGCCGAAATCGGTGCGATGAAGCTCAACGAAGAGGTCGATGCGCTGAACGCCACGGGCGTCGATGCCATCGAGACGCTGATCCTGCCGCGTATCATCGGGCTGACCATTGCGATGCCGCTGCTGACCTTCGTGGCGGACATCATCGGCCTGGCCGGTGGCGCATTGCTGTGTCATTCGCTGCTGGACATGCCGATCGAGCAGTTCATCAATCGCGCCAACTCGGCCATTGCGCCGACCACGTTCTGGGTGGGTA
>CANGFJ010000057.1 GCA_947453065.1 Pseudomonadota bacterium
CGCGGCTCTATCGCCTGCGTGCGCGCTTGCTGCGCGCGTTCCTGCGCGATCCGCCGGATGTCTTCGTCGGCATCGACTCCCCGTCCTTCAACCTGGGCCTGGCACGCCGGCTCAAACGCCGCGGCTTGCCGACGGTGCAGTACGTCAGCCCGCAGGTCTGGGCCTGGCGGCAGGGGCGGGTGCGGACCATGGGCCGGTCGGTGGACCTGGTGCTGTGCGTGCTGCCCTTCGAGGCGGCGTTCTATGCGAAACATGCCGTGAAGGCGGTGTTTGTCGGTCATCCACTGGCCGACCAGATGCCGCTGGCTGTGGACCGCGCGGCAGCGCGGCGCGAGCTGGGTTTGCCGGAGACCGCGCGCGTGGTGGCGGTTATGCCGGGCAGCCGGATGGGCGAGGTGCGGCGCCTGGGTGCGGATTTCGCCGCGACGGCCAGGCTGCTGCAGGATCAGGCGTCCGGCGAGGGCGCGCCGCTGTTCCTCGCGCCGATGGCCTCGGCGCCGCTGCGGGCGGTGTTCGAGGCGCAGGTGGCACAGGCCGGCGCGACCGTGCGGCTGCTGGACGGGCAGTCGCAGCGGGTGCTGGCGGCCGCCGATGCCGTGCTGGTGGCCTCGGGCACGGCCACTCTGGAAACGCTGCTGAGCAAGCGGCCCATGGTGGTGGCCTACCGGGTTGCGCCGCTGACGGCGTTCGTGGCGCGCGACCTGGGGCTGGTGAAGGTCAAGCTCATGTCCCAGCCCAACCTGCTGTCGGGCGAAGAGCTGGTGCCTGAGTTCCTGCAGGAGGCGGTGACGCCCCCGGCGCTGGCCGCGGCCCTGACCTTCCAGCTCACGGACGCGGCGAACCGCGAGCACCTGGAGCAGGCGTTCCTGGCCATCCACCAGCAACTGCGGCGGGATGGAGCCCGGCAGGCTGCCTTGGCGGTGCAGGCGCTGCTGCAGTCGCCCCCCTCGGCGGGCTGATGGCCGGCTTGCTGGCGGGCGTGGATGAGGCCGGCCGGGGGCCCCTGGCGGGGCCGGTGTTCGCGGCGGCCGTCATCCTGCATCCGCGCCGACCGATTCCCGGGCTGCGGGACTCCAAGCAGCTGGGCGAGGCAGAGCGCGAGCGGCTCGCCGACCAGATCCGGGCGCGTTCGCTGGCCTGGGCGGTGGCCTGGGCCGACAGCGAGGAGATTGATGCGCTCAACATTCTGCAGGCCACTTTCCTGGCGATGCGCCGGGCGGTGCTGGGCCTGGGGGTCACGCCGGACCGGGTGCTGGTGGATGGCAATCGGCTGCCTGCCCTGGCCGACCTGTGTCCCCGCAGTGACGCGATCGTGCGCGGCGACGCGCGCATTCCGGCGATCAGTGCGGCCTCCATACTGGCCAAGACGGGGCGCGACCGGTTGCTGCAGACGCTGGATCGGGTCTATCCCGGGTACCGTTTGGGGGAGCACAAGGGTTACCCTACACCGGTACATCTGGCCGCCCTGGCCGTGCAGGGGCCGTCGGTGATCCATCGCCGTTCCTTCGGTCCCGTTCGCGACCTGATCAAAGAATAAAGTCCTTTTAAAACAAAGTGTCATCGACTTTTGTTCACCTAAGACTTCATACCGAGTTCTCCCTCGTCGACAGTGTCGTGCGCGTGCCAGAACTGATGGACGCTGTCGTGGCCGAACAGATGCCGGCCGTTGCCCTGACCGATGAGTCGAACCTCTTCGCGATGGTGAAATTTTTCCGGGCGGCGATCGCCAAGGGCGTGAAGCCCCTGATCGGCGTCGACCTGTGGCTGGCCGAGCCGCAGGAGCGTGATGCGCCCTCGCGGCTCACGCTGCTGTGCCAGAGCGAGGTGGGCTACCTCAACCTCTCTCGCCTAGTGAGCCGCAGCTACCTCGAGGGGCAGCGGCGTGATACGCCGCTGGTGGAGCGCAGCTGGCTGGATGCCGGCACCGTGGAAGGCCTCATCGCCCTGTCGGGCGCGATGGATGGCGACGTGGGGCGCAGCCTGCTGGTGGGGCGGCCTGCCGAGGCGCGGCGGCAGCTGCAGGCCTGGCGCAGCCTGTTCGGTGACCGGTATTACCTGGAACTGCAGCGCGTGGGCCGGGCAGGCGAGGCCGCCTATGTACCGGCCGCCCTGGAGCTGGCCGCGGAGTGTGGCGTCGCGGTGGTGGCCACCAATGACGTGCGCTTTCTGACCGAGTCGGATTTCGAGGCCCATGAGGCGCGCGTCTGCATCCATGACGGCACGCAGCTGGCCGACCCGACCCGCCGGCGTAAATACACGCGCGAGCAGTACCTGCGCTCGCCGGCGGAGATGGCGTCCCTGTTCGCCGACATTCCGGAGGCACTGGCCAACAGCGTGGCGATCGCGCGGCGTTGCAGCCTGCCGCTGCGCCTGGGCGAAAGCCGCCTGCCGCATTACCCGGTGCCATCGGGCGAGAGCGCCGAGGAGCACATCCGCACGATTTCCGTCGAGGGCATGGCGGTTCGCTGGGCGGCGCATCCGCCGGCGTGGCTGACCGAGCCGCAGCGCGCACTTTACGAGGCGCGCCTGCAGCGTGAGCTGGACGTCATCTGCAACATGGGCTTCGCCGGCTACTTCCTGATCGTGGCCGACTTCATCCGCTGGAGCCGCGAGAACGGCGTGCCGGTGGGGCCAGGGCGCGGTTCCGGTGCCGGGTCGCTGGTGGCCTATGTGCTGCGCATTACGGACCTGGACCCGCTCGAGCATGAGCTGCTGTTCGAGCGCTTCCTGAACCCCGAGCGCGTGTCGATGCCCGACTTCGACATCGACTTCTGCATGGAAGGGCGCGACCGCGTGATCGCCTACGTGGCCGACAAATATGGCCGCGAGCGCGTCTCGCAGATCATCACCTACGGCACCATGGCGGCCAAGGCCGTGGTGCGGGACGTGGGCCGCGTGCTGGGCCATGTGTATGGCTTCGTCGACCGCATCGCCAAGCTGGTGCCCTTCGAGCTGGGCATTACCCTGGACGATGCGCTGACCAAAGAGCCCGAGCTCAAGCGCCTCTACGACACCGACGAGGAAGTGCGCAACCTCATCGACCTGGCCCGCGCGCTCGAAGGCCTGACGCGCAACGCCGGCACCCACGCGGGTGGCGTGGTCATCGCGCCGTCGGTGCTCACGGACTTTACGCCGCTGTTCTGCGAAGCCGGCAGCCAGAGCGTGGTCACGCAGTTCGACAAAGACGACGTGGAGGCCGCCGGCTTGGTGAAGTTCGACTTCCTGGGTCTGCGCACGCTGACGATCATCGACAGGGCCGTGCGCATCATCGACGGGCTGCGGGCCGCGAAGGGCGAAGGCCCGCTCGACATGACGACGCTGCCGATGGACGACGTGGCGACGTATTCGCTGCTCAAGTCCGGCCGCACCACGGCGGTGTTCCAGCTCGAATCGCGGGGCATGAAAGACCTCATCCGGCGCCTCAAGCCCGATCGCTTCGAGGACGTGGTCGCCCTCGTGGCGCTGTTCCGTCCGGGCCCGCTGCAGTCGGGCATGGTCGATGACTTCATCCAGCGCAAGCACAGCCCGGCCGGCACGGCGATCGACTACCTGCATCCGTCCTTGCAGGGCGTGCTCGAGCCCACCTATGGCGTGATCCTGTACCAGGAACAGGTCATGCAGATCGCGCAGGTGCTCTCCGGCTACACGCTGGGCGGCGCCGACCTGCTGCGCCGTGCCATGGGCAAGAAGAAAGCCGAGGAGATGGCCAAGCAGCGCGCCGGCTTCGTCGATGGCGCGGTGGAGCGCGGTGTCGATGGCGGCAAGGCCGCGTGGATCTTCGACCTCATCGAAAAATTCGCCGGCTATGGCTTCAATAAGTCGCACTCGGCCGCCTATGCGCTGCTGTCCTACCAGACGGCCTGGCTCAAGGCGCATTACCCGGCCGCCTTCATGGCCGCCGTGCTCTCTTCCGACATCGACCACACCGACAAGGTCGTGACGCTGATCGACGAGTGCAACAGCATGGGGCTGACGATCCTGCCGCCTGATGTCAACGCGTCGCTGCATGCGTTTACGGTGGCCGACCTCAAGACCATCCGCTATGGGCTGGGGGCGATCCGTGGCGTGGGCGAGGGCGCGGTCGAGGCGTTGGTCGCTGAACGCACCGCCAATGGCCCGTTCCTGGATCTGGAAGGCCTGTGCAAGCGGCTGGACCTGGGCAAGCTCAACCGTCGTGTGCTCGAGGCGCTGATCCGCTCTGGCAGCCTCGATCGCCTTGGTAGCAACCGGGCCACGTTGATGGCGCAGTTGGGTACGGCCATGCAGGCCGGTGAGCAGGCGGCCCGCGCCCGCGAGGCGGGTCAGGTGGATTTCTTTGGCGTGGCGCTGGCAGAGCCGCCGCGCGCCCAGACGGCCGTGTCGGCCCCCCTGCAGCTGCCGGAGTGGAGCCAGGCCCTGCGCCTGGCGGGCGAGCGCGAGACCCTGGGCCTGTTTCTGACGGGGCACCCGATCGCGCGCTTCGAGAAGGAACTGCCGCGACTGGTGTCCGGGCGCGTGGCCGATTTCGCCAGTGAGCGCCCGCCGGCGGCGGGCGAGGGCAATCGCTATTTTGGCGGCCCCGTCGTGACCGCGGCGGGTCTGGTGCTGGAAGTGCGCAAGCGGGGCAACCGCAACAGCTTCGTGCTGGATGACCGCACGGGCCGCATCGAGGTCGCCCTGCACGAAGAAGTGTTCACGCAGTACCGCGACCTCATCGTGAAGGATGCGCTGGTGCTGGTGGAGGGCAACCTGCGCTTTGACGAGTTCAGCGATGCCTGGCGCATTTCCGGCAAGCGCATCCTGTTGCTGGATGCCGTGCGCGAGAGCCAGGCCCGGCGCCTGGTGCTGCGCTGGCCCATCAGCACCACGATGCCGGGGGAGGCCCTGGCGGCTCGTCTGGCCGAGGTTCTGGCGCCGTTCCGCCCGGGCGACTGCGAGGTCCTGGTGCGCTACCAGGGCGCCGGGGCCCGCTGCCTGCTGAGCCTGGGGGCCGGCTGGGCCGTGCGTCCGGCCGCTGAATTGCTTGAAAACCTGGAGGGGCTGGTCGGTCACGACGCCCTGCAGCTGCTCTACGACGTCCCGACGTCTCCCGGCTTGCGTGCCGGTGGCCCCGGCCCGTAACCTCTCGCGCTTCTGTATCAGGGGGGCCCCGACCTCAATGGCCGTCAATTTCCTGGATTTCGAACAACCCATCGCCGAACTCGAGGCCAAGATCGAGGAGCTGGGCCATGTCACCTCCGATTCGGAGGTGAACATCCAAGACGAGATCAGCCGCCTGCAGGCCAAGAGCCGGCAGCTGACCACGACGATCTTCTCGCAGCTCACGCCGTGGCAGATCACCCAGCTGGCGCGCCATCCGCAGCGCCCGTACACGCTGGATTACATCAACCTGATCTGCACGGACTTCAACGAGCTGCACGGCGACCGCATGTTCGGTGACGACCTGGCCATCGTGGGTGGCATGGCCCGCCTCGACGGCCGTCCGGTCATGGTCATCGGCCAGCAGAAGGGCCGTGACACCAAGGAACGGGTCCGCCGCAACTACGGCATGCCCAAGCCCGAGGGCTATCGCAAGGCGCTGCGCCTGATGCGCATGGCCGAGCGCTTCGGCATGCCGGTGGTCACGTTCATCGACACGCCGGGTGCCTACCCGGGCATCAGCAGCGAAGAGCGGGGCCAGAGCGAGGCCATTGCCCGCAATCTCTTCGAGATGGCCACGCTGCGCGTGCCGATCGTCAGCATCGTCATCGGCGAGGGCGGCTCGGGCGGCGCGTTGGCCATCGGGGTCTGCGATCGCCTGGTGATGCTGCAGTACTCGGTGTATTCGGTGATTTCGCCCGAAGGCTGCGCGTCCATCCTCTGGAAGAGCGCCGACAAGAAAGAAGTGGCTGCCGATGCCATGGGCCTGACGGCCGAGCGGCTCTCGCAGCTGAAGCTGGTCGACGAAGTCCTGAAGGAGCCGCTGGGCGGCGCCCACCGCAATGCCGAGGCCGTGGCCGTCAGCGTCAAGGCGTCGCTGCTGCGTCACCTGGACACGCTGTGCGCCCTGTCGCCGGAGGCCTTGCTGGTCGGTCGCGAGAAGCGCCTCATGGACTTTGGCGTCTATACCGACGTCAAGGGCTGAACCGGCGGGGCGGCATGTCCGGCCCCCGCAAGGCGCAGCCGCTGCGTTTTGACAGCCGTTGGCTGGCGCAGCGGCTGGGTACCCTGCTTGACCCGGCGCGGCAGTCGCCTGCCGGGTGGTGCGTCGCCTGGTCTGGCGGCGCCGACTCCACGGCGCTGCTGGGCGCGCTCCTCGAATTACGCGCTGCCGCCAGGCAACAGGGCTCCCGGGCCATCCCTCTGCGCGCCCTCCACGTCGATCATCACCTGCAGCCCGCAGCGGCCGGCTTCCGCCAGCAGTGCCAGCGCCTGGCTCGCCAGTGGCGCGTGCCGCTGACCGTGCTGGATGCGCGCATCGACCTGGGCGGCGGCGTGTCGGTCGAGGAGGCCGCCCGCGAGGCGCGTTATCGCCTGCTGGGCGACGCGCTGCGGCCGGGCGAATGCCTGCTGACCGGCCAGCACGCCGAGGACCAGCTGGAAACGGTGCTGCTGCAGGGCCTGCGGGGTGCGGGCGTTGCCGGGTTGGCCGGCATGCCGGAGCGGGCTGTCCTGGGCGCAGGGCTGCTGTTGCGACCGCTCCTGGGACTGCCGGGTGAGTCCCTGCGGGCCTATCTGCGGGAACACGCACTGCCCTGGGTCGAAGACCCGACCAATTCCGATACGCGCTTTGACCGCAATTACCTGCGCCAGGCCGTGCTGCCGTTGCTGTTGCAGCGTTGGCCGGCAGCGGCCCGCACGGTCGGGCGCAGTGCCCGCCATGCGGCCGAGGCGGCCGGGCAGGGCCGGCGCGAGGCACAGCGGGACGTGGAGAGCGCCGCGGACGGTGCGGCATTGGATGCGCGCGTCCTGCGTCGGTTGTCGGTCGCGCGGCAGCGGTCGGCGCTGCGACGCTGGATCGAGGGGCAGGGCCACGCCGTGCCCGATGAACGCCGCCTGGCTGAAGTGACTGCACTGCTGGACCTGCGTGCCGATGCCCGGCCCTGCGTGCAGTGGGATGGCATCCGGCTGCGGCGCCACCAGGACCGCTTGCTCCTTGATGCCTGCCCTGCCGAGTTGCCCGTGCTGTCGCTACAGCCCTGGGACTGGCACACCCAGCCCCGGCGTGCGCTCGGCGCGGGCGTCCTGCGCCTGCAGCCCGACCCCTGGGGTGATGTGGACCTCGACTGCCTGCCACGCCTGCTGGAGCTGCGGTGGCGTGCGGGTGGTGAACACCTCGCCACGGGTGGTTGCCGGCGCGACGTCAAGTCGCTGCTGCGGGAGGCGGGCATCCCCGAGTGGCGCCGGGCGCAGGTGCCGTTGGTATGGGCCCCTGAGCGTGAAGCTGGGGCGGTTGCGGCAGAACTGCTTGCGGTGGCAGACATCGACATCGCCGATACGGTGCGCTGGCGCGAAAAAGGTGGTCGCCGCGGGCGTTTCATCTGGCAGCAAGTGTGATGTTTCGCTAGACTGTTTTTCCGTCGCAACGGTCCGCGCCTGCGGCCTATTCTCAGCTTCGGCGGTGCTTCCCTCATGACTCGATATGTCTTCGTCACTGGCGGCGTGGTTTCCTCATTGGGGAAAGGCATCGCCGCCGCCTCGCTTGGCGCGATCCTTGAGGCCCGCGGGCTTCGGGTCTCCATGGTCAAGCTCGATCCGTACATCAACGTTGATCCGGGCACCATGA
The DNA here is from genome assembly GCA_947453065.1 of Pseudomonadota bacterium. Classification (GTDB taxonomy): domain Bacteria; phylum Pseudomonadota; class Gammaproteobacteria; order Steroidobacterales; family Steroidobacteraceae; genus ZC4RG30. Next base: position 7,745 of record CANGFJ010000057.1, read on the forward strand.
GTCCGTTCCAGCACGGCGAGGTTTTCGTGACCGACGACGGCACGGAATCGGACCTCGACCTGGGCCACTACGAGCGCTTCGTGCGCACCGTCACCGGTCGCCACAGCAACTACACCACTGGCCGCATCTACGAGCGCGTCATCGCCAAGGAGCGCCGCGGCGATTACCTCGGCGCGACCGTGCAGGTCATCCCGCACATCACCGACGAGATCAAGCGCAGCATCAAGCTGGGCGCCGGCGATGCCGACGTCTGCATGGTGGAGATCGGCGGCACGGTGGGCGACATCGAGTCGCTGCCCTTCCTCGAGGCCATTCGCCAGATGGGCGTGGAGCAGGGCCGTAACGCGGTCGTGTACATGCACCTGACGCTGGTGCCGACCGTCGGCGCCTCCGAGATCAAGACCAAGCCGACGCAGCATTCGGTCAAGGAACTGCGCGGCATCGGCATCCAGCCCGACGTGCTGCTGTGCCGTTCCAAAGACCCGCTGCCCGACGAACAGCGCCGCAAGATCGCGCTGTTCACCAACGTCGAAGAGCGCGCCGTCATCAGCGCCATCGACCTGGACGACATCTACAAGATTCCGCAGGCGCTGCACGAGCAGAAGCTCGACGAGATCATCATCGAGCGCCTGGGCCTGCAGGCGCACCCGACCGACCTGGCCGAGTGGGCCCGCGTCGTGGAGGCCAAGGCCAACCCCGACTGCACCGTCGACATCGCGATGGTCGGCAAGTATGTGCAGAACCGCGACTCCTACATCTCGCTGAACGAGGCGCTGACCCATGGCGGCCTGAAGTCGCGCACCCGCGTCAACGTGCACTTCATCGAGTCCACCGATATCGAGACGCAGGGCACGGGCAGCCTGGAAAACATGGATGCCATCCTCGTGCCGGGCGGCTTCGGCGAGCGCGGCATCGAGGGCAAGATCGCTGCCGTGCGTTTTGCGCGCGAGCGCGGCGTCCCGTACCTGGGCATCTGCCTGGGCATGCAGCTGGCGATCATCGAGTACGGGCGTAACGTCCTGGGCTTCCAGGACGCCAACAGCACCGAGTTCAACCGGGCCAGCGAGCACCCGGTCATCGCCATGATCACCGAATGGCAGGATCAGGCGCAGGGCGCGCAGACGCGCAGCGAAGGGTCCGACATGGGTGGCACGATGCGCTTGGGCGCGCAGGAAGTGCTGCTGGCAGAGGGGTCGGTGGCGCGCGAGCTATACGGCGCCGACGTCATCAAAGAACGTCATCGCCACCGCTACGAGTTCAACAACAACTTCCTCGAGCAGTTCAAGCGCGCGGGTCTGCGCTTCTCGGGCTTCTCGCGCGATGGCTTGGTCGAGATCGTCGAATCCCCCGCACATCCGTGGTTCCTCGCCACGCAGTTCCATCCGGAGTTCACCTCCAATCCGCGCGACGGGCATCCGTTGTTCACGGGCTTTGTCCGCGCTGCCCGTACTGCGCGTCAGGCGCGCCCGGCTGCGGCGTCCGGGGCATGAAGCTCGCCGGCCAGGAGGTCGGCAACGACCAGCCGCTGTTCCTGATCTCGGGGCCCTGTGTCATCGAGAGCAAGGCGCTGGTCGAGGAGATCGCCGGGCGGTTGTGCGAGATCACGCGCCGCCTCGGCGTCGCCTATGTCTTCAAGGCCTCGTTCGACAAGGCCAACCGCTCTTCGGTGAACAGTTTCCGTGGTCCGGGCCTTGCAGAAGGCCTGAAGATCCTCGAGCACATCCGCAGCCACTTCCAGGTGCCTGTCCTCACCGACGTGCACGAAGACACGCCGCTCAACGAAGTGGCGGCCGTCGTCGACGTGCTGCAGACGCCGGCCTTCCTGTGCCGCCAGACGAACTTCATCGTCAACGTCGCTGCCGCCGGCAAGGCCGTGAACATCAAGAAGGGCCAGTTCCTCTCCCCCTGGGAGATGCAGAACGTGGTCGACAAGGCGCGCTCCACGGGCAACGAGCAGATCATGGTCTGCGAGCGCGGCTTTACCTTCGGCTACAACAACCTGGTCTCCGACATGCGCGCGCTGCCCGTGCTGCGTGCCACCGGATGCCCGGTGGTGTTCGATGCCACCCACTCCGTGCAGTTGCCGGGCGGGCAGGGCACTTCATCGGGTGGGCAGCGTGAGTTCGTGCCGGTGCTGGCGCGCGCTGCCGTGGCTGCCGGTGTGGCCGGTGTGTTCATGGAAACCCACCCCGATCCGTCCAAGGCGCTGTCGGACGGGCCCAACGCCTGGCCGCTGCAGCGCATGGAGTCCCTGCTCACCACGCTGTGCGAGCTGGACCGTGTCGTCAAATCCAAGCCCTTCGAGGAATCCCTGTCATGAGTCGCATCGTTGATGTCCTGGGTCGCGAAATCATCGATTCACGCGGCAACCCCACGGTCGAAGCAGAAGTGCATCTGGCCTCCGGAACGGTCGGTCGCGCCGCGGTGCCGTCGGGCGCCTCGACCGGCACGCGTGAGGCCGTGGAACTGCGTGATGGCGACAAGCAGCGATACCTGGGCAAGGGCGTGCTCAAGGCTGTCGCCAACGTCAATGGCGTTCTGAAGCAGGCGGTGCTGGGGCTTGATGCGCGCGAACAGCGCCAGATCGACACCCGTATGATCGAGCTCGATGGCACCGACAACAAGGGCAAGCTCGGCGCCAACGCGCTGCTGGCCATCTCGCTCGCGGCGGCACAGGCTGCAGCGGCCGATGCCAAGACCCCGCTCTTCCGCCATCTGACCACGCTGGGCACCGATACCGCCCGCGCACCGGTCATGCCGGTGCCGATGATGAACATCATCAACGGCGGCGCGCACGCCGACAACAGCCTGGACATCCAGGAATTCATGATCCTGCCGGTCGGGGCGCCGTCGCTCGCCGAGGCGCTGCGCTACGGCGCCGAGATCTTCCACACGCTCAAGAAAATCCTGCACGACCGCGGGTTGGCCACTTCCGTCGGCGACGAGGGCGGCTTTGCGCCGAACCTGCCGTCCAACGAGGCCGCACTCGAAACGATCATGGAAGCCGTGGACCGCGCCGGCTACAAGATCGGCAAGGACATCTACCTGGGCCTGGACGTGGCCAGCAGCGAGTTCCACAAGAACGGGAAGTACGTGCTGGAGGCCGAGGGTCGCAGCTTCGATTCGGCCGGTTTCACCGATTACCTGGCGGGTCTGGTGCAGCGCTACCCGATCATCACCATCGAAGACGGCATGGCCGAAGCCGACTGGGACGGCTGGGCGCTGCTCACGAAGGCGCTGGGTGCCAAGGTGCAGTTGGTGGGCGATGACCTGTTCGTCACCAACACCAAGATCCTCGCCGAAGGCATCCAGAAGCACATCGCCAACGCGATCCTCATCAAGGTGAACCAGATCGGCACGCTCACCGAGACGCTGGAAGCCATCGAGCTGGCCGAGAAGGCCGGCTATGCGTCGATCGTCTCGCATCGCTCGGGCGAGACCGAAGACACCACCATCGCCGACATCGCGGTGGCCACGGCCTCCACCCAGATCAAGACCGGCTCGATGTCGCGCTCCGACCGTGTTGCCAAGTACAACCAGCTGCTGCGCATCGAGGCGGCGCTGGGTGACAAGGCGGTCTACGCGGGTCGCAGCGCCTTTCCGTTCTCGCTCTGAGCCCGGCCCACCGGGTCCTGGCTCTCTGCTAGGCTGACGCGCATGAAATGGCTGTCACTGGGTCTGCTGCTCGTCGTGCTCGGCACGCAATACCGGCTGTGGCTCTCGGACGACGGCGTGCGCGAGGTGGCCCAGCTGCGCCAGTCCGTGGCCACGCAGAAGGCCGAGAACGAGCGCCTGGCCGACCGCAACCGCCAGCTGGCCGAAGAGGTCCGTGACCTCAAAGTGGGGTTCTCGGCGCTGGAAGAGCGGGCGCGCAGCGAGCTGGGTATGGTGGCGGACAACGAAACCTACTACCAGGTGGTGCCGGGCGCCAAGACGCCGGCACCCACGCCCCCACCAACGCCCGCTGCACCGGCCGCACCTGCTACGCCGGCCTCGGACAGTCCCCCCGCGCGCACGGCGGCACGTTAGCGGCCATGCGTTACTGGGTGGTCATGCCCGCTGCGGGTGCGGGTCGCCGTTTTGGTACGGCTCTGCCCAAGCAATACGTCCGCCTGGCAGGCCGCTGCGTCATCGAGTGGTCGCTGCAGCCCTTTCTCGACGATGTACGCTGCCAGGGCATTGCCGTGGCGCTGGCGCCCGATGATGCGCACTGGGCTGGCCTTACGCTGGTGGCCGAGCCGGGTCGCCTGCTGCCCACGCTGGGCGGCGAGGAGCGCTGCGAGTCGGTGCTGCGCGGGCTGGCGGCCCTGCCCGCGCAGCCGCAGGACTGGGTGCTGGTGCACGATGCGGCCAGGCCCTGTGTCAGCCGCGCCGAGATTGACGCGCTGCTGGCGCAACTGGGCGACCACCCCACGGGTGGCCTGCTGGCCGTGCCGCTGGCCGATACGCTCAAGCAGGCGGACGCTGACGGTGCGGTGGCTGCCACCGTGCCCCGCGCCGGCCTGTGGCGGGCCCTGACCCCGCAGATGTTCCGCCACGGCGCGCTCACCGCGGCGCTGCAGCGGGCACTGTCCCGCGGCGAGCGGCCCACCGACGAGGCGCAGGCGCTGGAAGCCTGCGGCGGCCGGCCGCAGCTCGTCGAGGGCTCGCCGCAGAACATCAAGATCACCAACGCGGCTGACCTCGCCCTGGCCGAGGCTGTGTTGCGCACCCGGGGAGTCACGACATGAACATTCGCGTAGGCACTGGGTTCGACGCGCACGCCTTCGGGCCTGGCGACAGCGTGGCGCTGGGCGGGGTGCGCGTGCCGCATACACAGGGGGTGGTGGCGCATTCCGATGGGGATGTGATCCTGCATGCCCTGTGCGATGCGCTGCTGGGCGCGGCCGGTCTGGGCGACATCGGCCAGCATTTTCCGGACACCGACCTGCGCTGGAAGGGCGTCGAGAGCCACGTCTTCCTGACCGCGGTCAACGACCTGCTGCGAGCGCGCGGCTATGTGGTCGGTAACGTGGACCTGACCCTGATGGCGCAGTCCCCGCGCATCGGTGCGTATCGGGATCAGATCTGCGCAGGCATTGCGCAGTGGCTGGGCCTGGAGCGCCACTGCGTGAACCTCAAGGCCACGACCACCGAGCACCTGGGGTTCATCGGCCGGTCCGAGGGCCTGGCGGCGCTGGCTACGGTGCTGATTCAGCCGGGGCCGTCGACGACGGCTTGAAGCGCCGGTCCCGGAACAGCTCCGAGGCCGTCTGGAACCAGGCGATGCCGAGGGCTTCCAGGCTGTCGTCCCGCGGAATGCGCGTGTAGCTGTTGGCTGCACGGTCGTAGCGGTAGAACCCCACTTTCTTGTTCATGCCGAAGATCGCGATGTGATCGTCGCGCAGCATGGCCACGTCGTGGTTGTGGTTGAACACGGCCACGCGCCGGGCCGGGTCTGCGGTGCGGATGTCCTGCCCGAAGAAGGGCGCGCGATACGGCAGCCCCAGCAGACCCAGCACCGTCGGTGCCACGTCGATCTGCGTCATCAGTGTTTCCATGCGCTCGGGGCGGATGTGCTTGGGGGCGTACATCAGCAGCGGAATCTCGTAGGTGCGCAGCGGGATCTCGGTCTTGCCGTAGACGCGCGCGCCATGGTCGGCGATGACGACGAAGATCGTGTTGTCGAACCAGGCGTGCTTGGCGGCCTCGTTCAGGAAGTAGCCCAGGGCATGGTCCGCGTAGCGCACGCCGGCCGGCCGGCCACCCCCTTCCTGCGGAATGCCCACCACTTCCAGGCCGGGCCGGAAGGTGAAGGGCTTGTGGTTGGAGGTGGTCATGATGATCGAGAAGAAGGGCTTGCCCTGTGTGCTCAACTCATCAAAGTGCTGCAGGGAGCGATCGAACAGGTCTTCGTCGCTCACGCCCCAGACGTTCTCGAAACGCACCTTCGTGATCGCGTCCCGATCGAGCACATTGAAGCCGTTGTGCCCGTAGAAATAATTCATGTTGTCGAAGTAACCGTTGCCGCCGTAAAGGAAGCTGGTGTCATAGCCGAGCTGGCGCATCACGGCGCCCCAGCTGGCGATGTCCTCGTTGCCCGGGCGGCGCAGGATCGACACGGTCGGGATGGGCGGGAAGGAGGCGGTCAGCGCTTCCAGGCCGCGGACGGTGCGGGTGCCCGAGGCATAGGTGCGCGGGAACCACAGCGACTTCTGCGCGAAGTTGTCGAAGTTCGGGGTTAGGTTGCGGTCCGAGCCGTAGAGCTGGCTGAACTCGGCACCAAAGGCCTCGCTGGTGACCAGCACCACATTCAATCGGCCCAGCCCGTCGGGGCGTGCCGGGAACTCGCGCTCCAGCGTGCCGCTGCCCGGTGTCGTGATGCGGCTGTCGCCCTGGGCCAGGAAGGTTTCCAGCAGCTTCACGTTGTCGGCCTGCGGCCGCGTCGCGTAGTAGGTGTGGTAGTCGATCTCGCTGGTCATCATCGCGCGGAAGAAACTGCTGTAGCCGTTCTGCGCGATCTCGTTCTTCACGCGGTTGCGCGAGAAGGAGAGGGTGTCGGTGCGGTAGGCGGCCAGCAGCAGCGCCGCCGCCACCAGGTAC
>CANGFJ010000058.1 GCA_947453065.1 Pseudomonadota bacterium
ACAGCGGATCGAGCCTGCTCGGCCGGTCGGCCAGTTCGGCCAGGCGTGTTTCGCACCAGGCCAGATGGTCGGTTTCTTCGCGGGCGGAGGCCAGCAGCAACTCCCGGGTCTGCGGGTCGCGGGCCACCAGCGCCTGGCCGTGATACAGCCCCTGCGCCGCAATTTCCCCGGCATGGTTGACCCGCATCATGGCAGCGGCGTCCTGTCGGCCCGCCTCGGTCAGCACGCCAGGCGGCGGTCCCGGAACAGGCCGGGCTGCCTGGGCGGGCGCAAACAGGGCCCTCAGGGTGCGGTCGGCTGCGCCGAGCAGGTGATCGGCAAGGTCAATTGGTGTCGGGGGGGTGGCGTGGCGCATCAGTACAATATATAACGTCGCGCGGCCGACGAACCGGAGTCCTGCCGGCCTGCCCGAAAGGGGAGGCGCAAGCGTTTCTTTGCAAACTCCGGCCTGCTTCGATAAACTAGTCGGCCAAATTTCCGACTCTTCAGACGTGGATACACGATGAGCACTCTTTCGATGGGCACTGATTTTGCCAAGCCGGCCGAAGTTCGCGCCGACTGGTTCGTTGTGGATGCCGAGGGCAAGACCCTGGGTCGCCTGGCTACCGAGCTGGCCCATCGCCTGAAGGGCAAGCACAAGGTTGACTACAGCCCGCATGTCGACATGGGCGACAACCTCATCGTGCTGAACGCCGAGAAGATCCGTGTCACGGGCGACAAGCTCGAAGACAAGTTCTATCACCACCACACCGGCTACGTGGGCAACCTCAAGTCCATCTCGCTGGGCAAGCTGCTGCAGGAACATCCCGAGCGCGTGATTCAGTTCGCCGTGAAGGGCATGCTGCCGAAGAACACCCTCGGCCGCAGCATGTTCCGCAAGCTGCACGTTTTTGCCGGACCGGTGCACCCGCACCAGGCCCAGCAGCCCAAGACGCTCGTACTGTAAGCGCAGGAATTCAATCGATGGCAGTCAACACCAATTACGGCACGGGTCGTCGCAAGTCCTCTACGGCGCGCGTGTACATGAAGTCGGGCTCCGGCCTGATCACCGTCAACGACCGTACGCTGGACGAGTTCTTCGGCCGCGTTACCGGCCGCATGATCGTCCGCCAGCCGCTTGAGCTCGTGCAGCTCACCGACCGGTTCGACATCACGGTCACGGTTGCCGGCGGCGGCATCACCGGCCAGGCCGGCGCGATCCGCCACGGCATCACGCGCGCCCTCATGGAATACGACGAGACGCTGCGTCCCGTCCTCCGCAAGGCGGGTTTCGTGACCCGTGACGCCCGCGAAGTCGAGCGTAAGAAAGTCGGTCGCCGCAAGGCCCGCCGCGGACCGCAGTACTCCAAGCGTTAATCGAAACTGCCGGAAAGCTCACGCTTTCCGGCTGGTTCCGGCTATTGGGGGATCGTCTAGTGGTAGGACTACGGACTCTGACTCCGTCAACCTAGGTTCGAATCCTAGTCCCCCAACCAAATCAAGGGCGTCGCTAAAAGCGGCGCCTTTTTTTTGCCTCCGTTTCCTGTGAAAGGCCGACTAGTCCCCGGCACCTGCCAGCAGCCCCATCGCGCTGGCCCGGCGCACGGCCGACAGCACCGCGAGCAGGGATGCCGTAATGATGTTGGCGTGGACGCCGACGCCAAACAGCGTGACGCGCGAGGGCGTGCTGATCTCCACAAAAGCCGCTGCCCGGGCCTCGCTGCCAAGACCCATTGATTTTTCTTCATACGACAGCACGTCAAATGGCAGGTCCAGCGCATGGACCAGCGCATCGATCGGACCATTGCCGACACCCTGCAACGATACCGCCCCGCCAGCGCGAAGCAGTTGCAGTGACAGTGCCTCGCCACCGCTGCCATCGTCGGCCGTCACGAGGCGATGCCCCAGGTACTGGAACTCGCCACCGTCCTGCGCGAGATAGGTCTGCTCAAAGAGTGACCAGATCTCTGTCGCAGTGACCTCCCTGCCGGTCGCGTCAGTGATGGCCTGCACGACAGGGCTGAATTCGATCTGCAACCGTCGCGGCAGGCTCAGCCCATAGTCACGTTCGAGCAGGTAGGCCATGCCGCCCTTGCCCGACTGGCTGTTCACGCGGATTACCGACTCATAGCTGCGCCCCACGTCGCGGGGGTCGATGGGAAGGTAGGGAATCTCCCAGAAATCCCCCTCTTTGCGCTCTGCAAACCCTTTTTTGATCGCATCCTGGTGCGAGCCCGAAAAGGCGGTGAACACCAGGTCGCCCACATACGGATGCCGCGGATGGATCGGCAGCTGGTTGCAGTGTTCCACGCAACGGGCCGCCTCATTGATGTTCGAGAAATCCAGGTTGGGGTGGACACCCTGGGTGTACAGGTTGAGCGCCAGCGTCACGATGTCCACATTGCCGGTGCGCTCGCCGTTACCAAACAACGTGCCCTCGATACGGTCGGCACCCGCCATCAGGCCCAATTCCGCAGCGGCCACCGCGCTGCCGCGATCATTGTGGGGGTGCAGGCTGATGATCACGGCGTCGCGTTGCTTCAGGTGCGCGCAGAACCACTCGACCTGGTCGGCATAGACATTGGGAGTGGCGACCTCGACGGTGGCGGGCAGGTTGAGAATGGCGCGGCGTGCGGGTGTCGGTTGCCAGGCATCGAGCACTGCATCGCAGACCTGCAGCGCGAAAGGCAGTTCGGTCGCCGAAAAGGCCTCTGGCGAGTACTGAAACACCCAGTCGGTGCCAGGTTGCCCCGCTGCCAGCTCACGAATGAGCCGTGCAGCATCAACGGCAAGCTGCTGGGTGGCGGCCTCGTCCTGCCGGAACACGACCCGGCGGAACACCGGGGCGGTCGCGTTGTAGAAGTGCACGATGGCACGACGTGCGCCGCGCAGCGCTTCGAAACTGCGACGAATCAAGGCGTCGCGCGCCGGCGTCAGCACCTGGATCGTGACATCCGCAGGGATCAGGTCCTGCTCGATGAGCTCGCGCACAAAGTCAAAGTCCGTCTGCGAAGCGGACGGAAAGCCGACCTCGATTTCCTTGAATCCCAGCTGCACCAACAACAGGAACATCTGGCGTTTGCGCGCCGCATTCATTGGCTCGATGAGCGCCTGGTTGCCATCGCGCAGGTCAACGCTGCACCAGGTCGGCGCCTGGGTAATGCGCGCGTCGGGCCAGCGCCGATCCACGCGTGGCGCAAGGGTGAAGGGTCGGTACTTGCTTGCGGGGTTCTTCAGCATGGTCATCTCCAACTGCAAGGCAGCGGCCGCACAGGATGCGGCGGCCCGGAAGGGCGGCGGAACGGAACGGGATCTGGAGGAGGCGCACCCGAGGGGCGCGCAGGGTTCTGTTACTGCGTCTGGCGACGCAGGTGCAGGCGCGCACCCAGCAGGTCGCCGCCGCGGACGGGCTGGTCGATCAGGTGCTGGAAGTGACGCATGGTTCGAACATAGCAGGGGCGATGCGAACCCGGCAAGGTTCCCGTTAGCGCGGGCGGACGAGCTCGCGGACTGCAGCGTCTCCGCCGATCAGCAGCAAGTCGGCAGGCCGTGCTGCAAACAGGCCAACGGTCACGACGCCGGTGATCTGGTTGATGCGGCTTTCCAGGCTCAAGGCATCTTCGATGACCAAGTCATGCACATCGAGGAGGTGGTTGCCGTTGTCGGTGACGACGCCGGCGCGATGCACCGGACGGCCGCCGAGACGAGTCAGTTCGCGTGCGACCAGTCGACGCGCCATCGGAATCACTTCCACCGGCAGGGGGAAAGCACCGAGGTGCTTGACCAGCTTGCTCTCATCGACGATGCAGATGAAGCGCTCGGCGCAGGCGGCAACGATCTTCTCGCGCGTGAGGGCGGCACCACCGCCCTTGATGAGTTCGAGGCGCTCGTTCGCCTCGTCGGCCCCGTCGATGTAGAGACCGAGACCATCCACGTCGTTGAGGTCGACGATCGGAATACCCAGCGCCTGTAGCCTGCGCGTTGATGCATCGGAACTCGACACCGCACCGGCAAGCCGGCCGACCCAAGGGCCGAGTTGGTCGATGAACGCGTTGACGGTGGATCCGGTACCGACGCCCAGGATCATGCCGTCGCGGAGATGGCTGAGGGCAGCGGCGGCGACGCGCTGCTTCTTCAGCAGCTGCAGGTCCTGGGAAGTCGTGGTCATGAGCGGAAACACCTTAAAAACAAGCTCTGAAAATGACTGTGCCCGCTTACGCGGGCACAGTTAAGTATCTTTGAAGATGCTGGCGAGAGACCTTGAGATCAACCCGCCTGCACCCTGAAGTTACTTCTTCTTGGCGGCCTTTTTCTTGGCTGCTTTTTTCTTGGCTTTCGCCATGACATTCTCCATTAGGTTAGTCCGTGGTCGAGTATATACAGGCGATAAATAAAAACAAGCAAGCCTCTGTACAAACTTTCCAAGGCATGAGTGACGTTCATTCAAGCGTGAGGATGAACTGCCAGTGCATGGGCTCCATCGGTGTGATCGACAACCTGTTGCCTTTACGCAGCAACAGCAAGCCATCCAGTGCACCTGACGCATGCTCGCGCAGTGATGCGAGCGGGATGAAGTGCTTCATGCGGCGCACGAGCTTTACATCCACCGTGTACCAAAGTGGCTTGTTTTCAGGGCTTTTTGGATCGTAGTACTCGCTGTGCGGATCCCAGGCGGAGGCATCCGGGTAGCCGGTGCGGACGATCTCGACGATGCCGGCAATGCCGGGCTCGGGGCAGGACGAGTGGTAGAAGAAGGCAAGGTCACCCTGCTTCATCTCGTCGCGGAGCATGTTGCGTGCCTGGTAGTTGCGTACGCCTTCCCAGCCGGTGGTCTTGCGCGGCGAGGTGTCGAAGGTGTCGATCGAAAAGACCGAAGGCTCGGACTTGAGCAGCCAGTGGTTCATATCGGGTCTCTAAGTGAAGGGTCGCGGACGGATGAAGCGGCGGCTGCCTGCTTCGGTCACGATGTGGTCGAGGGGGATGTCATGGGCGCGCGCTGGCAGCGCGTCGACTTGCTGGCAGGCAAAGGCCAGTCCGACAAGCAGTGGTCGACGCCAGGTTCGCCGGTGCTGCAGGAAAGCGAGGGCGCGGTCGTAATAGCCTTTTCCCATGCCGACACGGTTGCCGTCTGCATCGAAGCCCACCAGCGGCATGAAGATCACATCGAGGTTGCGCGCGCTGCGTGCGATGCCACCCCGTGGCTCGAGGATGCCGTAGCGTCCCCGCTGCAGCGTGCTGTCATAGGGAAGGAACTGCATCCGGTGGCGGCGGTAGTCGGTAACGCGCGGCACAAAGAGCGCGCAGCGGTGCCGCAGCGCTGCATCCAGCAGGGGCTGTGTGTCGATCTCTTCGGCCAGTGGCAGGTACAGGCCGATGCGACGACCGAGACGCAACCAGCCGCTGCGCTCTACCGCCCTGGCAAGCTGAAGTGCCGCCCGTTTTCGCTCCGCCGCAGGAACGCCGCGACGACGCGCACGCAACACTTTGCGCAGCGCCTTGAGCGCCACGTCGGCATCGGAGGGAGGGGGGGAGGGATCGGTCACGGGGAAGAAGGCGCTACCCGCAGATGCCGGTACGAATCGTTGCTCTCGAACCGGAGCAACAGGTGGAGCAGGCCCAGGCAGGTAAGACTTTCCGCTCGAGGCGGACTTGCACAATGCTGCCGAAAAGCCGAGCTCCGGGGTGTTTCAATTAGGGTCCGAGGTAACCCGATCCGCGTGTCGAACACCGCAGGTAGCGCCCGCTGTCATGGTACTACAGTTCCAGCTGCCGGCTTTTCTCCAGCGCAGTTTCGACGCGTTCGCGCAGGCCCTTGAGCCGCACACCGACATCGCTCTCCGCCTGCTGCTGGCCGCGCAGCTTGACCAGTTCGTTGGCCATGTTCAGTGCGGCAATGACAGCCACACGGTCGATTCCGAGTACTTTGCCGCCCTCGCGGATCTCTTTCATCTTGCCGTTGAGAAAGGCGGCGGCCTTCAACAGGTCGGCGCGCTCTTCCGGCGGGCAGACGATGTAGTACTCCTTGTCGAGAATGCGAACCCCGACGGGAGTCACCTCGTCCGGCGTGCTCAAGCGCCCTGCTCCATGGTGCGCAGCCGGCCGATCATGGCCTCGACCCGGGTGCGAACCTGCTCATTCTTCTGCAGCAGCGAAGCCCGCTCTGTGGCAAGCGCCTCTTGCCGGTGGCGCAGGGCCCGGTTTTCATCCTTGAGCTGGAGGACTGTGGCGACCAGTTCATCGACGCGCTGCTCGAGTTGGCGCAGTTCGAGCTCCACCGGGGGGCTTGGGGTATCTGACATCCTAAAACTATAGGGCCGCGCTCTTGCAGGGGTCAATCGCCGCGAGAGCGCTTGGGGCATAATGCAAGGCGCATGAACGAATTCAGCTATACCGATTTCCAGCGCGTCCTGGCCACCGCCAACGCCCTGTCCGAGGCCGCCGAAGCACATGGCACCCTTGCCGGCGCGCTCTGCACGGCCAGTCCCTACACAATGGATGACTGGCTGGCAGAGATCCTGCCCGATGGTCGTGCCCCCGAGAGCCAGCGGGAGAGCCTCCGGGAAATCTTCGAGGCCACGGGGTCCGCACTGCTGAATCGGCAGATGGACTTCCAGCCGCTGTTGCCTGCGGACGACGAGCCGCTGGCTGTGCGCACCACGGCGCTGGGTGAATGGTGCCATGGCTTCCTGTACGGACTGGGCACGGGCCATGTGCAGAACCTGGAGGCTGCCGGTGATGAGGTCAGCGAGATCCTCAAGGATTTCACCGAGATCACGCATGTGGACGTCGACCCCGATGACAGCGACGAGGCCAACGAAGAGGCCTACGTAGAGCTGCTGGAGTTCGTGCGGGTCGGCGTGCAGCTCCTCTTTGAACAGTTTGAGTCGCTGCGCAACGTGCCGCGCCCGACCGACGCCTCCCTCCACTAGCCCCCGGACACCCTGCGCATGGCCAAGCTCGAGCGACTGAACCGCGAGGAATTTGCGCGCCGGCGCCGGCAGCTGATGCGCATCATGGGCAAGGGCACGATCGCCATCGTGCCGGCGGCCCCCGTGAGGCATCGCAACAGCGATGTCGAGTATCCCTACCGCCAGGACAGCGACTTCCAGTACCTGACGGGTTTTGGCGAGCCGGAGTCGGTGGCGGTGCTGATTCCGGGGCGCGAGCCTGCCGAGTACGTGCTGTTCGTGCGGGACCGCGATCCGCTGCGCGAGACCTGGGACGGACGGCGTGCTGGCCCGGAGGGCGCCGTGGCGCAGTTCGGGGCCGATGACGCGTTTCCGATCTCCGACATCGACGAAATCCTGCCCGGCCTGCTGGAGAACCGCGAAAAGGTGTACTACGCGATGGGCAGCCATCCGGAGTTTGACCAGCGCGTTGTGGCCTGGCTGCAGGGACTGCGCACCCAGGCGCGCAATGGTCGCCACGCGCCGCTGGAAATGGTGGCACTGGACCACGTGCTGCATGACATGCGCCTGTACAAGAGCCGCGCCGAGCTGCAGCTGATGCGCACGGCGGGCCAGATTGCTGCCGATGCGCATGTGCGGGCCATGCGGCACTGCCGCCCGGGCGGGCATGAGTACGGCATCGTGGCCGAACTGCTGCACGAGTTCCGTCGCCATAACGCCGACACGTCCTACCAGCCGATCGTGGGCGGCGGGGCCAACAGCTGCATCCTGCATTACCGCGAGAACGACATGCCGCTGGTCGATGGCGACCTGCTGCTGGTGGACGCCGGCTGCGAGTATTCGTTCTATGCGTCGGACATCACGCGCACCTATCCGGTGAACGGCACGTTCACTCCGGCCCAGCGCGAGGTCTATGACATCGTCCTGGCGGCGCAGCTGGCGGCCATTGCGCAGGTGCGGCCGGGCAATCACTGGAACGCTCCGCATGACGCGGCCGTCGAGGTCATCACGCGTGGACTGCTGGGCCTCGGCCTGCTCAAGGGCAAGCTGCCGCAGCTCATCAAGGATGGCGCCTACCGGCGCTTCTTCATGCACCGCACGGGTCACTGGCTGGGCATGGACGTGCACGACGTCGGCGACTACAAGGTCGGTGATGAGTGGCGCGTGCTGGAGCCGGGCATGGTCATGACGGTCGAGCCGGGCATTTATATCCCGGCTGGCTCCAAGGGCGTGCCCAAGCGCTACGCGAATATCGGCATCCGCATCGAGGATGACGTGGTCGTCACCCGCACTGGCTGCGAGGTGCTGACCGATGGCGTGCCGAAGACGGCAGACGAGATCGAGGCCCTGATGGCCGCGGCCGCAGCGGCCTGACAGCGTCATGACGACCGTCAGTGCGCCGTTCGACGTGGCCATCGTGGGCGGTGGCATGGTGGGCGCGAGCCTGGCCTTGGCGCTGCGCGACACGGGCCTGTCGATCCTGGTGATCGAGGCCTTTGCGCCGGAATCCTCGGCGCAGCCGAGTTTCGATGAGCGCACCACGGCCCTGGGCAACGGCAGTCGCCGTGTGTTCGAGGCGCTGGGCCTGTGGCAGCGGCTGGCGCCGGAGGCGTCCCAGATCCGCCGCATCCATGTGTCAGACGCGGGCCGTTTCGGTTTCGCGCGCCTGGATGCCGCGGACTTTGACCAGGCGGCGCTGGGCTATGTCGTGCCCAATCGCGTGATTGGCCGCGAACTCTGGGCCGCGTTGCGCCAGGCCGAACGCGTGCAGTTCCGCATGCCGGCGCGAGTGACCCGCATCGAGTTGGGCGAAGCCTGTGCCCGCTTGCAGCTGGTCGACGGGCAGGGCGAGTCCGCGGTGACGGCGCGACTGGTGGTCGCCGCCGATGGTGCGCAGTCGCTGGTGCGGCAGGCCGCGGGCATCGAAGCCAGTCGTGAGGACTATGGGCAGACGGCGATTGTCGCGAGCCTGCGCACCGACCGGGCTGATGACGGCACGGCCTATGAGCGCTTCACTGAAGCCGGTCCGATGGCCCTGTTGCCGATCGTTACGCCGGCTGCCGGCCACTGGCGCACGCTGGTGTGGGCCGCCAAGCCTGCGGATGCTGAGGCATTGCTGGCGCTGGATGACGCGGCATTCCTCTCGCGCTGGCAGCAGGCCTTTGGCTGGCGTGCCGGCAAGGCGCTGCAACTGGGGCACCGCGTGGCCTATCCGCTGTCGCTGGTGCGAGCCGGTGCCGGTGTGGCACGCCGCGCCGTGCTGCTGGGCAATGCGTCGCAGGCGCTGCATCCGGTGGCGGGGCAGGGCTTCAACCTGGGCCTGCGTGATGCGGCCGAATTGGCCGAGTTGCTGGCGGGGGCTGCAGCGGCGCAGCGCGATGTGGGCGCGGCCGACCTGCTGGCCACTTTTGCCGCGCACCGCGATGTAGACCGCGACGGCATGGTGCGGTTTACCGATGGACTGGTGCGCGTGTTCTCTGACGCCCGCCCTGGCGTGGCGCGCCTGCGTGACCTGGGCCTGCTGCTCTTTGACATGCTGCCCCCGGCCAAGCGCGCGCTCAGCCGCGTGAGTTCCGGTTTTGGGGGACGCAGCCCGCGCCTGACGCGCGGCCTGCCGCTGTGATGGGGCCGACTGATTACGACATTGCGATTGCCGGCGGTGGCCTGGTGGGCGCAGCGCTGGGTGCGCTGCTGCTGCGCCAGGGACGCGTCGATCCGCAGCGCGTGCTGCTGCTGGAACGGGACTGGCCCGAGGCACCGGCACCAGGCACGCCGCTGGACCTGCGTGTCTCGGCCTATTCGCGGGCCAGCCAGCAGGTGCTGCAGTCCTGCGACGCGTGGCGACGACTGGATGCCACGCGCAGCGCGCCCTATGAGCGCATGCAGGTCTGGCATGAGGGCATCGCGCCGGAGAGCGCAGATGCGCTGCGCTTCGAGGCGGCGGAAATTGCCGAGCCGGACCTGGGCGCGATCATCGAAAACCGTGCGGTGCAGGCGGCGCTGCTGGCCGCCTATGTCGACGCCGGTGGCCAGGTGCAGCGGGAGCGACTGGTCGGTCTGACGCAGTCGGCAGAGTGCGTGCAGCTGCAGACTGAGTCAGGCCCATGCAGTGCGCGGCTGCTGGTCGGCGCCGATGGCGCGGCGTCGCGCGTGCGCGAGCTGGCGGGCATTACCGCGAGCCAGCGCAGCTATGGCGAGCAGGCCATTGTGGCCACGGTGCGCAGCGCACAGCCGCACCGCTTTACGGCCTGGCAGAGTTTCCTGGCCACCGGTCCGCTGGCGCTGCTGCCGCTGGCCGACGGACAGTGTTCGATCGTGTGGTCGGCTGTCGATGACGAGGCGGCGCGGTTGATGGCGCTGGAGGAGTCCGCGTTCAACCTGGCCCTGACGCGGGCCAGTGGCGGTGCGCTGGGTGCGCTGGCCCTGAGCAGCGAGCGATGGGTCTTTCCGCTGCGGCGCCTGTCGGCCGACCACTATGTGGCGGGCCGCTGCGTGCTGGTGGGCGATGCGGCGCATGTCATCCATCCGCTGGCGGGGCAGGGCGTGAACCAAGGCCTGCTGGATGCGGCCTCGCTGTGCGAGGTGATTGCCGATCGGCCGTCGCGCGAGGACGTAGGGGCGCTGCGGCTGCTACGCCGTTATGAGCGCGCGCGCCGCAGTGGCAACGCACTCATGGGCACGATGGTGGATCAGCTGGATGGGTTGCTGACCGGCAAGGTCGGGTTCGGTGGCCGGCTGGCGCGCGAGGGCATGGGGCTGGTGGCGCGTCATGCCCTGCTGCGCCAGTTCTTCGTGCGGCAGGCGATGGGCGTGGCCGGTGACCTGCCACGCGCAGCGCGGGCGCTCAGGTAAGCGGAATCTGGTCGAGCTTGGCGGCGCAGATGAAGTCGTTTTCCGACAGTCCGCGGATCGCATGCGTGGTGAAGCGCACACGGCAGTAGCCGTAGCCGACTTCCAGGTCCGGGTGGTGGTCTTCGAGGTTGGCGATGTGCGCCAGCGCGTTGACGAAGCTCATCGTGCGGAAGAAATCCTTGAAGCGGAACTCCCGCTGCAGGCTGCCGGCATCCACCGCCAGCTGCCAACCCTCGTCCAGTCGCTGCAGCACTTCTTCGGCGGCCACGCGCGACAGCGGCGCAATGCCGCCTTCACAGGGGACGCAGCGACGTTCGGCCAGTTCGGTCATGCCGGTTCTCTCCGCGGGTAGCTGCGCACGATATAGCGCTCGATGAGGTCCTGGAACTCTTCGGCGATGTGCTCGCCCTTGAGCGTGACGGTCTTCTGGCCGTCTTCGTAGACGGGTGCGACGGGCCGCTCGCCGGTGCCGGGCAGGCTGATGCCCAGGCTCGCATGGCGGCTTTCGCCGGGGCCGTTCACGACGCAGCCCATGACCGCGACGGTCATCTGCTCTACGCCCACATGATCGAGGCGCCACTGCGGCATGCGATGGCGGATGTGGCCCTGGATGCGCTGCGCAAGTTCCTGGAAATAGGTGCTGGTCGTGCGGCCGCAGCCCGGACAGGCAATGACCATGGGCAGGAAGGCGCGCAGGCCCATGGTCTGCAGGATTTCCTGCGCGACGATGACTTCCTGCGTGCGGTCGCCGCCGGGTTCGGGCGTGAGCGACACGCGGATGGTGTCGCCGATGCCCTCGGCCAGCAGCACGCCGATGCCGGCGGTGGAGGCGACGATGCCCTTGGAGCCCATGCCCGCTTCGGTAAGGCCCAGGTGCAGCGGGTAGTCGCAGCGCGCGGCGAGGTTGCGATAGACGGCGATGAGGTCTTGTACGCCGCTGACCTTGGCCGACAGGATGATGCGTTCGCGCGGCAGGCCGACTTCGGTGGCCAGCTGGGCGCTCTCGAGCGCAGAGCGCACGATGGCCTCGCGCATGACCCACTGTGCGGTGGCGGGCACGGCCAGCGCGTTGTTTTCGTCCATGAGGCGCGCCAGCAGATCCTGATCGAGGCTGCCCCAGTTCACGCCGATGCGCACGGGCTTGCCTTGCTGGCAGGCGATTTCGATCATCTCGGCAAACTGCGTGTCGCGCTTGCTGCCGCGGCCGACGTTGCCCGGATTGATGCGGTACTTGGCCAGCGCCTCGGCGCAGGCCGGGTGCTCGCGCAGCAGCTTGTGGCCGTTGAAGTGGAAGTCGCCGATGAGCGGTGTCTCGATGCCGGCGGCGGCCAGGCGGTCTCGGATCAGCGGCACGGCCGCTGCGGCTTCGGCGCTGTTGACGGTGACACGCACCAGTTCGCTGCCGGCCTGCGCGAGCGCGCGGACCTGCTCGACGGTGCCGTCGATGTCGGCCGTGTCGGTGTTGGTCATCGACTGCACGGCGACGGGCGCCTCGCTGCCGATGCGGAGGCCGCCAACCTGGGCGGTGAGGGTCTTGCGGCGCTGGAAACTCATGGTGCGGGCATTGTAGGCGTCCGCGCTGCCGCAGCCAAAGCCTTGCTAGACTCGACCCACTATATTGTCGTGAACCGCAGGTCTTCCTGATGCAGCGTCCCAAGCCAACCGGTGCCACCCGCGTTTTCCGGGCCCTGGCCGCAAGCCAGAAGGGGTTCGTGGGCGCCTTTCGCGGTGAGGCCGCCTTCCGCCAGGAACTGGCGCTGGCAGCGGTTGTCATTCCACTGGGGCTGTACCTGGGCACGACCGGCATCGAGCGGGTGCTGCTGATCAGCCCGATGTTCCTGGTGCTGATCGTCGAATTGCTCAACAGCGCGGTGGAGGCGACGGTGGATCGCATCGGCCTGGAGCGCCATGAACTCTCGGGGCTGGCCAAGGACCTGGGGTCGGCGGCGGTGCTGTTGTCCCTGTCGCTGCTGGGCATTACCTGGGCGCTCGTGCTGTGGGGTCGCTGATGCGCCGCGCAGTGTGGTGTCGCGCGGCGCTCGCCTGCGTGTCGGTGCTGGCGCTGCCGGCACTGGCCCAGCAGCCGGCCGTGGCCACGACCCAGGCGGCACGCGAGGCCGCGACCTGGGCCGCGACGCTCGAGCGCATCGCACAGAGCGTGGTGGCGATCCAGATCGATGGCGCGCGCGCCTTTGATACCGAGTGGAACACCTCGTCGCAGGCCACGGGCTTCATCATTGATGCCGAGCGCGGGCTCATCCTCACCAACCGGCATGTGGTCACGCCGGGGCCGGTGACCTCGGAAGCCACCTTCCTCAATCGCGAGGAGGTGCAGCTGTATCCGGTGTACCGCGATCCGGTGCATGACTTCGGCCTGTACCGCTATGACCCTTCAAAGCTGCGCTTTGCCAAGCCCCGTTCGCTGCCGCTGTATCCGGAAGGGGCGCAAATCGGCCGCGAGATCCGCGTCATTGGCAACAATGCCGGCGAGCAGCTCTCGATCCTGGCCGGCACCATCGCGCGGCTGGACCGCGAGGCGCCCGCCTATGGGCTGGGCAAGTACAACGACTTCAACACCTTCTACCTGCAGGCGGCATCGGGCACGTCGGGTGGCTCGTCGGGTTCGCCCGTCATCGATATCGACGGGCGCGTGGTGGCGCTGAATGCCGGCGGCGCCACGGGCAATGCCTCGAGCTTCTACCTGCCACTGGGTCGCGTGAAGCGTGCGGTGGAGTTGATCCGCGCCGGCAAGCCGGTCACGCGCGGCACGCTGCAGACGGTGTTTGGCTATACGCCGTTCGACGAACTGCATCGGCTGGGGCTGGCCGCCGACACCGAAGCGGCCATCCGCCAGGCCAACCCGGCTGGCACCGGCATGCTGGTGGTGGATGAGGTGCAACCCGGTTCGCCGGCTTTTGGCCAGCTGCAGCCGGGCGACGTGCTGGTGAAGGTGAATGACCGCTACGTGACGCAGTTCGAGCCGCTGGAGGCCTTGCTCGATGAGTCGATCGGGCAGCCGCTGGCGCTGGTGCTGCAGCGGGGTGGCGTCAACCTGAGCACGCAGCTGACCGTGGGCGACCTGGATGCGATCACGCCTGCGCGCTATGTGGAGTTTGGCGAAGCGGTCGTGCATGACCTCTCGTACCAGCAGGCGCGCCACTTCAACCTGCCGGTGCAGGGCGTGTACGTGGCCAACCCGGGCTATGCACTGGCCTCGTCGGGCGTGCCGCGCGGCGCGCTGATCACGGCGGTGAACACCCGGCCGGTGAAGAGCCTGGCGGACTTCAGCGCGGTGCTCGATACCTTGGGCGATGGCGACCGTGCGACCGTGCGCTACACGACGATGGATGACCCGAACGGCAGCGTGCTGAAGTCCTTCCGCATGGACCGG
Source organism: Pseudomonadota bacterium (assembly GCA_947453065.1). Classification (GTDB taxonomy): domain Bacteria; phylum Pseudomonadota; class Gammaproteobacteria; order Steroidobacterales; family Steroidobacteraceae; genus ZC4RG30. The sequence continues at coordinate 14,131 of CANGFJ010000058.1, forward strand.
CGCTGGTTCC
>CANGFJ010000059.1 GCA_947453065.1 Pseudomonadota bacterium
ACTGGAGAATCGGACCTCAGGTCGTGACATAGCGGCCAGGAACTGCGCTTTGTTGCGCGTTCCGCCACCGGTTTCGACATGGGTGTAATCCTCGGCCGTGATGCGGTCCAGGGTGCTGACATCGGCGGCCACCAAGGCGAGGCAACGTTCGGCTTCCAGCGCCAGGATGTCGGAGAGGGCTGTGGGTGCTGCGGGTTCCTGGGTCATCTTGGCCGGCTCCTGTGTCGGGGCAAGTTCCTGCGAGATGGAAAGTGTAGGGGGTCTGGCACGCAATGCGTCTGAAATCCATGACAAGAACAAGCCGTTTCGTTGCTACGACGATTGGGATGCCGCTGCTTGCGCTACAGGCAGGCTTTGCGGCAGAGGCGCCGGTCACGCCAGTCCCTACCGACGAGGAACTGGTGGAGATCGTGGTGACGGCCACCGTGTCCGCGGCCCGGACTCGTTTTGGCGACAAGGTCGCCAGCGAGACGCTGACCGAATCGCGCTCCGGTGTCGCGCTGGAAAGCCCGAATGCGCAGAGCGTCAGCGATTTCATCAAAGACGTCTCCGGTGTGGCGGTCAGCAAGGGCGCCAACGGCAGTTCAACCGTTTCGGTACGCGGCATTGATCAGCGCATGCTGCGCATCACCATCGATGGCCAGCGCCAGGGGGGTAGTGGCAACCCGCTGGACTCGATTCCCCCTGAGATCGTGCAGTCGTTGGAGGTGACCAAGACGTTCACGCCTGACATGGAAGCTGACGCGGTAGGCGGGACCATCAACGTCAACACCGGCGGCACGGTCATTCGCAACGCGTCGGTGCAGGGACGCCATCAGCTGGTCTACAACACCGTGGCGCCACGTCCCGGATCGCGTCAGAGCCTGACTGTGGCGCAGCCTTTCGCGCTTTCCGGGGCAGATCCGACTGCCAGTGTGATGGCCACGGCAAGCTACGACGACCTGTATGCCCGCCGCGAGCGGCTCTCGAACCTGCGGGAATGGACCTCCCAGCTGTCCCCCGGCCCATTGCCCTACGCGGGGCAGTCCTTGCCGGTGCTCACGCTGCCCGTAATGGAAAGCACGCTCGAACATCGCCAGCGGTCTGGCTTGCTCGTGAACGCGGACGCCCGACTGGATGACTGGGCCCTCTACGTGCGCTCGAACCTCAGCCGTGATGAGGTCCGGCGCGACCGCAGCTTCAACGACACCAATCCTGCGGCCGGCACCGTGCAATCGCTGACGCCAACCGCCGGCCTGTTCTCGGAGGTGTCCCTCAGCCGCAGGGCCCAGGCACAGCGTTCGACGCGCGATGCGCTGAACCTCTCCGCGGGCTTCAAACTCACGCGTGGCAGCCGCGATCTTGACGCCACCGCCGCCTTTGGGCGCACTGCCGAGCTCGAGCCGCGAACAGTCGAGACCGGATTCCTCAGCACACACCGTTACCAGGTGGGCTACGACGTATCGGCCAATCCCTATGCGCCGGTGTTCACGGCCATCGATGAAGCCGATCCCGCAGATACCGCCAGTGCCGGTGCCCCGTCGCAGTACCGGATGGATTACCTGACGCTGACGCGCAGCGAACTGCGGGATGAGGACGCATCGCTGAAGGCCAACCTGCGCCTGAATTTCGACGCCGGCAGGGGATACCTCAAGTTCGGCGGCAAACTGCAGCAGCGCAGGCGCACGGCCGACATCCAGCGCGCGGCCTATGGCGCAGGGGCACAGGTCCTCGACATGAGCGATGTCGTGGGTCAATCGCTACTGTCGCTGGACACGTTGGGCTATCGCTTTGGCCCGGTGCCGGATCCGGCTGCCGTGGCTGCGTTGCTCAGCACACGGGGCGCGGCGTTCCTGCCCAATGTCACCCAGTCGCTCATCAACTCCGGCTCCGGTGACACGGGCATTACCGAGTCCTTGTGGGCGCTCTATGGCATGGGCAAGTGGGTATTCCAGCGCTGGACAGTGTTGGGGGGCGCGCGGCTGGAAGACACGCGCGTGGCCTCGCGCGGCAAGCAGATGCAGTTTGATGGCAGCGGTCAGTTCACGGGGTTTGCGGACGCGGCGGGCGGCAATCACTACCTCGAAGTCCTGCCAGGCCTGCACCTGCGCTACGAGCCGCAGGCGGGCCTGCTTTACCGCGCCTCGGTGACGCGCTCAATGTCCAGGCCAGCCAGTGCAGACCTGCCGCCTTTCCGGACACTGAGTTTCGTTGATCGCCGCAGCCGCGTGGGGGCGCCGGAACTCAAGCCATACCTGGCGACCAATTTCGACCTGTCGGTGGATCGCTATGACGAGGCCTGGGGCCTCGTCTCGGCCGCCGTGTTCTACAAGAAAATCGACCACTTCATTACAGACACGCAGTACGCCGTGACCATCGGCGACCTGGGACGCTTCATTGAGTTCAGGCGGGTCAATGGCGAGGCAGCCAGGGACATGGGGGCCGAGCTCAGCTGGCAGGGGCCGAGCTGGTCGCTGCCCGGCGACTTGGGTCGCGCCAATGTAGAGGCCAACTACAACTTCAACCATGGCGAGGCGCATCACCCAACCCGTCCGGGCGAGACCTTCCCCTTGCCGCGGCAGGTCGATCACCAGGCCAGCCTGCGCCTGCGCGACTCGCGGGGGCCGCTGTCGGTCGACCTGTCGACGAGTTACCGGTCCGGATGGTGGGAAGACCTCATTGGCCCCGGCCTCGATAACTACATCAACAGCGCCTGGGATGCCGAACTCAGCGGCTCATACAAGATCGGCGCCAATTCGCGCCTGACTGCCGGCATCAGCAACCTGCTGAACCGCCCGACCCGCCATTATTCGGGCATCGTGTCGCGGATGAATGACTGGCAGCGCAATGGCGTGGATCTGAATGTCGGTGTTCAATGGAAGCTCCCGTAAATGAACCCGGCAGAGTGACGATGTCCCTACACAAGCACCGCTCCCGCATGGTCACCGAGGGCCTGGCGCGAGCGCCCCAGCGGGCCTTCCTGCGGGCCACAGGCCTTGACGATGCGGACCTGCAGAAGTCCTTCGTCGGCATCGTGACCACCGCGGGCGAGAACACGCCCTGCTCGATGGGGCTACAACCGCAAGCCGACCAGACACGGTTGGGCGTGGCTGCAGCAGGTGGCGTGCCCATCAGCTTCACCACGGTGTCCGTGTCCGATGGCCTATCGATGAACCACGACGGCATGCGCATGAGCCTGGTATCACGGGAGGTCATCGCCGACAGCGTGGAGATGGTCGTGCGGGGCCATGCCTATGACGCACTGGTGGGCTTTGGCGGTTGCGACAAGACCTTGCCCGGCCTGATGATGGCAATGGTGCGGCTCAACGTGCCTGCTGTGTTCCTGTACGGCGGCGCGATGCTGCCCGGGCGTCGTCCAGAAGGCGGCGAGGGCACCATTCTCGACGTCATCGAGGGCGTGGGCAGGGTGCAGACCGGTGCCATGACCCCTGCGGCGCTGGAGGGCTTGGAGCGCAGTTGCCTGCCTACCATCGGCGCCTGCCCCGGGCAGTTCACCGCCAACACCATGGCGATGGTAGGAGAAGCGCTGGGTCTCTCACCGCTGGGGTCGTCGATGATTCCCGCTGTCTACAGCGAACGGCTGGTGCAGGCGCGCAGGGCAGGCCAGACGGTCATGCGCCTGCTTGCCGAGGGCGGGCCGTTGCCGCGCGACCTGGTGACCCGCAAGAGCCTGGAAAACGCCTGTGCCGCGGTGGCCGCCACGGGTGGCTCCACCAATGCAGCCCTGCACATCCCGGCCATCGCGCACGAGGCCGGCATTGAATTCACGTTGGATGATGTGGCGGTGGTGTTCAACCGCACGCCGCACATCGCCGACCTGCAGCCGGGCGGCAAGTACCTTGCCCGTGACCTGTACCACGTGGGCGGTGTGCCGGTGGTGCTGGCCGCTTTGCTGGCCAGCGGCCACGTGCATGGCGATGTGCTCACGCTGGAAGGCGTGGACTTGCGCACTGCGCTGGCCGGCATCGCTGTGCCTGACGGGGTGGTGGTGCGCACGCAGGACAAGGCGCTGAGCGAGACCGGTGGCGTGCAGGTGCTCAAGGGCAACCTGGCGCCGGAAGGCGCACTGATCAAGACCGCAGGACTGAAGTCGCTGCAGTTCACCGGGCCGGCCCGTGTGTTCGAGAACGAAGAAGCGTGCATGCAGGCGGTCAGCGCGCGGGCCTATCTCGAGGGCGATGTGCTGGTCATCCGCAACGAAGGTCCACGGGGCGGACCGGGCATGCGGGAGATGCTCAGTGTCACCGCAGCGATCTACGGTCAGGGCATGGGCGAGAAGGTGGCCCTGCTGACTGATGGACGGTTCTCGGGTGCCACGCGGGGGCTGTGCATCGGCTATGCCGGGCCCGAAGCCGCAGTGGGTGGCCCGATCGCCCTGGTGCAGGATGGCGATGTCATCGAGATCGATGCGGCCACCGGCCTGCTTGCGCTGCGCGTCACGGAGGAAGTGCTGCAGGCACGTCGTGCGCAGTGGCAGCCCGTCGCCCGCAGACGTCTGGGCGGGGTGCTGGAGAAATACGAGAAGGTCGTTGGAGCGGCGCGTGGCGGCGCGGTCACGCACTCCGGCGCGGTGGACTGGCCTTATGAGCAGGCCGAATGAGCACCCTTCCTGAAGTCTTTGTCGCGTTCCGGTTGCCGCCTGAACTGGCGGCACTGCACGACGCACCCGTTGTCCTGCACCTGGGGGATCAGCCACTCGACGCAAGCCAGCGGGCGCGCGTTCGGGCCCTGGTGACCAATGGCATTCGCGGTGCCGATGCGGCGTTGATGGATCAGTTCCCCAATCTGGAACTCATTGCCAGCCTGGGCATTGGCCTCGACGCGCTGGATCTGGAGGCGGCGAGGGCGCGGAATCTGGTGGTGACCAACACGCCGGGGGTCATTGCCGACGATGTGGCCGATCTGGCCCTGGCCCTGCTGATCGATCGCCTGCGACAGGTTACGGCCGCTAACCGTTATGTGCTGGCAGGGGAGTGGGCCAAGGGCCCTTATCCGCTGGCTCGCTCGCTCACGGGCAAGACGGTGGGCATCGTGGGCATGGGCGCCATCGGCCGCGCCGTGGCACAGCGTGCCGAAGCCTTCCGGATGACAGTGAAATGGCATGGCCCCCAGCCCAAGCCTGATGTGCCGCAGGACTATGTGGCAGATCTGGTGCAACTGGCGCGCGAGTCTGACGTGCTGGTGGTTGCCTGCACGGGCGGTGCGGCGACCCGGCACCTGATCAATGCACCGGTGCTGACCGCGCTCGGTCCAGCAGGTGTACTGATCAACGTGGCGCGTGGCTCGGTGGTGGACACCGCAGCACTGATTGCCGCCCTGGACAGCGGACTGCTTGGCAGCGCAGCGCTAGACGTCCTGGAACACCAGCCGCAGGTACCACCTGAACTGCTCGCCAACGACAAGGTGTTGCTGACACCGCACCTGGGAACCGCCACCCGCGAAACGCGCGCGCGCATGGGACGCATGGTGGTCCAGAGCCTCAGTGACCATTTCGCCGGCAGCACACCCCTGCATCGCGTGGTCTAGGCGACGCGACATAATCGCTCTGGTGGTGTCTGGACTGTGATGCAGTTCACCCGCTTGGAATCTGCCGTTGACGGACTTCTGGCCCAATGCCAACTATCTGCGCTGCACCATGGATGGCAGCTGCGGGTCGGCGACCCCGGGGATTCTGAGATGATCACAGAGAATGGGGTTCTGCGTTCGGCCTGGCACCTTGGCATCGCCTGCGCAGCGCTGTCACTGGCAGGCTGCGGTGGCGGGGGAGACAGCACATCGGTCGCGGCCTCGGCACCCGTGGTGGCAGCACCTGTCACACAGAACCGTGCCCCCGTAGTGGCCAGTGCCAATGCGACGCAGGCGGCAACCGTCGGCGTGGCCTTCCAGTACGACGCAACGAAAGCCGGCACCGCCTTCACGGATGCCGATGGCGACACACTGACTTACCGCACGACGATTGCACCCGCGGGCGGCGGCCTTGCAGCCACCGGCGCAACGATCAGTGGCACACCGACCACGGCCGGTGCGTACGCCGTTACCGTGACGGCCGATGACGGTCACGGCGGCACCGTCAGCAACAGCTTCAGCATCCAGGTGGCCGCGGCGAACCGCGTGCCCGTGGTGGCCAGTGCCAACACCAGCCAGACGGCTACTGTGGGCGTCGCGTTCCAGTACGACGCCAGCAAGGCCGGTGCTGCGTTCACCGATCCGGATGGCGACACGCTCAGTTACCGCGTGACGATCGCCCCCACTGGCAGCGGCCTGACTGCCGCAACGGCCACGGTGAGCGGCACGCCCACCACAGCCGCCACCTATACGGTGACCATCACGGCCGATGACGGTCGCGGCGGCACGGTCAGCAACAGTTTCAGCGTGACAGTGCAGCCTGCGCCGCTCGTGCCAACGCTGCCGGCCACTGCGTTCTTGTATGCAGATGCCAGCATCAACCTGCCACGACAGTTCACTGCAGCCCCGGGTAATCCGGCTGGCGCAGACAACACGCCCATCGACAATGCGGTGACCAATGCGGGCGCCACGCTGGGTCGCGTGCTGTTCTACGACAAGCGTCTTTCGATCAACGACACGGTCTCCTGCGGGTCCTGTCATCAGCAGGCGCATGGATTTTCCGACGCACAGCGCTTGAGCATCGGCTTCCAGGGTGGCCTGACGACCCGCCATGCCATGGGCTTGGCCAATGCGCGCTACTACCAGCCCGGCAAGTTCTTCTGGGATGAGCGGGCGGCAACCGCCGAGATCCAGGTGCTGCAGCCCATCCAGAACAGCGTCGAGATGGGCAACAGCCTCACCCAGTTGGTGACCAAGCTGTCCGCGGTGTCGTTCTACGGCCCCTTGTTCACCGCTGCATTTGGCGATTCCCAGGTTACCAGTGACCGTATCGCCAAGGCACTGGCCCAGTATGTACGCGCCATCCTGTCGTACCGCGCCAAGTACGACCAGGCCTTCACGAATGGAGCGCCGAATTTCGCCGCCACCTTCACCGCGCAGGAAGAACAGGGCCGCCAGCTGTTCGAAGGGGTGGGCCGCTGCAACGCCTGCCATGGCACCGTTGCCCACATCAGCGACAGCGCCAAGAACAATGGGCTTGATGCCGTGATCACCGACGTGGGTGCGGGCGGTGGTCGCTTCAAGGCCCCGTCACTGCGCAACATCGCCGTGCGTCCGCCCTACATGCACGATGGCCGGTTCACCACGCTGCGTCAGGTGATCGACCACTATGACTCGGGCGTGCAGGACAGCGCCACGCTTGCACCGGGCCTGCGTGCCCCCGATGGCACCGTCAAACGCCTGAACCTGACCGAGACCGAAAAACTGGCACTGGAGGCGTTCCTGGGGACGCTGACGGACACGGCCTTGCTGGCAGACCCCAAGTTCTCGGATCCCTTCCCGCACTAGCTGTCCTGCTACCATCGCGCAGCACAGTTGAAAGAGCGCTTGGCATGTACGACATTTCCGAACTCAAACGTTGTATCGGCGATCTATACGAAAAACATCGCGGTAACAATGGAGGGAATGTCGCCAGCTACATTCCCGAGCTCGGCAAGGCGAACCCGGATCATTTTGCGATCAGCGTCGTCACCGTGGACGGCCAGGAGTTCTCGGTCGGCGACAGCCAGCACGAGTTCACGATCCAGTCGATCATCAAGCCGCTGGCTTTCCTGGTTGCCCTGGAGATCCACGGGCGTGAGAAGACCCTGTCGCATGTGGGCGTAGAGCCCAGCGGCGACGCCTTCAATTCGGTCGAGCTCAATCCGCGTACCCGCCTGCCGTACAACCCCATGGTCAACGCCGGCGCCATCGCCGTGGCGTCCCTGATCAAGGGGGCGTCGCCCGAGGCAGGTGTCGCTGCGCTGCTGCAGCGGCTGGCCATTGCCGTCGGTCGGGAGCTGCGCATTGATGAGCGAGTGCGCGATTCAGAGTCCATGACCGGAAGCAGAAACCGCGCCATCGCCTACCTGCTGCACAATTTTGACGTGATCGATGAGCAGATCGATCACACGCTGCACCAGTATTTCAGCCAGTGTTCCGTGCTGGTGAACAGTCGCGATCTGGCCATGATTGCCGCGACGGTGGCTAACCTGGGTGAGAACCCCATGTCAGGCAAGGAGGCGTTCGCGCTGACCTATGTGCGGGATGCCATGGCCGCCATGTTCACCTGCGGGATGTATGACTATTCCGGGGAGTGGGCCTATCGCGTGGGGGTGCCTGCCAAGAGCGGTGTGGCCGGGGGCATCATGGCGGTCATCAATCGCCAGCTGGGCATCTCGGTGTATTCGCCGCGGTTGGATGAGCGGGGCAATAGTGTCCGGGGCATTGCGGTCTGCACAGACCTGGCCGAGGAATTCGGCCTGCATGCCTTTGAGTTCATGAACCCGGGGTCCAATTTCCTGCGGGATGCCTAACCGCGGCGTCGGCGAGTACCTATTCCCCGCATCGAGGGGAGCCGGCAGTCTCAGCCGATGCCGATTCTGTCGCTGATCAAATGCCCCAGCGCCTTTCTGCCGCTCGTCCTGTCGTTCGGGGCGTTGGCGGCCGTGTTGCTGCAGGTGGGCATCCTGGCTACTGATGTAGAGCTCGATGCCCGGGCACCCGGCCACCTCTGGCAGTGGTTGGTCCTTGGCCAACTCCCCCTGATCGCTTTCTTTGCCCTCAAGTGGCTGCCGCGTGATCCCCGATCAGCAGGACTGGTCCTGGCGCTTCAGGGCACGCTGGTCCTGTCCGCCGTGTGGCCCGTGTACTGGCTGCATCTCTAGCCGCTGGCATGTTCTGGACCCGCGCCATTTTGGCGGTGCTGGGTGCCCAGTTCCTGTCAGCGATCGCGGACAATGCCTTGCTGTTTGGCGCGCTGGCCGTGCTCAAGAGCGATCACTACGCGGCTTGGACCGTGCCGCTGCTGCAGGAGTTTTTTGTCGCGGCTTACATCGTGCTTGCGCCGTTCGCCGGGCCGTTCTCGGACGCGCTGCCCAAGGGGCGCGTGATGCTGATCTGCAATGGCATCAAATGCATCGGAACAGCTGGCATGGTGCTCGGCGTCAATCCCTTTCTCGCCTATGGACTCGTGGGACTGGGTGCCGCCGGCTATTCACCCGCCAAGTACGGCATCCTCACCGAGCTCGTCACACCCACACAGCTGGTGAAGGCCAACAGCTGGATGGAATCCTCGACGATTGCGGCGATTCTGATCGGCGCAGTGGCCGGCGGAACGCTGGCAGACTGGAACGTACACGGCACCCTGGTGCTGGTGGTCGCCTGCTATGGCGCTGCGGCCGCGGCCACTCTGCTGATTCCCCGCGGGACGGGGGAGCGCACCCTGGCCAGCCTCTCGCTGTTGTCGCTCTCGCGTGGCTTTATCGCCGCCTGTCGCAGGCTATGGCGGGTGCCCGACGCCCGCTTCAGTGTCATCGGCACCAGCCTGTTCTGGGGAGGCGCCTCGACGATGCGCTTCCTGCTGGTGGCCTGGGTGCCCGTTGCGCTGGGCATTACCACCAATCGGATGCCGGCCTATCTCACGGGAATGGTGGCTGTCGGCATCGTGGTTGGCGCGTTGCTGGCCGCGCGTTTCATCACCGTGGAACGCGCTGACCGGGCGATGCCGGCAGGCCTGTTGATTGGCCTCGCGCTGTGCCTGCTGGCGGGCACCGGGAGCCTCGGTGTGGCGTTTGCCCTGATGCTGGTGCTGGGCGCCTGCGGTGGCTTCTACGTCGTGCCCCTGAATGCGCTGCTGCAGAGGCGTGGGCACGAGACCGTGGGGGCGGGCACCGCGATTGCCCTGCAGAACCTGGGGGACAACGCCTTCATGCTGGTGATGACAGGCCTTTACACGATTGCTGCTCACGCCGGCGTGGGCGTGCGGGGGACCGCGATGGTATTCGGGCTGGGGCTGTCGGCGGCGATCGGCGTGCTGTGGTGGCGTCGGGCCAGAATGGGGTAGGGTGCCGCCCTCACAACGTGAAGGGTCAGACCGATGGACCACAGTTGGCGCCGCGTACTGGCAGGGGCAATCGTCGGCAGCGCGACAGGGATTTCCGCCGTGCTCCTCTACACCAACGGACTGTTCGTGGCGGGACTGACCCAGGAATTCGGCCTCACGCGGGCGCAGTTCGGGCTGGGCGTTCTGTGTGTCACGCTGGCGCTCGCCGCGGCCAACCCATTTGTAGGCTGGGCTGTCGACCGATTCGGCCCGCGTGTCCTCTCGATCGCGGGCCTCCTGATGCTGAGCGGAGGCTTTGTCTGCCTCGGCGTGTTCGTCGGTTCCGTCCAGGGATATCTGGTCCTTCAGTCCCTCGTGGCCCTCTGTGGTGCCGCATCGGGCCCAATTGCTTACACGAAATTCATCGGCGCTACGTTCACGAAGAGGCGGGGTTTGGCGCTGGGCCTGACGATGACTGGCATTGGGCTTTCGGCGGCGGTGCTGCCTCCGATCCTGGCCGTTGTCATTGCGATGCGAGGGTGGCGTACGGGGTACCTGGCATTAGCCACCATTCCGTTGCTGGGTGCCGTCTTGACCAGTTTTATCTTCCCGCGCAGTCCGGTCGTGTCCGAAGCCCGCGCTGCGCTGTCGCCCAGGGGGTCATCGGCCCACTGAGAGTGGCTGCGCTCCCGCACTTTCTGGATCCTGGCGGGTACGTTTGCTGCCATGTCACTGTCGTTCGGCGGTTTGTTGCCACACTTCGTCCCAATGCTGATTGATGCAGGTCTTGACCCCGTTTCAGCAGGGCGCATTGCCGGTGAGATCGGGCTCGCCGTCATCGTCAGCCGGGTGGTCGTGGGGCTGCTGCTCGATCGCGTCTTTGCGCCGCGTGTCGCGATTGCGATGTGCCTCGTGGGTGCCACAGGGGGCTTGACCATGTTCCTGAGTGGCGCAGCGCGGGACGCCACGGGCAGCTACTCGGCGGCCTTGATAGCCAGCAGCGTCGGCCTGGTGCTGACCTGCGCAGGCTTTCTCGCCCTGCCGCGCTATCCGCCGGCCGGTTCGCTCAGCTGACTGGCCCTGAACGACTGCGCCCGACAGGGGTAGGGCTGAACTAGCGCTCCAGGGCCATCGCGATGCCCTGTCCTCCGCCGATGCACAGCGTCACCAATCCGCGGTGGGCACTGCGCCGGGCCATCTCATGCAGCAGTGTCACGAGGATGCGGCAGCCGGAGGCGCCGATGGGGTGGCCCAGGGCAATGGCGCCGCCGTTGACGTTGACGATGTCGGGATTCAGGCCCAACTGGTCGGCGACCACCAGCGACTGAACGGCAAAGGCTTCGTTGGCCTCGATCAGGTCGAGCGAATCCATGGTCCAGCCGGCTTTCGCCAGACAGCTTCGGCTTGCGGGGATGGGTCCCTCACCCATGAATGCGGGGTCCACGCCGGCGCTTGCGTAGGCGGCAATGCGTGCCAGGACCGGCAGGCCCAGCTTGGCTGCGCGGACCGCACTCAGGACGAGAACGGCTGCTGCGCCATCATTGAGGCTGGACGCGTTGCCGGCAGTCACCCGTCCCTGCGCAGCGAAAGCCGGCTTCAACGTGGCCAGGGTCTGACTATCGGTGTCGGGTCGCAGTTGTTCATCACGTGAAAAGGGCTGGGGAAGACCCTTGCGCTGCGGCACCTCAACGGCGGTGATCTCAGCCTCGAACCGACCACTGCGTTGTGCCGCTGCTGCACGAGCCTGCGACGTTGCGGCATAAGCGTCCATGCGCTCCCGCGAGATGTCATGGCGGGTGGCCAGGTTTTCTGCCGTGCGGCCCATGTGGCACTGGTTGAAGGCGTCCCACAGGCCGTCGCGCACCAGCGAATCAATCAACTGCGCATCGCCCAGACGCAGGCCGCTTCGGGACCCGGGCAGCAAGTGCGGCGCCTGACTCATGCTCTCCATGCCACCGGCGATAACGATCTCGGCATCCCCACCGCGGATACTTTGTGCCGCCAGTGCAACGGCTTTCAAACCGGAACCGCAGACCTTGTTGACCGTGAAGGCCGGAACCTCGAACGGGAGTCCTGCTGCCACTGCCGCTTGTCTGGCCGTGTTCTGCCCCAGCCCCGCCGTCAGCACGTGGCCCATGATGACTTCATCGACCTGTGCAGGGTCCAGCTGCGTGTGGGCCAGCAGGGCACGGATGACGGCTGCGCCCAATTGAACCGCCGGTACGCTGGCCAGGGAACCCTGGAAGCTGCCGATGGGCGTCCGGGTGGCGGCCACGATGACGATGTCAGGGTTCATTCGAAGGTGCTCTTGGCGGTGCTAGGTTTGCAGCTGCGGCAGATTGCGGAAATAGTCCAGTGCAGCGGGGTTTTCCAGCGCGTCGAGGTTGTCGACGGGCAGGCCGTGCACGACCCGCTTCACGGCGATCTCCACGATCTTGCCGCTGCGGGTGCGGGGGAGCTCGGGCACCGCGACGATACGGGCCGGCACGTGGCGGGGTGTCGTGTTGTCGCGGATGACCCGGCGGACGCTGGCCTGCAAGGTATCGTCGAGCGGCACGCCTTCCCTCAGGCGCAAGAAGAGCACGATCCGCTCGTCCGTCACGCCGCTGGCGTCCGTGCAGGTCTGGCCAATGGCCAAGGCCTCTAGCACTTCGTCGAGTTTCTCTAGCTGGCGATAGATTTCTGCGGTGCCAATGCGCACCCCGCCAGGATTGAGGACCGCGTCCGAGCGACCCAGAAACACATAGCCGAGCTCGGGCGTCTCGATGACGCGATCCCCGTGGTGCCAGACGCCGGGGAAACGTTCGAAGTACGCGGCGTGATACTTGGCGCCATCGACATCGTTCCAGAAACCCACGGGCATCGAGGGGAACGGCTTGGTGCAGACAAGTTCACCGGCCTGCCCGGAAATGCGCTGGCCTGCGTCGCTCCAGATCTCTACCGCCATGCCCAAGCCCGGGCCCTGGATCTGGCCCCGTCGCACCGGCAGCCAGGGCACGCCCAGGCAAAAGCACGACAGGATGTCAGTGCCGCCGGAGATCGAGGCCAGCAGCTGGTCCTGCTTGACGTGCTGATAGACGTAGTCGAACTGAACAGGACTCAGGGGCGAGCCCGTGGAGAGGACGCTGCGCAGGGAGGCGAGGCTGTGATGGTCCCGCGGGTGATAGCCCGCTTTCTCCAGCGCAGCGAGATAGCGCGGACTGGTACCGAAATGCGTGATGCCGACAGCGTCGACGAGATCCCAGAGCACCGCTGGTCCCGGGTGCATCGGCGACCCGTCGAACAGCACGATTGCAGAGCCACCCGCCAGCGCGGATACCAGCCAATTCCACATCATCCAGCCGCAGGTGGTGAAGAAGAACAAGCGGTCTGCGGGCCGCAGGTCTGCGTGCAGCAGGTGTTCCTTGCGGTGCTGGAGCAAGGTGCCGCCGACACCGTGCACAATGCATTTGGGTCGGCCCGTTGTTCCGGAGCTGTACATCACGAAGAGCGGCGCGGCGAACGGGACGCGGTGACACTGCAGCGAGGTCGCCGGCATTTCGAAGTCAGCCAGCAGTTGAGCGTTGGGGAGACCTTGAAGGTTCGGCGTAGGGTCCAGGCTTGGAATGACGACCGTGCGCACGATGGATGTGACCTTCGCGACCAGCGCTTCGACCACTGGCAGGCAGTGGTGCCGCTTGCCGGCGTACCGATACCCATCGGCCGTGAACAGCACCTTCGGTGACGTCTGCCCGAATCGATCCAAAACGCCTTCGAGGCCAAAATCCGGGGAAGTAGAAGTCCAGACCGCTCCCAGGCTGGCGGTGGCCAGCATGGCGATGACCGCTTCGGGGATATTGGGCAGGTATCCGGCCACCACGTCGCCGACACCCACGCCGGCATGGGAAAGCCCAGCGGCCACGCGTGCCACGCTCGTCCTGAGTTCGCCGTAGCTGAGGCGCCCTTGGTCGCCGGATTCATTCGCAAAGTAGATCGCTACCGCGTCATCTGGCCCCGCCAGCAGGTTTTCTGCGTAGTTGAGCCGGGCGCCGTCGAACCAGCGTGCGTCCTGCATGCGAGCGCCGAACTGCAAGGCAGGGTTGCGGCCCCGTTCACCCTTTACGGCTGCGAAGTCCCAGACAGCGGGCCAGAAATCCTGCGGACTCTCCGTGGACCAGGACCAGAGGCGGCGGTAGTTCTCGTCCGGCGGACCCTGCAAGG
>CANGFJ010000060.1 GCA_947453065.1 Pseudomonadota bacterium
GGCAGGTTCAGCCGATAGGCATCGACCTGGAACATCAGCGTCACCTGGTTGCGCCAGTCAATGCGGTTCATCAGCCCATAAGGCAGCATCACACCGTCCTGCGGCACATAGCCGGTAAAGAAGGCGGTGACGGCCACGTCGCCCAGGTTGGCATGCGACACGACGCGCCGCGTCCAGGCGGGCAGGCTAGTGACGGGATCGATGCCCATCGACACGGCAATGCCGTCGGCGGTGGTGAACTGCAGGACTGGCAGGCCTTCCTCGACTCCGACGCCGCCCAGGCGGGCTGCCGGATCCAGGGCTGCGCGCACGGCAGGCAGGGGATGATCGAGCAGCTCCGCGCTCGCCTGCTGAGCGGTGCTGCGGTTCCAGTTCAAGCCGAACGGCGCTGCGAACGGAAACATCGGTGCGCGCCGCTGCTGCAGCAGCGCACGCCGTGCCTTCAGATCGATGCTGCGTTGGGCATCGGCAATCGCGCGCCACTTGGTTGGCACGTTGCGCTCGGCAGTGATGTTGCCGCCGCCATCCATGTAGGCGTCCTGGCCGAATCCGGTATAGACGAGCGTGTCGACACCCAGCAGCCTGTCGCGCCCTCCCATCGCCGCGACGGTCTGCGCGAGCAGCCGCTCTGCCGCGGACTGCGCCGCATCAGCCTGCAACCCGGGACTGGTGGCCAGCGCGCACAGCGCGATCAGCATCATTACCGACTTCTTCATTAGCGGGACTCCTTGCCAAGGTCGAACAGGTCCTCTTCCTCGGGCTGTTTCATGCCCTGCTCCCAGTACTTTTCCCAAATACGGGCCCAAGGCCTTCCATACATGTCGGGAACTTCGAAATCGACCACGCGACCCGGCGTGAGCGGCGTGACCACGCCGTTGACTGGATAGAGCGTCTGGATGCAATCGACGAAGGCGATCGGATTCACGTCGGCATCGGCGAAGTCGGCCCGCTTGTCCATCCGCTCGACGATGCGGATCGGCTCCACCAGGGCTTCGGGATCGTAGAGGATGGCCTCGTGACTCAGGCCGGTGAACCGGCCCTGTGCGTCGTGCAACGGCGTGTAGATCTCGATCGACTGCATCTTGCCCGAGTGCTCGAAGGTCGTGTGCGAGGTCCAGGGCTGGATGTTGGAGGTCCAGGTGATCAGTGTGTCCTGGTCCCAGAAGCCGATGGTCTCGCCGTACCACCGCGGCACCTGCTCGCCCAGCCGCGGCACGGGGCCGTCCATGCGGAACGAGCGGCCGACGTGGATGTTGGTGATGAAATTATCGGCACCGCTCATGTAGATCTGAACCATCTGCGGCGTCACCATCACCTGGCGGTCATAGGCACCCCATTCATGCCAGCGACGCATGAAGCCTTCGGGCCAGCAGAACTGCGCGGGCCACATCGGCTTGTTGGTGTGCCCGTGGTGGTAGGTCTCCTGCACCATCCACCTGCGGTAGGTCTCGGTGAGCAGCGACAGCACCGTCGGCACCTGCACGTGGCGCATCGTGATCCAGCTGTCGTTGCGCGGCGTGGCGCGCGGCTGGCGGTAGACGCCGTTCCACTCGTGCGGCAGCGTGGCTGGCGTGTGCCGCGTTGGCCCACCGCGGCCGCGCGTCTCCGCGAGCAGCGCCTCGTAGTGCGCCTGCGCCGTGCGGAACGGATAGGGGCTGACGAGGGAACGTCGCGGCAGGTCGCGGTCGCAGTAACCCCAGGGCGCCGAGGCGGGCGGGTTCTTGCCGATGAGCCCCCGGTTGGCTCCGTTCCACAGGTTCTCGATGGCGATCGGGCTGTTGCAGCGGAAGTAGCGCGGGTCTGTCCACAGCTCACGGTCTGCATAAAAGTCTGTCGTCGTGAACAGGTCCCGCGCGAGCGGCGTCACCCCCGGCGGCACCTGGCCTGCCGGCGCTGCGACGATGACCACGCCATCGCGCTGGCGGATTGCACCGACCGGCTCGCGCACGGTGACATCATCCAGCAGCGGTGCGGCGCGGCCCACGCTTCTAAAACCGATGTCCGGCAGCTGCTGCGCCATGCAGCTACCGCTCAGTCCCAGCAGGCACGCGGCCACTCGCAGCATCGACTTCATGAACAGTGTCCCCGTCGGCTTTTCAGCCCATCTTGGCACAGCGTGAGGCGAATTGACCCCTCCCCGCGGTGCGCCCTGCGGTAGGCTTCGGGCACACTGGATCCGGGAAGGGGGAAGGCATGCGTGCTCAACCACGCTCAACGCTGCGCACCACGGGCGACGGGGGAGCGGACTTTCCGTTGTTGATCGACGGACGTTGGGTCTCTGCGCGCGACGGTGCGCGGTTCGCTGCGCACGACCCCTACCTGGAGCAAGACTGGGGTGAGGTCGCCGACGCGGGCCCGGCCGACGTCGATGCGGCGGTGGTCTCGGCACACGCCGCCTTCATCGACCGACGATGGTCTGGTCTGCTGGCCGGCGAGCGTGCCCGCAGGCTGCTGCAGCTGGCAGATCTGCTGGAGCGGGACGCCCCGGCGCTTGTCCAGCAGCAGATCTTCGAGAACGGCAAGCTCATCAGCGAAATGCGCCCTGGCATGGCAGCCGTGGCGGGTGATTGTCGCTTCTTCGCCGGTCTTGCCGAGACACTGCAGGGGGCCAGCGTGCCACCCTCGCGGCCCGGGTTCACGACCTTCACGCTGCGCGAGCCGATGGGCGTCGTCGCTGCCATTACCCCGTGGAACACGCCCCTGGGATTGCTGGCATGGAAGCTGTTCCCGGCACTGGCCGCCGGAAACACCGTCGTCATCAAGCCCTCGGAAGTGACGCCGACTTCGACGCTGATGCTCGCAGAACTGGCTCTCGAAGCCGGCATCCCTGCCGGTGTCGTCAACGTGGTGACCGGTGCCGCGCGCACGGGTGCTGCGCTGGTGGCGCATCCGCTCGTCGCGAAGGTCGCTTTCACGGGATCGACGACCACGGGCCAGGCTATCGCCGCCCAGGCCGCAGGCCACACCGCACGCGTGACGCTCGAGTTGGGCGGCAAGTCGCCCAATATCCTGTTTGCTGACGCTGACCTGGACCGTGCGATCAATGGCGTCATGGCCGGCATCTTCGCGGCCTCCGGGCAGAGCTGCATGGCCGGTTCCCGGGTGCTGGTGCACTCGACGCTCTTCGACCGGGTCTGCGAGGCACTTGCCGAGCGCGGCAGTCGTCTGATCGCAGGCGATCCACTCGATCCGGCGACGCAGCTCGGTCCGCTCGCCTCGCGCGCGCAGCTCGACAAGGTACTCGGCTACTTCGAGATCGCGAGGGCAGAGCGCCTGCGCTGCCTGGTTGGCGGTCAGCGCCTGCCGCGCCAGGGCTATTTCGTCGCGCCGACCGTCTATGCCGACGTGTCGCCGGACAGTCGCCTGGCGCGCGAGGAGATTTTCGGCCCCGTCGCCGTGGTGATGCGCTTCGACTCGGAGGAGCAGGCCGTTGCGATGGCCAACGACACGCGCTACGGCCTTGCGGCGGGTGTCTGGACCGAGGACCTGCGCCTGGCTCACCGCATGATCCATCAGCTCCGCGCTGGTACGATCTGGGTCAACAACTACCGCATCATCGGCCACACACTCCCATTCGGTGGGTATGGGCAGAGTGGCATCGGCAGGGAGATGGGCGCTGCGGCGCTCGAGGCCTACACCGAGACCAAGAGCGTCTGGATCGATTTGGGTAACCCGGTCGAATTCGCGACCGGCCCGATGGGGGATCGCCATGGACTATGACCTTGTCGTGATCGGCTGCGGCGCGGGTGGCCTGGCCGCGGCCGTTGCCTATGCGGATCTGGCCGGACCGGAAGCCAGGATCGCTGTGCTGGAACGCGCGACGCGCGAGGGCCGTGGCGGCGCCACGCGCTGGACCAGCAGCTGGTTCCGCGTCACCGCGGACCGGCAGCTCGATCCCGCGTTCATCCCCCTCATGCAGCGCGTGAGTGGTGGCAAGGCGGACCTGGAGTACTGCCGCGTCTATGCCAGCGAGGTGCCGGCCACCTTCGGCTTTCTCGATAGACATGGCGTCCCCTGGGTCTACTTCGAGCAATCCCTCGCCAACCGCAACACCGGCGGAGGCCTGGCGATGCCGGTCCCCGGTGGCGTCGCGATAGTCGACACCCTTGCCGCTGCCATCGATGCCCTGCCGAACGCGGCCATCCACTACGAAACCGAAGCCGTCGCGCTGCAGACGGACGGTGCGGGTAAGGTCACCGGTGTGCAGGTCCGCACGGCCACAGGGTCGGCGCTGCTCACGGCCCGGGCCGTGGTGCTGGCCTGCGGAGGCTTCGAAGGGGCCAAGGACCTGCTCGTCGAGCATCTCGGTGAGCGCGCCACGGCCTTGCCAGTCATCGCACCGACGCTCGTCAACAACCGCGGAGATGGTCTGCGGTTGACGCAGCCGCTGGGCGGCGACGTGGCCGGGCAATTCGACATGTTCCATGGCGAGCCCGTCGACACGCGTTCCTCCAAGCCAGATGCGGTGGTCTACGCTTATCCGTATGGCATCGTGGTCAACGACAAGGCGCAGCGCTTCTTCGACGAGGGCGCCGACAGTTTCGATTCGACCTTCGAGCAGCTGGGTTACGAGATCTGGGCGCGCCAGGACCAGAAAGCCTTCTTCATCGCGGAGAAAGCCATCCTCGACTGGCCGAACATCGCCGCGATCATCCTGTCGGACCTGCCGCCGGTCGAAGCCCCGACGCTCGAGGCGCTCGCTCTCTCGCTGGGCCTGCCGGCCGATGCGCTCGTGTCGACCGTCGGGCAGTACAACGCGGCCATCCAGCCGGGCGAGACCGACCGGCGCATCCGCGACGGCAAGTGCACGCGCGGGTTGTCGCCGGAGAAGTCGAACTGGGCCACGCCGATCCAGCAGGGCCCCTTTATCGCCTATCCGCTGACCTGCGCGATCACCTTTACCTTCGGTGGCATCCGCAGCGATGCGCAGGCGCGTGTTCTGCGTCGCGACGGCAGCGCGATCGAAGGACTCTATGCAGCGGGCGAGGTCACGGGCCTCTACTACAAGGAATACCCGGCCGGCACATCGGTGCTGCGCGCGCTGACCTTCGGACGCATCGCGGCGCGTGAAGCGCTGCGCGCGCGGAGCTGATCCGATGGACATCCTGCACACCGCTCAGATGCCCTGGGGCGAGAGTCTCGTCGCGCAGCGTGCCGGCGGTGATGTTGCGCACAAGCGCCTGTTCGAGGGAGAGGAGGACAGTCCCGACAACTACATGCTGGTGATGTCCAAAGAGCCCCGCACGTTCTTCTCGCCCCGCCACCGTCATCCCTGGGACCAGATCCGCTACAGCCTTGAGGGACGCATCCCGATCGCCAAGGGTCTCTACGTCAGGGGCGGCGAACTCGGCTACTTTCCCGAGAGCGCCCACTATGGTCCGCAGGAAGGCGGCGACGACCGCATGGTGCTGCTGCTGCAGTTCGGTGGCGCCAGTGGCCAGGGCTTCATCGGGCCCGATCGGGTCAAGCAGGCGAGGATCGAGCTGGAGCAGGAAGGTCGCTTCGAGGGCGGCGTTTACCACCGGGACGTCGCCGTAGGACGGCGCAACCACGATGCCTACGAGGCGATCTGGCTGCATGTCCGCGGTGGCGAGCTCGACTATGCGCCGGCGGCCTACAGCACGCCCATCGTGATGCGCCCGGAATCCCTGCCCTGGCGGCCCACGACGCAGGCCGGCATCGCGCGTCGCGAGATCGGCGTATTCCCGCACCGGGGACTCACGCTCGATGCGTGGCAGCTGCAGCCGGGCGCGCTCCTGTCGCTGCCCGCGGCCCCGGCGCTGCGGCTGCTGTTCGTGCTGTCGGGACAGGGTCGGATCGGTAGCGAGGCGCTCAAGCCCTGGACGGCGGTGCGGCTGGCACCCAACGAAGCCGTGGAACTGGCGCCCTCCACCGAGCCGTTGCAGGTGATGCAGTGGTCGGTGAGCCGCGTGGCAGACCTCGGCCTGCCGGTCGCCACCCTGCCCGATTGAGTTGGCACTCGACCTCATAATCCTTGGAATAACGTCAGTGTTAAGGGGGTTGCAGGTGAAACATCGGAACCATGCTGTTAAGGCAGTCGGACTGTTCGTGCTCACCCTGGCGCTGGCGTCGTGCGCAGCCACAGGGCCCGCTGCGACACCTACTACCGTGCGCGCTCAGGGCGTGGCTGCGGCCACAGGTAGCCAGGGGAATCTGCCCGGTTACCCGGGGTTCACACGCGCCCTGCGTGGGGGTGTTGAGTACTTCTGCCAGGTGCGCAACCCGACGGGTTCGCGGGCCCGTGTGGCCGAACAGTGCTACACGCGCGTTGAAATGCAAAGGATGGAAGAGAACAACCAGCAGCTCTGGAAGGATGCGGGCGGTTCGAGTTCGCATGACAGCCTGCAGATGGATTCACCGCGCTGACTTCAGAACCGGTACAGCGCAATCAACGCCAGGTAGTCCGTGTCGCGCTTGCCGGGCCCCTGCCGGATGAAGCCGCCGGCCTCGGCATGGTCATAGGCCGCCGTCAGTCGCAGGTGCCGGTCGACGTCCCACTCGCCGAACACGGAGCTGATGCCGGCCAGGTCGCGGGACTGCCCGGGTGCAGCGAGCCGCTGCAGGGCGAAGCTCCCGCCATAGGTGCCATCGCCGGCGCTCTGTCGGCGCAGGAAGAAATGGCGTACGGACAGCTTGAGTGACGGGATGGGCTGCACGCCGGCGTTGAGCTGCAGGCCTTCGATGTTCGGAAAGCCGAAGGGCACCATCTGGGCCCAGGGGTTGCGCGCGACGAAAGGGCGGTAGGTTTCCAGCCGCCCATCGTGGGCCTTCTGGTCGCCGCTGTTCACGCTGGCCAGCCAGCCCAGGCGGGGCTTCCAGGCTGGGTCGCGCAGGGTATAGCCGCCTTCCCAGTTGGCTGACCAGGCCCTGATCGGGCCGCCGGCAAACTGGCCGAACTGGTAGTTGGCTTCCCAGTCGTGGTCCCAGCCGCTGCGGTTGAGGGTGACGCGGGCGCCCAAGGTGCGCCGCCGCTCGACGCCCGTGCCTTCCTGGTAGGTGTTGCGGCGCGCGTCATAGCCAACGGCATAGAGCTCGGTGGCCGGCTGGTCGCTGTGTGGCTGCGTGAGCGCAAAATAGCCACCCCAGACCCAAGGCTGCCCCTTGGCGTGGTCATCGAAGGCGCCCGGGGCGACGGCGACGATCTGCATCAGGAAGGCGTCGAGCCGGCCATAGGGCTTTTTGACGATGAGGCGGGCGCCGTCCAGTGGCAGGCGTGCGTTCAGGGGGCCATCGCGCGTGGCGAACATACGCATGGCACCGAAGCGCAGCTCCTGCCGGCCGAGTCGCAGCTGGCTGTCGCCGATGCTGGCCTCGGCAAACAGCTGGTTGAGGTCAAAGTCGTTGCGGTCGATCACGCGGCGCGGGCCGCCGTCGCGGCCGGGCACATCGGCATACTCAAACTGCGTGAAGAGGCGGAAGTGGTCGTTGAAGCGCAGGTCACCGTGCAGCAGCGCGCGCGTCTGCAGGTACTCGTTGCTGCGCAGGCCGGTGCCGAAGCCTTCGTTGCGGAAGCGCTCCACATAGGTACGCAGGTCTGCGCCAAGGCCCAGCGACGCGCCGCCGGCCAGGGGGATGTACTTGAACCGGTCCCAGTCGTCCGGCGTCTTTGTGCCCTGCGAAAGCCAGCGCCAGTCTTCGTCTTCGCGGTGGTACTTGATGACCCGGCGGCCCGCTTCGGAGGGTGAGCCGGCGGTGGGTGACTGGGCGTTGGCCAGGGGCCAGGACATGAGCGCGAGCAGCCAGGAGAGCAAGAGTCGCGGAAAACGCTGTGTCACGGAGAACCTGCGGAATAACGACAGTGGAAGGCATGCTGCCCCGGGGCGAACTATACGTGCCTGTACCGGGGACCCATAATCCCGCGTCCTTGGTTCGAACCCTCGCAGATCCGGATTTCCAGCAAGCCCATGTCCAACCAGAAACTCAAAGACATCCTGGAGCGCCAGCGCCGCGTGGTCGGGCTGCTGCATAACCAGAAGATGGCCAAGCGCGAGGTCGCCGAATCGCTGCTCCTCAAGCAGCACGATGCAGAGCTGGAGAACTTCATCCATGCCCGGTCACCCTCCGAACTGGCCACGCTGCTCGAGGAGCTGGACACCGAAGACGCGAAGCTGCTGTGGAAAGGCATCCCGGCAGACCGCGCCAACGATGTGCTCTGGGAGCTGCCCGATGCGCTGCGCGAAGCGGTGGCCGAGGGGCAGGAGCCTGTTTTCGAGGGTGCGCGCGTCAGTGTGTACGAGCTGGTTGATGGCAGGCTGCGGCAGACGCCGGTGCAGAGCCGCCAGGATCTGGAAGGTCGCAACCCGCTGTGGATCGACCTGGTCAGCGCCACGCGCCAGGAGCGCGCCTACATCGGCTCGTATTACGACGTAGAACTACCCGACCCCCAGGATTCAACCGACCTTGAGGTCAGCGCCCGCTTCTACGTCGAAGAAAACGACGACATCCACCTGTTGTCGAACTTCCTGCGCGACAGCGGCGGCGATTCACACAGCGTGCCGGTGGCCTTCCTGCTGCACCGGGGCACGCTGTTTACGCTGCGCGACGAGGAGCTGCCGGTGTTCCGCCTGCAGCGGCGCCGTGCCCTGACGCAGCCGGGCTATGTGTCGGACGGCGTGGACGTGCTGCTCGACCTGTATGGCGCCGACGTGGAGTTCTCGGCCGATTGCCTGGAGAAGATCTACGAAACCCTCGGGCGGGTCGGCAAGCTGGTGCTCAGCGAGAACGTCAGCGATGACCAGGCCGCCATGACACTGGCGAGCATCGCCGAAGAAGAAGACCAGAACGGCCGCATCCGCGGCAACATCCTCGACACGCAGCGGGCCATCGCCTTCCTGATGCGCGCGCGGGTGCTGTCGGCTGACCAGCTGCAGGAAGCCAAGCAGATCCTGCGCAACGTCGAATCGCTGAACAACCACACGTCGTTCCTGTTCGACAAGATCAACTTCCTGATGGATGCCACGATCGGCTTCATCAACATCAACCAGAACAAGCGCGTGAACCAGCTGACGGTGGTCAGCGTCGTGTTCATGCCCATCAACATCCTGGCCGGTATCGGCGGGATGTCCGAGTTCTCGATGATGACCTCGGGCATTCGCTGGCCCCTGGCCTATGGGGCGTTCTTCTGCATGGCCATGCTCATTGGCTATGGCACCTTCGTCTGGCTCAAGCGCGCCGAGCGCCGCAGCCAGCGCGCGGCGCGGGCGGCGTCTAGGCTTTCCTGACGAACTCCGACTTCAGGCCCATGGCGCCGATGCCTTCGATGCGGCAGTCGATGTCATGGTCGCCCTCGACGAGGCGGATGTTCTTCACCTTCGTGCCCACTTTCACGACCGACGACGAGCCCTTGACCTTGAGGTCCTTGATGACGGTGACGGTGTCGCCGTCCTTCAGTTCGTTGCCCGAGGCATCGCGCACCACGCGTTCGGTGGCAGCGGCCTCGGCGGCAGCCTGCTGGGGCCATTCGTGGCCACACTCCGGGCAGGTGAAATTCGCGCCGTCCTCATAGGTGAGGGTCGAGGCGCACTGGGGGCAGGGAGGCAGGGTGTTCATGGCTGCAGTTTACGCATTCAGGGCTCGTCAGGTTCACGTCAGCGTGTGCGTGCAGGATCGCTGACCATGTGCTGACAGGCGCAGTGACCATTGACCGCTCTCTTCCCCCCGTCGCCAGAACATGGCGACTTTTGCCCGCAGGATCGACCTCCCTCGACACTGCGGGTTTTTTTTGCCTTGTCAGCGTGATGTCAGTTTTTGCGTGCAACCTGAACCCACTCGCCGCCATCGACGGGTCATTGCCATCGAGACAGGAGTTCATCATGACTACGATCACCCGGAAATCACTGACCTTTGTCCTGGCGCTTAGCGCGACCGTGCTGACGGCTGGCGTCGTCGTCGCCGCCCAGCCCGCGCCACAAGCGCAGACCGCAAGCCTGAAAGCCCAGGTGGCCGGCCCGGACGCCCGAGGCTAGGCGTGGGACTGAGTACGCCCCGGGGCGAACACGCCAGAGCATGCGCGGGTATGCTCTGGCGATGAGAATCCTGATCGTGGAAGATGACCCGGTCATTGGCGATGCGATCCAGCGTGCGCTGGTGCGCGATGGCTATGCGGTAGACCGGGTTGAGAATGCCCAGCAGGCCAAGGCTGCCTTGCACGCAGAGGGTTTTGACCTGGTAATCCTCGATATCGGGCTGCCACGCGAGGACGGCCTGCAGTTGCTGCGCGAATTGCGGCGCAAGGGCCGTAACCTGCCGGTCCTCATGCTCACGGCGCGGGATGGTCTGACGGACCGCGTCACTGCGCTGGACCTGGGCGCCGATGACTACCTCACCAAGCCCTTCCAGGTGCTGGAACTGCTGGCTCGATGCCGCGCGCTGCTGCGTCGTGCCAACGGCGTCGCCAGTACCAGGCTCACGCTGGGGCGGCTTAGCCTGGACCTGGCGCGCAAGGAAGTGATGCTGGACGGCCAGGGGCTGGAACTGACGCAACGGGAATGGTCGGTGCTCGAGTGCCTGGTGCTGAACGCGGGGCATATCGTCCCGAAAGACAAGTTGCTGTCTGCCGTCTCCAGCTGGGGCGACGAAATCTCGCTCAATGCGATCGAGGTCTATGTATCACGTTTGCGCGCCAAGCTGAGCGCGTGCGCCGTGATCCACGCCATCCGCGGACTTGGCTACCGGTTCGATGAAAAGCAGGACTGAGGCCCGGACTTCGATCCGGAGGCGGCTGCTGGCGCTGCTGATCGTGCCGGTTGCCATCGCCCTGCTCGTGGGCACCGTGGCCGACCTGGTCACTAGTGTCGGCCCTATCCGCGAGGCGTATGACCACGCCCTCTCGGATGCCGCCCTGGCGCTCGCGCTGAACCTGCAGGTGGAGGCCGATGGCCAGATCAAGGCCAACGTACCGGCCGAAGCGCTGAATGTCCTGCGCACCGATATCGCCGACACCGTGTACTACCGGATCACTGCGCCCGATGGGTCCTTGCTGGCCGGCGATCCGGAACTGCCGCAGGCGGTAGGCGCGGGCCCGAATCCGCGCCATCAAACGGCCGAATACCAGGGCCACGCGATCCGGTCGGCCACTTACCGGGCCACTACGCTCGCGGGAACGGTCTGCGTCACTGTTGCTGAAACCCTGAACAAGCGCGGGCAGATCCGTTCGCGGCTGTGGTCCACGGCATTGTGGACCGATCTGTTGCAGCTACTGTCCGTGCTGGGTTGTGTGTGGGTTGGCGTACGCATTGCGCTGCGGCCGCTGCAGTCACTGGGCGTCGCCATTGCGCAGCGCTCGGTTGAAGACCTCTCGCCACTGCAGGGTGGCACGGTGCCAGTGGAAGTGCAGAATGTGGTGAAAAAACTGAATGAACTGCTGGCTACCCTCAGCGAAAGCCGGCAGGCAGAGCGGCAGTTTCTCGAAAGCGCGGCCCACCAGTTGCGTACGCCGCTGGCCGGCGTGCTGGCGCAGCTGGAGCTGATGGTAGAGGCCGAAGAGGACGCAGAGAAACGCCAGCACCTGTCCCTGACGCTGGCTGCTGCCCAACAGCTCTCCCACACCACGCGGCAACTGCTGTCACTGGCCCGGGCCGAGCACCGGGCGCATACCTATTCTGAAACCCGGCTCGTGGACCTCGCCGAAATTGCCGGCTCCAGTGTGGCCGACGGCGTCAACCGGGCCAGCGCGGCCGGCGTGGACCTGGGTGCGGACCTGCAGCCCGCCGTGGTGTCGGGCGTTGCCTGGTTGCTGTCCGAGGCACTGGGCAACCTGATAGAGAATGCGATCACCTATACCCCTGCGGGAGGTGCGGTTACCGTGCGCACGGGCAGTGAGGGTGGCCATGCGTTCCTGGAAGTCGTGGACGCGGGGACGGGCATTGCGGCGGCGGAGCGTGACGCGGTGCTGCGGCGCTTCTATCGCGGCGTGAATTCGCGCGGGATCGGAAGCGGCCTGGGCCTGGCGATCGTGGCGGATGTTGCCCGCCAGCATCGGGCGACCTTGACGATCCGCGCAGTGCCACAAGGTCCGGGGACCTGTGTTCGTCTGGATTTCCTGGCGGAAAGCCACGCCTAGGGAGGTGGCCCGGCGTTCAGTACACCTTCGGCAGGAAACGTTGTGTAGAACGTTTCGGTCGCTTGTAGCCGGTGTCGTCCTGCCGCGGCGGCACCTCGATTTGCACGGGTGTCATCTCTGGGTAGGGCACCTGACCGAGCAGGTGCGTGATGCAGTTGAGTCGTGCGGTCTTCTTGTTGTCCGATTCCACGACATACCAGGGGCTTGCGGGCAGGTCGGTGGCTTTGAACATGGCATCCTTCGCCTTGGAATACTCGACCCAGTGCTTGCGTGATTCCAGGTCCATCGGGCTGAGTTTCCAGCGTTTGATGGGGTTGCTGATGCGCTCCTGAAAACGCTTTTCCTGTTCCTCGTCGCTCACCGAGAACCAGTACTTGACCAGGATGATGCCGGAGCGGATCAGCATTTCCTCGAAGAGCGGACAGGAGCGGAGGAACTCTGTGTACTCGCTTTCCGTACAGAACCCCATGACCCGTTCGACACCGGCGCGGTTGTACCAGCTGCGGTCAAACAGCACGATCTCGCCCGCAGCGGGCAGGTGCGGGGCATAGCGCTGGAAATACCACTGGCTGCGTTCGCGCTCGTTCGGTGTGCCGAGGGCGGCAATGCGGCAGAAGCGCGGATTGAGGCTTTCGGTGATGCGCTTGATCACCCCACCCTTGCCGGCCGCATCGCGGCCTTCAAAGATCACCGCCACCCGGAGGCCTTTGACGCGGACCCACTCCTGCAGTTTGATCAGTTCCGACTGTAGGTAGGCCAGCTCCTCGACGTATTTCCAGTCCCGGGAAGGCCTCCGTAGCCGGGTCCGACCGGTTACGTGCCAGGTCTTTTCGATGTGGGCGTTTTCCGCCGCGTCGGCGCGCAGTTCGCTGCGCTTGCCGGGCTTCTTTGTCACTCGCTCGATGCTCCATCCGTGGGGTAATTCGGTCGCCGTTGATACTGCAACGGTAGCCGGGCTCAGGGATACACCCACCGGCACGATCGGGTCAAACTGGCGTTTGCGTTGCGACGACCGCCGATTTATTCGGGGTTACGGTTATGATGTATTGATCAGGACAACTCGATCCTGAGCGTCTATTTTCAGGGGAACAACTTGACCACGTCCAAAACCATTTTGGGTCTGGCCGCCATTGCAGCGCTTGCAGTCACTAGTGAAGGCTCTGCCCAGCAGCGCCCGTCGATGCGACTGAACAACAGCGACGACCCGTTGCTGACCCTGACGCCGGCCATTGCCCGCGTCTCGGCCGATGCGCCCAAGGGTGCGCCGGCCCCCAATGCCGACCCGCGCGACCTCGAAGGGGTCTGGTGGATCAGCCGTTACGAATACCTGCTGGGTCCGGCCACGGGCGTCCCGCCGCCGCTGAAGCCCGAGTACATGCGCATTCTGGAGCGGCGCGTCCGCGCCAAGAACCGTGGCTCGCCGGAGGCCGATGCCTCCACGGACTGCAAGCCGCACGGCATGCCGCGCGTCATGGAAAGCCCCTACCCCATCCGCATCATCCAGACGCCCGGGCAGGTCACCCTGCTGCACGAAGTGGCGCACAACATCCGCCGCATCCGGCTCGACCAGCCGCACCCGGCCAACCTGAAGGCCACCTACCTGGGCGACTCGGTCGGCAAGTGGGAAGGCGACACGCTGGTCATCGACACCCAGGGCCTGAACGACAAGACCTTCATCGATGACGAGGGGTCCTCGCATTCGGCCCAACTGCATGTCGTGGAGCGCCTGCGCAAGATCAAGGAAGGGCGCGAGCTTGAACTGGTCCTGACGGTGACCGACCCGGTGACGCTGACCGAGCCGTACAGCTTTA
>CANGFJ010000061.1 GCA_947453065.1 Pseudomonadota bacterium
CGCTGGCCTTCTTCGGCATGATCTCGTAGAGCGCCTCGCGCACCAGGTTCGCGTCCAGGGGCTCGCCGCGCAGCGGCGCAAGATCGCCATGCAGGCGGATGCGCGGCGGGTCGCCGGCCAGGAAGTGCAGGTCCGAGCCGCGACGGCGGACCACCTCAAGCAGGTACTCGTCGATTCGTGCCATGGCCGCGTCCTAGAGTCCCGGTGGGGTCTGTGAGGGGTCCAGCTTCGGCAGGATGCTGGTATCGGTCACGAACTTCTGGAAGGCGCGTTTGTCTGCGGCATAGGCATAGGCATCGTCGGGGTCGATTTCCTTGGCATTCAGCGCCTGCAACAGCGACTGGTCGAGCAGCTGCATCCCCAGGTCGCGCCCCGTCTGAAGTTGACTGGGTACCTGGTGCGTCTGGTCGCTCTGGATGAGCTTGGCAATCGCCTTGGTCATGACCAGGACCTCGCAGATGGCCTTGCGGCCGCGACCATCCGCAGTCTTGACCAGCACCTGCGTGATCACCGCCAGCAGGCTCTGCGCCAGGAAGCTCTTGGTCTGTTCGCGCTCTTCGACGGGCAGGGCGTCGATGATGCGGTCGATGGTCTTCACGGCGCCCGTGGTGTGCAGGGTGCCCAGCACCAGGTGGCCGGTCTCGGCGGCGGTCATGGCCATGGAAATGGTCTCCGCGTCACGCAGTTCGCCGACCAGGATGACGTCCGGGTCTTCGCGCATGGCCGCGCGTACGCCCTCGGCAAAGCTGGGAATATGCGTGCCGAGCTCGCGCTGGATGACCTGGCTGGTCTTGCTCCGGTGCACGAACTCGATCGGGTCTTCCAGGCTGATGATGTTCAGCTTCCGCGTCTGGTTCAGGTGGTCGATCATCGCCGCCAGCGTGGTCGACTTGCCGGTGCCGGTGGAGCCGGTGACCAGGATCATGCCCTGGTGGAAGTCGCACAGTTTCTTGACGATCGGCGGCAGCCCGAGCTTGTCGATGCCGGGGATGTCCGACGGAATGGTGCGAAAGACCGCACCCAACCCGGTTTCCTTGCGGAACACGTTGACTCGGAAGCGACCGCCATCGATCGAGACGTAGGAGAAGTCCAGGTCATTGCCCTGCGCGAAGTGGTCGCGCTGGGACTGGGTCATGATTTCCTGGACGTAGGCCTCGAGTTCGGTGTCGCCCAGATCACGGAACTTGATTGGCAGCAGGTCGCCATGCATGCGCAGCATCGGCGGCACGCCCACCGCGAGGTGGATGTCCGAACAGCCTTGCTGCATGCCCAGCTTGAGGAACGCATCGATGCGTGCCACGCGGCGTACTCCCTTGATGGCCAGAGGTCAGAGGGCAGGGTACCGGGGTACCTGCATCAGGCGCTAGAGAAACTTCTCCAGTGCGAGACGCAGTTCATCCATGCTCTGGAAGCGCTTGGCCTTGTCCACGGCCATGGCCTTGATGACGAGGTCGCCCAGTTCGGGGGGGAGCGACGGGTTGAGTTCCTGCGGCGGCTTGGCCTTGCCCTGCACATGCTGGTACATCACGGCCATGTGGTCGCCACGCGAGTAGGGCGGTACGCCTGTCACCAGTTCATACAGAATGACGCCGACGGCATACACGTCCGCGCGTTCGTCGACCTTGCGGCCGAGGATCTGCTCCGGCGCCATGTACTTGGGCGAGCCGATGACGTAGCCGGTCTTGGTCAGCTGCGTGTCGCCTTCGCGATGCGCGGCGGCCACGCCGAAGTCCACGATCTTCAGCAGGCCTTCGTCGTTGATCAGCACGTTGGCGGGCTTGAGGTCGCGGTGCACGATGCCGACCTGGTGCGCCACGGCCATGCCGGTGGCCATGTCGATGCCGAACTGCACCGCGCGTTTGATCGGCAGCGGCTTCTCGTTGACGACTTCGCCGCCCAGCGTGTGCGAGGGAAAGTACTCCATCGAAATGGCGTAGTTGCCCTGGATGTGCAGGAAGTCGTAGATGCGAATGACGTTCTTGTGCGTGATCTTGCGCGAGTAGCGCAGCTCATGCACGAAGCGCTTCATGATCTCTTCGTCTTCCGACACGTTCGGATTGAGGAACTTGAGGACCAGGCGTTCCTCGACCACCGTGTCTTCCATCAGGAGCACGGTGCCGAAGGCGCCCTTGCCGATGCGCTCGATGTACTTGTAGCGGCCTTCGATGACATCGCCCGGGCGCAGGTTGGAAATGTCGAGCTTGGCGACACCTGCCGCCTCGACCTGCTTCATGGCCTGCTGCAGGTCGGTTTCCGACATCATCACCGTGCGCATTGCGTCGGCGCCACGCGGGCCCGCGCCCGTCCCGGTCCGTGCCGGGGCCCCGAGTGCCGGGGACTGCAGCGTGACGCTGGAGGAGAATTTGGCGTCCAGGTCCGACAGCGCGATGGCTGCGATGCGCGCGATGGTCGGGTCGGTTACGGCGGCCTGGGCCTGCAGTTGCACGCGCACATGCTCGGCCCGTCGTTCATCGCTGAGCTTGGCCAAGGTCTGGATGACCTCGATGCGCAGGTCCTTTTCCGGGCGGTTGATCATGGCCAGCAGCGGCTCGATCGACTTCGGGTCGCCCAGCTTGCCGATGGCGCGCACGACCACCGGCAGCGAGCGGGCACCCGTGGACTGCAGCATTTCCTGCAGGCGCGGCAGGGCCTTCTTGTTGCCGATGGAGGCCAGCGCGTCTACCGCGCGCTCGCTGACCCACCAATCTGCGTCGCGCGTCGCCTCGATGAGATGGCTGACGGCGTTCTCGTCTTTAGTCTGGTTCAGGATTTCGATGGCCGTGCGGCGGATTTCCTCGTCCTCGTCACGGATCAGCAGCAGCACCGCTTCGATGACCCGCGGCCCGCCGATCTTGCCTAGCGCATCGCCGGCACGGCTGCGCACCCACCAGTCGTCATCCTTGATGGCGGCCAGCAGGTACTTGACCGAGGCGGCGTCGCCGATCTCGTTGAGTACTTCGACGGCCGAGCGGCGTGCGTACTCGTTTTCGTCCTTGAGGACCGGCAGCAGGTGCTTGATCGTCTGCGGGTCCCTGGCGCGGACCAGCACGTCGACCGCACGGTTCTGGACGTCGATTTCCGGGTCGCTCAACAGGCTGCAGATCAGGGGCACGTCGACCGGCCCGTCCATGCGCGACAGCGCAGACAGCGCCGCGCTGCGGATCATCTTGTTGCTGTCCTTCAGCTGGTCCTGCAACCCACGCTTGATCTGCGGTGTGTTGAAGCGCGCCAGGATGTTGATGATGTGCATGCGGGCCAGCGGGTCTTTGCCCTGCAGCCGGCTCAGCAGCTCTGGCACGAGCTCTGGGTCTGTCGATTCGGTGAGGATGCGGAACAGCGCGGCCTTTTCGTTGGCTTCTGCCGCGTAGGCGGCATTGAGCAACTCGCGCGGCGTGAATCGCTGCCGTTGCGCCTGGATGACGTCCAGCAGGGCCGACTTGGAGGCGCCCTTGGTCGCCAGGGCGGTCAACAACAGCGATGGCGAGTACCCGCGGCTGCTGGAAAGGGCCCAGGAGATGCCGGCGGCCGTGCGCGGGCCGCCTTCGACCAGGCCTTTGACGAATACGGGAAAGGTCTTGTTCGACACCTGGCTCGAGAGCACGTCGACGAGGGCGACAGTGACGTTTTTGTCGGCATCGGCCAAGGCCTCGATCACGGACTGAATGGCACCGGGGCCGAGTTCCTTGAGCTTGGCGACCGCCTTGAGCGTGGTCTCCCCCATGGATTCGCCAGACGCCTTGATCTGGGCGATCAGCCGGTCAGACCGCAGATTCGTGAATAGGCTCATTCCGCAACAGGCCGCTGTATTTACTGGGTTTCAGTATGCCACACAGGCTTGCACGCCAGCGCCGGATGCGGAACGGACTGGTAAGATCCGCATCCCTCATTTGCTTCAAGGCACTTCATGGCCGCCACCGATATTGCCGGTCCACTGGGCGTCGCCCGCCAGGCCCTGTTGGCCTATGTTGATCCGTGGATTGGCCGCTCCCTGGGCGAGCTGGGCGCGCTGCGCGACCTGCGTCTGGACGGCTCCCGGCTCCTGGCCAGCATCACCCTGCCGGTTCCGGTCGGGGATTATCGCACCGAGTTGGAGGACGCCCTGTCCGCCGTCCTGGCGGCGGCCGGGCTGCAGTTCGCCCTGCAGCTGCAGCTCACGGCCGATATTGCGGCGCATGCCGTCCAGAAGACGCTCAAACCGCTGGAACAGATCCGCAACGTCATCGCCGTGGCCTCGGGCAAGGGTGGCGTTGGCAAGTCCACCGTGGCGGTAAACCTGGCCCTGACCTGGGCGGCAGCCGGCGCCCGCGTCGGCTTGCTGGATGCCGACATCTATGGCCCCAGCCAGCCGCTGATGCTGGGCCTGACTGGCCAGCGCCCGACCTCTGTCGACGGCAAACGCATCCAGCCGCTGCTGGCCTATGGCGTCAAGGCCATGTCCATCGGCATGCTCATCGATCCGGACCAGCCCATGGTCTGGCGTGGCCCGATGGTCACCCAGGCCCTGACCCAGCTGCTGTCGGACACTGACTGGGGCGAGCTGGACTTCCTGGTCGTCGACATGCCGCCGGGCACCGGTGACATCCAGCTGACGCTCGCGCAGCGCGTGCCGGTTGCCGGCGCCGTCATCGTCACGACGCCTCAGGACATCGCGCTGGCCGATGCCCGCAAGGGTCTGAAGATGTTCGACAAGGTGGCTGTGCCGGTGCTGGGCATCGTCGAGAACATG
Source organism: Pseudomonadota bacterium (assembly GCA_947453065.1). GTDB lineage: Bacteria > Pseudomonadota > Gammaproteobacteria > Steroidobacterales > Steroidobacteraceae > ZC4RG30. The sequence goes on from CANGFJ010000061.1 coordinate 4,727, forward strand.
AGCCTGCATGTCTGTTCGAAGTGCGGCCACGAAGAAGCGATTTTCGGCGAGGGCGGCGGCGAGCGCCTGGCCGGGGAGTGCGGCACGCTGTTCCTGGGCAAGCTGCCGCTGGACGCCCGCATCCGTGCCGAGGCCGATGGTGGCCGGCCGACCGCCGTCGCTGCACCCGATTCAGCGCGCGGCCGTGCCTATCGTGACCTGGCCCGCCGTACCGCAGCGGCCCTGGCACTGCGCGGTCGCGACCGCAGCAGCCTGTTTCCCAAGATTGTTGTCGAGGAGACCTGATGAGCATCAAGGCCGACCACTGGATCCGCCGCATGGCCACGGGCCAGGGCATGATCGAACCCTTCGAGCCCGGGCAGGTGCGCGAGCAGGGTGGCGAGCGCATCGTCTCGTATGGCACTTCGAGCTACGGCTACGACGTGCGCTGCGCGCGCGAATTCAAGATCTTCACCAACATCAACAGCACGATCGTCGATCCGAAGCGCTTTGATCCGCAGAGTTTCGTGGACGTCGAGTCCGACGTCTGCATCATCCCGCCGAACAGCTTTGCGCTGGCGCGCACGGTGGAGTTCTTTCGCATCCCGCGCAATGTGCTGGTGGTTTGCCTGGGCAAGTCGACCTATGCCCGCTGCGGCATCATCGTCAACGTGACGCCGCTGGAGCCGGAGTGGGAAGGCCACGTGACGCTCGAGTTCTCCAACACCACGCCACTGCCGGCCAAGATCTACGCCAACGAGGGCGTCGCGCAGATGCTGTTCTTCGAGTCGGACGAGGTCTGCGGCACGTCTTACCGGGACCGTGGCGGCAAGTACCAGGGCCAGCGCGGGGTCACGCTGCCCAAGGCCTGAACGGCCCGCGCGGGCCGCGTCACGGACGTGAGGCGGCCTGGATGTTCAGCGACCATTCGATCTTGTCATCGCCCCCGTGGCGCTCGACTTTCAGCGGCAGGAAGCCCAGGTCCGGCGCACACCAGAACAGGGTGCTGCTGCGGGCCCCAAGCTTGCGACTGCGGTAGATCACGGCCTGCAGTGGGCCCAGGGGCGTGTCCAGTTTGGCCGTGCCTTCGGCCGTGTACTGGTAGTCCTTGATGAGGTTGCGGTCGAGCAGGCGGAAGGCGCTGGGCGTGCGCCCGCGCAGCAGCTCCTGCATCAGCGCCACCTGGATCGACAGGTCGTCCTGCACGCCGGCTTCGATCGGCAGGTCGACCGGCACGTCTTCATAGACGCCAGACACGCGATGCGCGCGCCAGTCGAAGGTGACGTTGATGTCCCGCCGGGTGGCGGCCGTGCCGTCATCGCCGCGGTAATGCTCGGGCCGCACCTGCTCATCGACGATGCGGAACACGCTTTCCTGCGTGATGTCGCCGGGAGCCAGCAGGCGGAAGAGGCCGCGGGCAATGCTGCGCGAGTTGTAGTGCCAGCGGCCGTCCTCGCTGCGGGTGAGCGCCAGCGTGCTGTGGCCCGCGCTCATGCCCTTGAGCGTCCAGGTGTAGCGGGCGGTAAAGGGCTGCAGGTCCTGGGCCGACAGGGGCACGGAGAACAGGAGCGCCAGCAGGCACGCTGCAGCTGCGCGGTTCATGGCGCGCCTGGGCCCAGCTGCAGCGGTTCGCGCAGGGGGCTGCCGTCCAGCAGCGCTTGGCCGTCGATGCATTGCAGTCGTCCCCGGGCGATCCAGTCGATCACCATCGGATAGAGGATGTGCTCCTGCTGCTGAACCCGGGCTGACAGGCTGGCCGGGTCATCGCCCGGCAGCACCGGTACGCGGGCTTGCAGCAGCACGGGGCCGCCGTCGAGTTCGGCCGTGACGTAGTGCACGCTGACACCGTGTTCGGTGTCGCCGGCGGCCAGCGCCCGTTCGTGGGTGTGCAGCCCCTTGTGGCGGGGCAGCAGCGAGGGGTGGATGTTGACCATCCGACCGGCGTAGCGCGCCACGAAGTCGGCGGACAGCACGCGCATGAAGCCGGCCAGCACCACCAGGTCGGGCTGGTGCGGGTCGATGACTTGGGCCATCGCCGCCACGAACGCAGGTGTGTCGAAGCGGCCATCGCGCCGAAAGTCTGCTGCAGCCACGCTGACGGCCGCAATGCCCAGTGCACGGGCTGCGGGGAGCCCGGCGGCGTCAGGCTGGTCGGAGACCACCACCACCACGTCGGCTGGCAGTCGTCCGGCCTGGCATTCCCGCGCGATCGTGAGCAGGTTGCTGCCCCGGCCGGAGATCAGGACCGCGAGCCGCAGCGGCTTCACGGCAACCGCGCTCATTCTTCGATGACGCAGCCGCGCGAGCCCTGGCGGACCTCGCCGATGAAGCTGGCCTGCTCGCCCCGCTCGCGCAGCAGCCGCAGCGCCGCGTCGGCCTGCGTGGCCGGCACGATGACGACCATACCGATGCCACAGTTGAAGGTGCGGTACATCTCGGCCGCCTCGATGGCGCCGGCCTTGGCCAGCCAGTCGAACAGCGGCTCCTGCGCCCAGCCCGAACGCTGCAGGACGGCTTCGACGCCGTCAGGCAGCACGCGCGGCACGTTGTCGGTAATGCCACCGCCGGTAATGTGCGCGAAGCCGTGCACGGGCAGCGCGGCGCTGAGCGCCAGCATGCTCTTGACGTAGATGCGCGTGGGTTCGAGCAGCCAGTCGTACAGGGGCTTGCCCGCCAGCTGCGTGCTGGCATCGGCGCCGGCGACCTGGAGGAGCTTGCGGATGAGCGAGTAGCCGTTGGAGTGCGCGCCGGAGGAGGCGAGCCCAATGATCGCGTCGCCCGGGGCGACCTTGCTGCCATCGATGATGGCGCTCTTTTCGACGACGCCGACGCAGAAGCCGGCCAGGTCGTAATCGCCACCGTGGTACATGCCCGGCATCTCGGCGGTTTCGCCGCCGACCAGGGCGCAACCGGCCTGGAAGCAGCCCTCGGCAATGCCGCCGACCACGGATTGCGCGACGTCGATGTCGAGCTTGCCGGTGGCGTAGTAGTCGAGGAAGAACAGCGGTTCGGCACCCTGCACGGCCACGTCGTTGACGCACATGGCGACCAGGTCGATGCCGATGCGGTCGTGGCGGCCGGTGTCGATGGCCAGGCGCAGCTTGGTGCCTACGCCATCGGTGCCCGACACGAGGATCGGTTCACGGTATTTGGTCGGCAGTCCGACCAGGGCGCCAAACCCGCCGATGCCCGCAAGGACCTCGGGGCGCTGCGTGCGACGCACGAGCGGCTTGATGCGTTCAACGAGTTCATCACCAGCGTCGATATCGACGCCAGCATCGCGATAGGTGAGGCCGGTCGGCTTTTGCATGCGTGTATAGTAGCTCACGGGAGCCAAACGCGGCATGCGCCACATACCCAACCTCATCTGCCTGTTCCGCATCGCGCTGATCATTCCGCTGGTGATCGCCATGCGGGAGGCCCAGCACGAGCGGATTATCGTGCTCTTTGCGCTGGCCGCGATCTCGGACGGGCTCGACGGCTACCTTGCCAAACGGTTCGGCTGGGTGTCGGACATGGGACGCGTGCTCGACCCGCTGGCCGACAAGCTGCTGCTGATCACGGTGTTCATCACGGCAGCCTGGCTCGACATCGCCCCCTGGTGGCTCACGGCCGCCGCGGTGGCCCGCGATCTCATCATCGGTTTTGGTGCCGTCTTCTACCGGTTGTGGTTCGGCCCGCTCAATGGACGTCCGACAGTCATCAGCAAGCTCAATACCGCCCTGCAGCTGGGCTATCTGCTGGCCGTGGTCCTGGCCAGTGCCACCGGCTTTCCGCCGCGCGAGGTGCTCGACGCCCTGGCGGTGGTCGTGCTGCTGACCATCCTGGCCAGCGGTGCCGACTATGTCACCCGCTTTGCCCGTCGTGCCCTGGCGCAGGCGGCGCCGCGTCCGGGCAGCCCCTAGCCGTGCAGCAGATGCCCCTGGGTGTCCGCCTGCAGGATCGGGCGGTGTTCGCGAGCTTTTATGCCGGCGCTAACGCGCAGGCCATCGACTGGCTGCGGCGTTTCGTGCAGCCCGCGGGACGGGGCGTGGGCTGGCTGCAGGGCGCGGTGGGCAGCGGCAAGTCGCACCTGCTGCAGGCCGTCTGCGCGCAGTTGCCGGGCAGTGGTTACTTTCCGCTGAACGAGCTGGCAGCGCTCGGCCCCGGGGTGCTGGAAGGCGCAGAGTCGCTCAGCGCCGTGTGCCTGGATGACCTGCAGCGGGTGGCCGGGGACGCGGCCTGGGAAGCGGCGCTGTTTCGCCTGTATGTGGAAGTGGACCTGCGCGGGGGCCGGCTGTTGCTGGCCGCCGACCAGTCCCCCGCACAGCTGCCGTTTGGCTTGCCGGACCTGGCCTCGCGCTATGCCGCAGCGCCGCTGTTTGTGCTGCAGCCGCTGGACGAGGCCCAGCAGCGCGATGCGCTGCGCCTGCGCGCGCAGCTGCGGGGGCTGGAGCTGCCGGAGGAAACGGCCCTTTATCTGCAGCGCCGCTTTCCGCGCGACATGGCCACCCTGCAGGGCCTGCTCGATACGCTGGACGTCGCCTCGCTGGCCGAGCAGCGCCGGCTGACGCTGCCGTTTATCCGCGACGTGCTGGGGTCTGGCCTGCCTCAAGGCGAGTAGCCAGGCGGGCCACGCGTGCGCCCAGCGCCTGCGCCAGTTCGATCTCATGGGCCGAGAGTTGCCCGTCGGTCGACAGGAGCTTGACGTGCGAGGCGCCATACGGCGATCCGCCAGAGCGCGTCTCGCTCAAGGCCTGTTCGGAGTAGGGCAGCCCCACCAGGAACATGCCCAAGTGCAGCAGCGGCAGCATCATCGTCAGCAGCGTGCTTTCCTGGCCGCCATGCAGGCTCTGCGTGGACGTGAACACGGCTGCGGGCTTGCCCTCGAGGCTGCCGTCCAGCCACAGGCTGGCGCTGGCGTCGATGAAGTACTTGAGCGGCGCGGCCATGTTGCCGAAGCGGGTCGGGCTACCGAGGATCAGCCCATCGGCCGCCCGCAGGTCATCCAGCGTTGCGTAGGGCGCGCCACTCTCTGGCACGGCCACGACCGGGCGTTCGTTTTCGGCGCTGACCGGCGGCACGCTGCGCAGCTTGGCGCGGGCGCCGGGCACGCTTTCGATGCCACGGCAGACCTGCCGGGCCAGGTCTGCGGTGCTCCCGTTGCGGGAATAGTAGACGACCAGGATTTCGCTCATGGGCAACCTATCAATGGTTCTGTCGGCCGCGGACTAGCGGCTGGCGACGCTGCGCACGCCGAGGTCATCGGCGCCGTTCCAGTGGTTGGTCCAGCGCAGGATCACCAGGTCCGGGTATTCGCGCCGGCCAATGCTGCCGTTGTAGCGGGCCAGGGCCTTGCGCACGTCGTTGCGTTCGCGGGCGAGGTAGAAGCGCAGGATCGCGCAGCCCATGCGCAGGTTGTGGTCGATGTGCGTGAGCTGGTGGCGCTTCATGCCCAGCTGCTCGGGCCAGAACGGCATCACCTGCATCAGGCCCACGGCGCCGGCGGAGGACACGGCCCAGCGGTTGAAGCGGCTCTCGATGTCCATGACCGCCAGCACCAGGCCGGGCGGCAGTCGCTGCGCGCCGTCGCGGTGCGTCTCGCAGTACACCGTCTTGAGGATCTGCAGGCGTTCGTCGCTGTCTTTGACGATGCGCCGCAGCTTCGGCTCCATGAGGGTGTACCAGACGGCCGAGTCGTATTTGTCGGGGAAGCACTCGGCCCCTGCGATGGCCTGCGAGACCACCGCCTGCAGCTCGGGGTCGCGCTGCGCATCGGCCAGCGCACGGCCCGGCGACGCGAGCGCGCCGCACAGCAGCAGGGCCAGGGCGAGGCAGTGCCGCACCGGGTCAGACCGGCGGAGCGAACCGCGAGCGCAGGAAGTCCAGGATGCCATCTGCAGGGGTCTCTTCGTTGCCACCGGTGCGGCGGTGGCGATATTCCAGGGTGCCGGCGGCGAGCCCGCGCTCGCCGATGACCACGCAGTGTGGAATGCCCAGCAGCTCGGCGTCTGTGAACTTCACCCCAGGACGGGCATCGCGGTCGTCGTAGAGCACTTCGATGCCGGCGGCCGTCAGCTGCGCGTAGAGCGCATCGCCTGCGGTGCGGACGGCCTCGGACCTGGCCGGGCTCATGGTGATCAGTAGCACCTGGTAGGGAGCCAGCGGCTCCGGCCAGAGGATGCCCTTGTCGTCGTGGTTCTGTTCGATGGCGGCGGCCACCACGCGCGTCACGCCAATGCCGTAGCAGCCCATGAACAGGGTGGTGGGCTTGCCGGCGGTGTCGAGGACGGTGGCCTTGAGGGCTTCGCTGTACTTGCGGCCCAGCTGGAAGATGTGGCCGACCTCGATGCCGCGCACGACAGTCAGCGTGCCTGTACCGGACGGGCTCGGGTCGCCGTTGACCACGTTGCGCAGGTCGGCGGCTTCGGCTTCCGGCAGGTCGCGCACCCAGTTCACGCCGGTCAGGTGGGATTCGCGCTGGTTGGCGCCACAGACAAAGTCGGCCAAGGCCAGGGCCGAATGGTCGGCCAGCACGCGGCAGCTCAGGCCGACGGGGCCGATGGAGCCGGGCTCTGCACCGGTGGCGGCCAGCACGCGCTCCGGCGTGGCCATGCACAGCGGGTTGGCGATGCCGGGCAGCTTCTGGGCCTTCACGGCGTTGAGTTCGTGGTCGCCGCGCAGCACCAGCGCGACCACGCCACCGTCGTCGCCATCGACGATCAGCGTCTTGAGGCAGCGCTCCGGCGGCACGCCCAGCAGCGCCGAGACCTCGGCGATGGTGCGGGTCTTCGGGGTGGACACGGTGGCCATCGGGGCCGAGGCGGCCGGGCGCGGCTGGGTCGGCGGCAACGCCGCGGCCAGCTCGAGGTTGGCGGCGAAGTCATCGCCGTCGGAGACCGCGATGGCGTCCTCGCCCGAATCGGCCAGCACCTGGAACTCTTCGGAGGCACTGCCGCCGATGGAGCCGGTGTCGGCACGCACGGGGCGGAAATTCAGGCCCATGCGGGTGAACATGCGCGTGTAGGCCGCGTGCATGGCGTCATAGCCGGCGGCCATCGAGGCCTCGTCGGCATGGAAGGAATAGGCGTCCTTCATGATGAATTCGCGGCCCCGCATCACGCCGAAGCGCGGGCGGATCTCATCGCGGAACTTGATCTGGATCTGGTAGAAATTCACCGGCAGCTGGCGGTAGCTCTTGAGCTCGCGGCGGGCCAGGTCGGTGATGACCTCTTCGTGGGTCGGGCCGATGACAAAGGCGCGGTCGTGGCGGTCTTTCAGGCGCAGCAGCTCGGGGCCGTACTGGTCCCAGCGGCCGGATTCCTGCCACAGCTCGGCGGGCTGCACGGCGGGCATCAGCACTTCCAGGGCACCGGCGTGGTCCATTTCTTCGCGAATGATGCGTTCGACCTTGCGCAGCGTGCGCAGGCCCAGCGGCAGCCAGGTGTAGATGCCGGCAGCCAGGCGGCGGATCAGGCCCGCCCGCAGCATGAGCTGGTGGCTGGTTACCTCGGCTTCGGCCGGGGTTTCCTTGACGGTATTGATGGGGTACTGGGAAAGACGCATGGGCTAGCCAGGGGTGGGCAGGGGAAGCCCGCAAGTCTAGCAGCCTGCTATCATCCGGGGCACATATGAGCACCGAACCCACCGTTTCCAAGCCCCGCGGCCGCGGCGTCTATCTGCTGCCCAACCTGCTGACCACGGGCTGCCTGTTCTCGGGTTTCTACGCGATCATCGCCGCGGTCGATGGCAACTTCGAACGCGCCGGCATCGCGATCTTCGCCGCCATGCTCTTCGACACCCTTGACGGGCGCGTCGCGCGCCTGACCAGCACCGAGAGCGCCTTCGGGAAGGAATACGACAGCCTGGCCGACATGGTCTCGTTCGGTGTGGCGCCCGCCCTGGTCACCTACCAGTGGGGCGTGAAGCGCATCCTGGAGTACGGACTGGTCTGGGGCCGCATCGGCTGGCTGGCTGCGTTCTTTTACTGTGCCTGCGCGGGCCTGCGCCTGGCCCGTTTCAATACCCGCACCTCGGCCGACAAGCGCTACTTCGAGGGCCTGCCCAGCCCCGCGGCGGCCGGCATCGTGTCGGCCTTCATCTGGACCTCCAGCGAGTGGCATGAGCCCGGCCTGACGGGTCTGATCATCGCTTTCCTGGTCACGGCCTGCGCCGGCGCCCTCATGGTTAGCCGATTCAGCTACAACAGCTTCAAGCAGGTGAACCTCGAAGGCCCGGTGAAGTTCGCCACCTTCATTGCCGTGCCGCTGGCCTTCGTGGCCATCGCTGCCTCGACGCCGACTTCGCTGCTCGTCGTGTTTGGCGGCTATGCGGTGGCCGGGCCCATCAGCTGGCTGTATCGCCGCCTGCGCCGCTCGCACCGCTCGCCGCCCGCCAGCCCGGCCGGCTAGCCCGGAGGGCAGGCCATGGACCTTCGCGGCGCCTACCTGGACGCGCTCGGCGTGGAGCGCTGGGTTGCCCGCCATCCGGTGCAGCAGGCGGACTCCCCCTGGGCGCTGCTGGAAGCGGAGGTCGCCGCCTGCGTCGGCTGCGTGCTGCATGCGGGGCGCACCCGCACGGTCTTTGGCAGCGGCAATCCCCACGCAGACTGGATGATCATCGGCGATGCGCCCGATGCCACCGAGCAGGCGCAGGGGCTGCCGTTCGTGGGCCCTGCCGGCGACCTGCTCACGGCGATGCTGCGCGCCATCGACCTGCCGCGCGAGCAGGTGTACCTGACCAACCTGCTCAAGTGCCACCCGGCGGGCCATGGCGATTCGCTGACCGCCGAGGCGGCGCAGTGCCAGCCTTACCTGGAACGCCAGATCGCGCTGGTGCAGCCGCGCCTGCTGCTGGCGTTTGGCCGCCGTGCCGCCCAGCAGCTGCTGGGCAGCGATGCGCCGCTGGATGGGCTGCGGGGGCGCGTGCATCGCGTTGGCGCCGCGCAGACGCCGTTGGTCGTGACCTACCACCCCGCGCATCTGCTGAGCGCACCGGCCGACAAGCGCAAGGCCTGGGAAGACCTGCAGTTCGCGCGGCAGAGCTACCGCGAACTGGCCGGGGCGCGCTGACATGGCCGGGGTCCGTGACC
>CANGFJ010000062.1 GCA_947453065.1 Pseudomonadota bacterium
AGGCGCGAGCCTGGCATATCGTCGCGCTGCAAACTCCCGGGGAGTTCGGCAGCGTTCCAGTGTCATGGCGATCACGAACCCGGAAATGATGAAGAACAACTCCACCCCCAGGAATCCGTACTTGAATGCCGTCCAGTCCGCAAAGAGATTCTCGTAGGGATACAGCGAGTGCTGGTAGTTGGGTGAGGCCCAGCGGACGAAATAGTGGAACAACACCACAGGCAGGATGGCGAAACACCGCAGGCCGTCCAGAAATTCGATTCTGGTCGTCTTGGCGGACCTGCCAGCCGGCGTCGCGGCCCCTGCGTCGCTCATGAGGCACTCCGCAGTTTCGCCAGCAGGCTTGCCGCATCGGAACGACCCTTGAACAGTTCAGCGGACTGCATGAGAACCTCGAGGTTCAGTCTGGCCCGGTCCCGCTCGCCGAAGCCGGCCAGCGCAACGGGCAAGTGGTAGCGGATTTCGGCAACCGCGGGTACGCCACGAAACGCCTCTTCCAGGAGTGCCGTCGCCGCTGCGGGGTCACTGTCCTTCACCAACTGTCAGCCATTGGTATCCGCGCCTACCGGTGAATCGGGCGCAAGCTCCCGGGCGCGTTGCGCCAGGGTTCCGGCTCGCGGTTGCCCGGCATCCTGGTACAGGACTGCTAGGTTATTCAGCAGCACGGCATTGTCTACTGATCGATTCCTGACGCAGGCAAAAGGGCGGTGGCCAACTGGGCCATAGCCCTTTGCTTTTTCAACGCCCCGCCACGTCCTGATAATCCCGCTTCGGCGACCCGGTGTACAGCTGCCGCGGCCGGCCAATCCGCATCGCAGGATCGGAAATCATCTCCTGCCAATGCGCGACCCAGCCCACGGTGCGGGCAATCGCAAACATCACGGTAAACATGCTGCGCGGGATGCCCAGCGCGCTGTAAATGACGCCGCTGTAGAAGTCGACGTTCGGGTAGAGCTTGCGCTGGATGAAGTAGTCGTCCTTCAGGGCGACCTCTTCGAGGCGCAGGGCGAGCTCGAACAGGGGGTTGTCGGTGTGGCCGAGCTTCTCGAGCACCTTGTGGCAGGCGGTGCGGATGATCTTGGCGCGCGGGTCGAAATTCTTGTAGACGCGATGGCCGAAGCCCATGAGCCTGAAATGGCTGGTCTTGTCCTTGGCCATGGCGAGGTACTTGGGGATGTTCTCGACGGTGCCGATTTCTTCGAGCATGTCGAGAACGGCCTCGTTGGCACCACCGTGGGCAGGGCCCCACAGGGCCGCGACGCCGGCCGAGATGGCGGCGTAGGGGTTGGTGCCGGTGCTACCGGCCAGTCGCACGGTGGAGGTGCTGGCGTTCTGCTCGTGATCGGCGTGCAGGATGAACAGCAGGTCCAGGGCCTCGGCGGCAACGGGGTCGACCTTGTACTCCTCGCAGGGCACCGAGAAGAACATGTGCAGCATGTTCGAGGTGTAGTCGAGGTCGTTACGGGGGTAGACGAAGGGCTGGCCGAGCGAATGCTTGTGCGCGGCGGCTGCGATGGTGGGCAGCTTCGCGATGATGCGGTGCGCGAAGATCTCGCGGTGCCGCGGGTTATTGATGTCCATCGAGTCGTGGTAGAAGGCCGACATCGATGCAACGATCGCGGACACCATCGCCATGGGGTGGGCGTTGTGGTGGAAGCCGTTGGTGAATCGCAACAGCGACTCATTGATCATGGTGTGGCGGCGGATGCTGCCGGTGAATTCGGACAGCTCGTCCTGCTTGGGCAGTTCGCCGTTGAGCAGGAGGTAGGCGACCTCCATGAAGCTGCTCTTCTCGGCCAGCTGCTCGACGGGGTAGCCCCGGTGCAGCAATACGCCGGCATCGCCGTCGATGTAGGTGATTTTGCTGTCGGTGGCGGCGGTAACGCCAAAGCCCGGGTCGAACGTGAAGACGCCGTGGTCCTTGTTAAGGGACGCGAGGTCGAGGACGTCGGGGCCGATGGAACCGGAACGAACTGGCAAGAGGGATTTCTTGCCGGAGCTCAGATCGGTGAGCTCAAACTGCTTGTCTGACATTCGCCGCAAACCTTGTTGTTGATGCAGCGAGCCTACACGGTTCGGCATTCAATTCAAGGCGGGGAAACGGTCACAGCGCACGGTCTGCGACAAAGCAGGCACCCCCGGGGTGGGGATGCCTGCCACAAGGCCCGTATCAGGAAGCCTTGACCGCCGCGGCGGCGTACTTCTTGCGGAACTTGTCGACGCGACCGGCGGTGTCGACCATCTTCTGCTTGCCCGTGTAGAACGGGTGGCAGGCGGAGCAGACGTCCAGGTCGAGGCTGCTGCCGAGGGTGGAGCGCGTCGTGAAGACACTGCCGCAGTTGCAGGTCACCGTGATCTCGGCGTAGTCGGGATGTGTATCGGCTTTCATGCGTCGCTCCGTCCAGTCGGTTGAGATTCAGCGAATCGGCCAGCGCCGCCACGTGGGCCGGAGTGCTCTGCCGCCGCCAAAAGGGCCCGCGAGTCTATCTGCAGCGGCCCGGAGTCTCAACCCCGATTTTGGGCCCCGCCTTATCCACAGAATCTGTGGATAACTCTGTGAACAGTCCTGCGGCCGCAGACGCAGAACGCTGTGAAATCAGAGAATTTGTGCGGCTGGTCAAATTATGACCACCAGCATAATTAAAACAAATTCAATTAGTTACAGACACATCATGTTGCACTGGAGTCGATATGCGCCGTAATGCCCTAATAGTTGGCCGGGTCGATCCACGCTGTGGATAGAACTACACGGCAGCACGGCAGAATCGCCTAAACCCCTGCCACGGCTTATGAATTTTTGCTCCGCAGGAAGCTGGCGACGACGTCGTTGAGGAAGCGCAGCCCAGTGGGACTGGCCCGCCACCGCTCGCCCTGGTGTTCCAGAAGGCCACGGCGCTCGAGCGCCTCGAGCTGGGGCAGCAGGTCCTCAGCTGCAATGCCGGTGCGGTCGGCATACAGGCCGAGGTCAAAACCGGCAGGCAGTCGCAGGGCGTTCAGCGCGAACTCAAAGGGCAGGTCCAGCGGGTCGACGGTGCGGCGCTCCAGGCCCTCGACGGGGCGGGCCTGGTAGCGGCGCGGTTCGCGCTGCTGGGTGGTGCGCTCGATGACGCCCCGTTCCGGCCAGCTGAGCTTGCCGTGGGCGCCAGCGCCGGCACCGAGGTAGTCGCCGAAGAGCCAATAGTTGAGGTTGTGCACGCACTGGCGGCCCGGTCGGGCAAAGCCGGAGATCTCGTAGTGCTCGAAGCCCTGGGCGGCCAGTTCGGCGTGGCAGTCCTCCTGCATGTCCCAGGCGAGGTCGTCGTCGGGCATGGCCGGCGGCGGCCGGGCGGCGAACACGGTGCCGGGCTCCATCGTGAGCTGGTAGTGCGAGAGGTGCGTGGGGGCCAGGCGCAGGGCCTCGCGCAGGTCGGTCAGGGCGCCCGCGCGCGTCTGGCCGGGCAGCGCAAACATGAGGTCGAGGTTGAAGTTGTCGAGGCCTGCCGCGTGCAGCTCTTCGACCGAGCGATAGACGTCGGCGGGCACGTGGATGCGGCCCAGGGCCTTGAGCGCCGCGGGGTCGAAGGTCTGCGCGCCCAGCGACACCCGGTTGATGCCGGCCGAGCGATATTCGGCAAAGCGGCCGCGCTCGATGGTGGCGGGGTTGGCCTCCATCGTGACCTCGGCGCCGGGCGCCAGCGGCAGCTGGGCATGCAGGAAGTCCAGCACCTGGCCGATGGCCTGGGGCGAAAACAGGCTGGGCGTGCCGCCGCCCAGAAACACGCTCTGCACGGGACGACCGGCCAGCGCAGGCGCCTGGGCCGCGATGTCGGCGCGCAGCGCATCGAGGTAGCGGGCCTCGGGCAGCGCCTCGTGCAGGGTGAAGGAGTTGAAGTCGCAGTACGGGCACTTGCTGACGCACCACGGGAAGTGCAGGTAGACCGACAGCGGCGGCGTGATCAGCGGGGGCTCCCGGGCAGCTGCGCCAGCAGGCTGCGCAGCGCCAGCGCCCGGTGGCTGACCGCGTTCTTGGCGACGGCGTCCATCTGGGCCACGGTCTGGGCCAGGCCCTGGGGCACAAAAGCAGGGTCGTAGCCAAAGCCACCCTCGCCTTGCGGCTGCAGGGTGATGTGGCCCTCCCAGGCGCCGTGGGCGATCAGGGGCTGCGGGTCGTCTGCCGACTGCACGAAGGCGATGACGCAGCGGTAGCGGGCGCTGCGGCGGTCTGCGGGCACGCTGGCCAGCTCGCGCAGCAGCAGGGCCAGGTTATCGGCATCGCTGGCGCCCTCCCCCGCAAAGCGGGCAGACCAGACGCCAGGCCGGCCGCCCAGGGCATCGACCTCCAGCCCAGAGTCGTCAGACAACGCGGGCAGCCCGGTGACCTGCGCGGCGTGGCGGGCCTTGAGCAGCGCGTTGGCCTCGAAGGTGGTGCCGGTCTCTTCGATGGACTCGACGCCCAGCTCGGTCTGCCGCAGCAGCGTGAAGCCGCGCGGCGCCAGCAGCTCGGTGAGTTCGCGCTGCTTGCCGACGTTGCCGGTGGCCAGGACGACGCGCATGGCGGGCCTCAGGCCGTCAGCGACTGCGCCAACGCGTCGCGCTGCAGCTCGAAGAGGCGCGCGGTGCCGGCCGAGGCCAGCTCCAGCAGCTGGTCGAGCTCTTCGCGACGCAGGGGGTGGCCTTCTGCGGTGCCCTGCACTTCGATGAAGCCGCCGCCGTTGTTCATGACGATGTTCATGTCGGTCTCGGCGCTGGAGTCCTCGACGTAGTCCAGGTCCAGCACCGGGCGACCGTTGACGATGCCGACGGACACGGCGGCCACCTGGCCGTGCAGCGGGTTCTTGATGCCGCGTTTGGCCACCAGTGCGGCACAGGCATCGGCGAGCGCCACATAGGCACCCGTGACGGACGCGGTGCGCGTGCCGCCATCCGCCTGCAGCACGTCGCAGTCCAGCGTAACGGTGCGCTCGCCCAGCGCCGTCAGGTCGAGCGCGGCGCGCAGCGAGCGGCCGATGAGGCGCTGGATTTCCTGGGTGCGGCCAGACTGCTTGCCCTTGGCCGCCTCGCGCGCGCCGCGCGTGTGCGTGGCCCGCGGCAGCATGCCGTATTCCGCCGTGACCCAGCCCTGGCCCTTGCCGCGCAGGAAGCCGGGCACGCCCTCTTCGATGCTCGCGGTGCACAGCACGCGCGTGTGCCCGAACTCCACCAGCACCGACCCTTCGGCATAGCGGGTGAAACTGCGGGTAAACCGCACGTCGCGCAGGGAATCAAAGGCGCGACCGTCGTGGCGCAGAAGCTTGGCGTGATCCGTCATGTCGTTGAACTAGTCCTTGATGCGCAGCACGGAGGCTGTGGTGTTGTCGCTGCCCGGCCCGCCGCGACGGACGGCCAGTTCGGCCAGCCCCCGCAGTGAATCGGCCAGCGGCTGGTCTGAAAAGAGACGGTTGGCCAGATCAATGTCAGAGAGGTTGGCCCAGAAGCCATCGGTGCAAGCCAGGATGAGGTCGCCCGGCTGCACGCGCAGACAGCGCGCCACGTGCATCTCGGGCAGCAGGGGGTCGCCACCGAGACAAACCTCCACGAAATTGCGCAGCGGATGGTTCTGCATCTGGTCAGCGGTGATGAAGCCTTCCTGCAGCAGCAACTCGACATGGCTGTGGTCGCGGGTGCGATGTTGTACGACACCCTTGCGCAGGAGGTAGAGGCGGCTGTCGCCCATGTGGGCCCACCACGCGGTGCCTTCCTGAACGAGACAGACCACGCAGGTCGTGCGCGGGCGCCGCTCAATGGGCAGGCCGGCGCCCAGGCCCACCACTTCTTCATGGGCACGCCCCAGGGCCAGATGCAGGAAACCCAGTGGGTCGAGCAAGGGCTGCTGTTGCTGGCCAAAACGCTCGAGCAGCACTTTGCCGCCCAACTCGGCGGCGACATCGCCCTGCGCGTGCCCACCCATGCCGTCGAGCACCACCATCAGCGTGGCCTGCGGGGACACCACCGCGCCAACGCGGTCCTGGTTGTCCTCGCGACCGCCGCGCAGGCTGATTTCGGCGTAATCGACGCGCAAGGCACCCTCTGCACTTGGGATAAACTGGCCGAACGTTATAGCACCCGGCCAGCGCGTCCGGAAATTCCCACTCATTGATGTGACTTAATCAAACCATGATCGCCAGCATGACCGGCTTTGCCCGGCGCGAGATTGCCCTGCCCACCGGCGCGCTCTTCTGCGAGCTGCGCAGCGTGAACCACCGCTATCTCGAGGCGAGCCTTCGCCTGCCCGAGGAGCTGCGCAGCCTGGAAGGCGAGTTCCGCGCCCAACTGCAGCGGGATCTGCGACGCGGCAAGGTGGACTGCACCTTTACGTGGCGCGCCGGCGCGCAGTCGGACCGCCAGCTGGAGATTGACCCGGCCATGCTCGCGCAGCTGAAAGCCAGACTCAGCGAAATCGCGGCAGCCGTACCGGTGGGCGAAGTGCAGTCACGCGTCGACCTGGTCGACCTGCTGCGGTTCCCGGGCGTGCTGCGCGAGTCCGCGACAGACAACGAGCCTCTGCTGGCCGCCGCCCGCACGCTGTTTGGCCAGGCCATTGGCGACCTGTGTGCCATGCGCGCCAGCGAGGGTGGGCGTCTGGCCGAGCTGATCATCCTGCGCTGCACGCAGCTTGAGGAGCTGGTGGAACGGGTGAAGCTGCGGCTGCCGGAAGTGCATGCGCTGATCCGCGCGCGCTTCAACGAGCGCCTGGGCGACCTGCGCAAGGAACTCGACAGCGACCGGCTGGAGCAGGAAATCGCCCTGCTGCTGCAGCGTCTGGACGTGGCCGAAGAGATGGACCGTCTGATCGGCCACCTGACCGAGACCCGCAAGATCATCGCGAGCCCCGAGGCGGCAGGGCGGCGTCTGGATTTCCTGATGCAGGAGTTCAACCGCGAGGCCAACACGCTGTCATCCAAGTCGCAGGACCTGGAGACCACGCGCGCCGCCGTCGACATGAAGGTGCTGATCGAGCAGATGCGCGAGCAGGTGCAGAACATCGAGTGAGTCGGCCTAGCCGGCTGCGCCCTCAATGGCACGACCCACGGCACGGACCAGCACGCTGAGCTGGACGGGCTTGGTGAGGTAATCCGTCATGCCGGCAGCCAGGCATTCTTCGCGATCGCCGGCCATGGCATGCGCCGAAATACCGATGATCGGCAGCCTGGGGCCGCCCACTTGATCGGCGTGCATGGCCCGGATGGCGCGCGTGGCGTCCAGCCCGTTCATGCCGGGCATCGTCACATCCATCAGCACGGCATCAAAAGGCTCGGCTGCCACGGCCTCAACGGCCTCTCGCCCATCGGCAACCAGACGAACCGTTGCCCCTGATTTCAGGAGAATGTTCTTGAGCAGTGCGAGGAGGAT
Source organism: Pseudomonadota bacterium (assembly GCA_947453065.1). Classification (GTDB taxonomy): domain Bacteria; phylum Pseudomonadota; class Gammaproteobacteria; order Steroidobacterales; family Steroidobacteraceae; genus ZC4RG30. Next base: position 7,369 of record CANGFJ010000062.1, read on the forward strand.
GGGGCTGTTCTCTACTACCAAGAGGCGCTTGCCGATGAGGGCCTGCTCCACAGGAAACACGCTTTCTGCAACCGGAGCTACACCAGGCTCTGGCTCTGCGCTGCTGCATTGAAGCCGGGCACTGAACACACTGCCGCCGCCAGCCCGATCGGCACAGGCAACATCGCCGCCCATCGCGTAGGACAGCTGTCGGCACAAAGCCAGCCCGAGGCCAGTCCCGCTGAAAGGCCGCGTGGCCAGGGAGTCGGATTCGCCCTGTTCAAAGGGCTCGAAAATGCTTTCCTGAAAGGGCTCTGCCACGCCACACCCGGTGTCGGACACTTCAATGAACAACTGCAGGGCAGCACTCTGGAGGTCGGTGCTCTCGGTCGAGACGCGCACCTCAATGCCGCCGCTGAACGTGAACTTGATGGCGTTGGCCAGGAAGTTGTCGAGGATCTGCCGTACGCGAAAGGCATCTATCACGACGAAACGATCGGCCTGGGTGCAGTCCAGCGTCAGGGTCAGGCCCTTGGCCGCTGCGAGGGCAGAAAAGCCATCGACTGCCGTGGCACAGAGCGCGTGCAGGTCGGCCCGCTGCACGTTGATGGACAGCAGTCCTGCTTCCAGCCGGGAGAAATCCAGCACGTCATCCAGCATGCGTCGCAACTGCTGCCCTGAGGCGTTCGACGTGGCGACCAGCGCCTGCTGGGACGGCGTCAGTGCCTCCGCACCCAGCAACTCCAGCGTAGCCGTGAGGCCCTGGAGCGGCGTGCGGATCTCATGGCTCATCACGGCCAGGAAACGCGCCTTGGCCCGCGCCCCCGCCTCGGCGGCGTTACAGGCAGCCAGCAGCGCCACCGTGCGATCGCGGATACGACGTTCCAGTTGCTCGTTGGCGTCGATCAAGGCCTGCTCGGCAGTGCGCCGCGCGGCGATTTCCGCAGTCAGGCGGCGCTCCTCACGTCGATAGCCCATGGGCAGGCAGCTGATACACAGCCCGAGGATGACCAGGGTATTGAAGGGCATCAGGCTCTGCGAACGCAGGTCGCCCTGGGCATAGAACGTGGCAGCCGTCCCAAGCGGGATCAGCAAGGTAACGGCTAACAGCCAGTGCCCCAGACCACGCTCACGGTACGCCGCCCAGATCGCAATCGAGGAAATGATCGCATGCCGCAGGATCGCCACGCCCACAACCACAGACAGCGGCAACTGCCCACCCACCAGCAGCACCAGCCCGCCTGCCAGCACATACAGCGCACTGGGAATCAGCAACGCCGCCACGAACTGGGCGCGCCGCGCCGAGGGGATGCCGAAATGCTCGATCAGCCCGACCCAGAACAGGCACTGGCCCAGGATGCCCAGCGACTGCCAGGCGAACTGCAGCGGCTGCAGAAAGGGTCCCGGCAACGGCACCCAGCGCACACAACTCCACCAGATCGAGAAGACCACACATCCCGCTGCCATCCACAGGTAGTGGCGCTGCGCCGAAACCCGCAATCCGATCTGCGCAAAAGCCACCACAAACATCGCGGCCACCACCGCCGCAACGTCGGAGCCGAGGAAAACGTACTGGACTGCATTCATGCCGGGAGTAACTCGACGGTTGGCCTACCCCATTATCGCAGGATGTCGTGCGTGCGCCCGCTGGAACTGAACCGGGCGATGGATCCATCGGCCAGACCTAAAAAAGGCGCGCCACGGTGAGGTGGCGGGCCTATTGATCTGCGGCAGCTGGGCTGGATGGCGAGCTAGAGCACCGTCTTGCTGCCGACGCTGGACATCGCGCTCTCGGCACCCGTGCTGCTGTAGGCGGTGATGGCAAAGTAGTAGGTGCCGCTCCCGAGGTTTCCCACCAGGTAGCTGGTCAGGCCCGGATTGGTGATGGCCACTTTGTTGGTCATCGTGGTGCTGCTGGTGCCGTAGTAGACGTTGTAGCCGCTGAGGTCAACCAACGCGCTGCCATCGCTGTTCTGGGTCGGGGGCGTCCACGACAGCGTGGCCGAACCCAGAACGACAGCGTTCACCGTGACACTGAAGGCAGGCAGGCTGGTGGTCGTTTTGCCGTCGCTGACGGTGACCACAATGGCGCTGTAGGTACCGACTTGCGCGGCGGATGGCGTGCCCGTGATGCGACCTGTCGACGTGCTAAACGCAGCCCAGGACGGCGCGTTGGCAATCGAGAAGGTCAGTGCATCGCCATTGGCGTCAGAAGCGGTCGGCTGGAAGCTATACGCCGAACCCGCGAGCACGCTGCCGGGCGCCGTGCCAGTGATGACCGGCGCGGTGTTCGTCGTCGTAGCCGGAGGCGTGGTGGCGGTAACCTGTGCGGCCTGCACCGTGATGCTGAACGGCGCGAGCGACACCTTCTTCGTGCCGTCGCTGACACTGATGATGATGTTGGAGTACGTGCCGACAGCGGCAGAGGTGGGCGTACCGGAGATCGTGCCGGTAGCAATGCTCTTGGTGGCCCAGGCCGGGACACCACTGAACGAGTAGCTCACCATCGATGCGGAAGACACCACAGTCGGTGTAAACGAGTAGGTCGCTCCGACCACGACCGACGCAGCAGGCGTACCGGAAATCGTCAGGGTGCTGGTGGAGTAGGTGTGGCGGCGACCGGCTTCAGCCGTCTGCGGCAACGTGAGGGTCGCCAGGCCAAGTACGGCTGCGATCATCACGGGCAAAAACTGAATGCGCTGGGTGATTCCTTTCACGACTCTTACTCCGCTGTAGTGCGAAGCCCGTCGGTGAAAAGATCAATGAGAAAACCATAGGCACAGGTTGACGACGCAGGTCCGATAACGGTGGACGCACTGCCGGCAACCCCGCTATCGGTAGGTCTCATCGACCCTTAGACCGGAGGCTTTGCGTCCCCGCCTTTCGACGGGTTTGCTAAATGACGAGTCGACTATAGCGCCCCGTTGCAGGGCCTGTGGCACCGACAACCAGATCCGTGACAGGACGCTCATTTTGTGCCCCAGGGAACGGCAGAGGCGGGCTACCGCACCGCCTCGTGGCCGCTGCCTTACAGGATCGTCTTGGAGCCAATGTTGGACATCGCGCTCTCGGCACCCGCGCTGTTGTAGGCCGTGATGGCAAAATAGTACGTACCGGTACCGAGGTTGCCCACCACGTAGCTGGCGAGGCCCGGGTTGGTGATGGCCACCTTGTTGGTCATCGTGGTGCTGCTGCTGCCGTAGTACACGGTATAGCCCGACAGGGTCGTCAAGGCACTGCCATCCGTGTTCTGGGTCGGTGGCGTCCAGCTCAGCGTCGCAGAGCCCAATACCACCGCATTCACCGTCACGCTGAAGGCAGGTAGGCTGGCCGTGGATTTGCCGTCGCTGACAGTAATCATGATGGCGCCATAGCTACCCACCTGCGCCGAGGTCGGCGTACCCGTAAGACGGCCCGTCGTAGCGCTAAACGTAGCCCAGGACGGCTGACCACTGATCGTGAAGGTCAGCGCATCGCCGTTGGCGTCCGATGCCGTGGGCTGGAAGCTGTAGGTCGAGCCCGCTAACACACTGGTGGCAGGGGTGCCGGAGATGACCGGCGCGGTATTCGTCGGGGCGATGGTGGTCACCGGTGCCGGCTGCACGGTAATGCTGAACGGCGCGAGCGTGGCCGTCTTGGTGCCATCGCTGACACTGAGGGTGATGTTCGAGTACGTGCCCACCGCGACAGAGGTCGGCGTACCCGAAAGCTCTCCCGTTGAGGTGTTCTTGGCCAGCCAGCCAGGCACATTGGTGAAGGTGTAGCCGACCATCGATGCCGAAGCCACGACGGTCGGCTTGAAGTAATAGGCAGACCCCACCACGACCGACGGGGGTGGCGTGCCGGAGATGGTGAGGGTGCTGGAGTAATGATGGCGACGAGCCGCTTCCGCCGGGTGCGGAAGCGCGACAGCCATAAGGCCGAGGGCTGCCGCGAACAACACGGGAACGATCTGGATGCGCTGAGTGATTCCTTTCATGACCTGTGCTCCGCTGTGGGTGCGAAGCCCGTCGGTGAAAGGACCCATGAGACGACAGACAGCAGTTGACGACGTGCGCCCGCTTACGGTTGACGCTGTGCCGGCAACCCCGCTATCAGTAGGTCCCATAGACCCTTAGACCGGAGGCTTTGCGTCCCCGCCTTTCGACGGGTTTGCTAAATAACGTGAGCGGACTATAGCGGCCTGTTTTTCGAGGAGTAGCGCAGCAAAACCCTTTGCGGACCATGTGCTCACTTTTTGATCAGTGCACGCGCGATGGCGCAACGGCACGCGCGCCGGCAACCCGTACTGGTACGCTTGTCGCCCCACCCGACTCCCGACGCCACCCGTGACCACTCCCCGACCCGGCCGCCTCTTCGTCGTCTCCGCGCCCTCTGGCGCCGGCAAGACCAGTCTCGTCAAAGCGCTGCTGGCGCTGGAGCCACGACTGGCCGTCTCGGTCTCACACACGACACGCGCGCCGCGCCCGAATGAGCAGGACGGCCGCGAATACCATTTCGTGTCGCCGGACGAATTCAACGCGCTGGTGCAGTCGGGCGGGTTTCTGGAGCACGCGCGCGTGTTCGACAACCAGTACGGCACGGGTCGCGAACAGCTGGAAGCACGGCTGGCGGCCGGCCACGACATCATCCTGGAGATCGACTGGCAGGGCGCACAACAGGTGCGGGCGGCACGGCCCGGCACCGAGAGCATCTTTATCCTGCCCCCTTCGCAGCCCGCCCTACGCCAGCGGCTGGAAGGCCGTGGCACGGACAGCCCCGAGGTGATCGCCCGCCGCCTGGCGGACGCGCAGGGCGATATGGCGCACTGCAACGAGTTCGACTATGCCGTGGTCAACGACGACTTCCAGCAGACGCTGGGCGAGCTGCAGCAGATCATCGCGGGCGATTCGGCGCCCTTCCGGAGCGACCGGGTGGCCCTGCAGGGGCTCCTGGCGAATCTGCTGGCGTGAAAGGCCCTGTTTCGATTAAGATTTCGGGTTCAATCTCGTCGTAATTGAAGCGAACCGCCATGGCCCGTGTCACCGTTGAAGACTGCCTGAACAACGTCGATAACCTGTTCGAGCTGGTGCTGCTGGCTTCTGCCCGCGCCCGCCGACTGGCCAATGGCGCCACGCCCACCGTGCCGCTGGACAACGACAAGGTCACGGTCATCGCCCTGCGCGAGATCGCCGAAGGCAACATCACCGCCGAAATGCTGCTGGAGCCGGAGCCGGCCCCGGTCGTCGAGATCCCCGAGAACGACATCGACGCGCAGCTGGCGGGTTTCCGCGCGCCGCAATTCGGTCTCGGAGACTGACGCACCGCCGCAGCCATGGACTACGCGTCTTCGCTGCTCGGACTGCTGCCCGGTTCGGGCGCAAGGCGCACGCCTGGTCTCAAAGAGCTACTGGCCAAGGTCGAGCTCTACCTCCCCCCTGATCAGGTAGCCCGGGTCCGCGAAGCCGCGGAGTTCGGCGCCATGGCCCACGAAGGCCAGAAGCGCAAATCCGGAGAGCCCTACATCTCCCACCCGGTCGCAGCGGCCGAGATCCTCGCCGACCTGCACCTGGATGCCGACACGATCGTCGGCGCCATCCTCCACGACGTCATCGAAGACACGCCGATCGCCAAAGAGGAGATCGAGGCGCGCTTCGGCAAGGACGTGGCCGAGATCGTCGATGGCGTCACCAAGCTCGACCAGATCAAGTTCAAGAGCCGCGAAGAAGCGCAGGCCGAGAGCTTCCGCAAGATGCTGCTGGCGATGGTGCGCGATCTGCGCGTCATCATGGTGAAGCTGGCCGACCGCACGCACAACATGCGCACGATCGGCAACATGTCGCTGCCCAAGCGGCGGCAGATCGCCCGCGAGACGCTCGACATCTACGCGCCGGTGGCCGAGCGGCTGGGCCTGTACGGCATGAAACTGGAGCTGGAAGACCTGGGCTTCCGCACGCTCTACCCGCAGCGTTATCGCGTCATAGAACGCGCGCTCAAGCGCGCCCGCGGCAACCAGAAAGAATTCCTCTCGAAGATCGAAGTCTCGATGAACGCCGCGCTCAAGAAGGCCGGCATCCCCGCAGAGGTCGAGTCGCGCGAGAAGCACCTCTACAGCATCTACCGCAAGATGCGCCGCAAGAGCTCGATGCTCGCCGAGATCGTCGACGTCTATGGCCTGCGCATCGTGGTCGAAAGCGCCGACACCTGCTACCGCGCACTGGGCGTGGTGCACAGCGTGTACCGGCCGATGCCCGGCCGCTTCAAGGACTACATTGCGATCCCGCGCGTCAACGGCTATCAGTCGCTGCACACCACGCTCTTCGGGCCCAATGCGGTGCCGATCGAAGTACAGATCCGCACCGAGGAC
>CANGFJ010000063.1 GCA_947453065.1 Pseudomonadota bacterium
GACCATGACGCCGGATGCCAGCCGCGAGCTGGATTGGGTGATCATCAGCCTGTCGCTCATCGCGGTGGTCTACATCGGCTTTGTTGCCTTGGTGCAGCAGGACATGAAGAAGCTAATCGCTTATTCATCGATTGCCCACATGGGCTTCGTGACGCTGGGCGCGTTTCTGGCCTATGACATCGTGGGGGCCACCCACAGCGCGCAGGGCGCGGCGATGGGCATTGATGGCGCGATGGTGCAGATGATCTCTCACGGCCTGATCTCCGGAGCGATGTTCCTGTGCGTCGGCGTGATGTACGACCGCGTGCACAGCCGCGAGATCAGCGCCTATGGCGGCGTCATCAACACGATGCCGAAGTTCGGTGCCTTCATGGTGCTGTTCTCGATGGCGAACGCGGGTTTGCCGGGCACCTCCGGGTTCGTCGGCGAGTTCCTGGTGATCCTGGCCAGCTTCAAGGCGAACTTCTGGTATGCCTTCTTGGCCGCCACCACCCTGATCCTGGGTGCGGCCTACACGCTGTGGCTGGTGAAGCGCGTGATCTTCGGGCCCGTTGCCAACAAGCATGTTGCCGAGCTCACCGACCTCAATGGTCGGGAGTTCCTGATCCTCTCCGTGCTGGCTGTCGGTGTGCTGCTGCTGGGCCTGTGGCCAGCGCCGCTGCTTGACGTGATGCGCGGTTCGACCCACCACTTGGTCGAGCAGATGCTGTCGACCAAGCTGCCGATGCCCTGACAGGACCGCTGGACATGACCGAAACGACCTTCAGCCTTGCCCAGATCCTGCCCGCCATGCCGGAGATCTATCTCACGGCTGCCGTGTGCGTGTTGCTGGTGTTCGACGTGTTCTTTGGCCTGCAGCGGCCTGCGCGCACCGCCAGCTTCACCCTGGTGATCCTGCTGGGTGGAGCGCTCGTTACGCTGCTCACCGCAGATTTTGGACACCGTCAGAGCATTTTTGACGGCATGTATGTGGCCGACGACCTGGCCACGCTGCTCAAACTGGCGGCCTTCCTGTTTGTTGCGGTAGCGATGTACTACTCCAACGAGTACTTGGCGCGGCGCCGCATCCAGAAGGGCGAGTACTACGTGCTGTCGCTGACGGCGCTGCTGGGCATTCTGGTGCTGACCTCTGCCAGTAACCTGATCACGATTTACGTGGGCGTGGAGTTGCTGTCTCTGTCGCTGTATGCGCTGGTGGCCTTCGATCGCGACAATGGCCTCGCGGCGGAAGCGGCGATGAAGTACTTCGTCCTGGGCGCCATTGCCTCGGGCACGCTGCTGTATGGCATGTCGCTGGTCTACGGGCTGGCCGGTACGCTGTCGCTGGCCGGCATTGCTACCGCGTTTAGTGGGGAGCCGAGCCTGGGGCTGATCCTGGGCCTGACGTTCATCGTTGTAGCAGTGGCCTTCAAGTTCGGTGCCGTGCCGTTCCACATGTGGGTGCCTGACGTGTACCAGGGCGCCCCAACCTCGGTCACCATGCTGGTTGCCACGGCCCCCAAGGTGGCTTCGTTCGCGCTGGCGTTCCGGCTGCTCGCCGAAGGGCTGGGGTCTCTCGTGGGCACCTGGTCGCAGATGCTGGCTATCATTGCGGTGCTGTCGATTGTGCTGGGCAACATCGTGGCGATCGCGCAGACGAACCTGCGCCGCATGCTGGCGTACTCGGCCATCTCCAACGTTGGTTTCATCCTGCTGGGCTTCGTCACGGGTGGGGCGGACGGCTACCAGGCTGCGCTGTACTTCACGCTGGTCTACGTCATGGTGGTGCTGGGTGCCTTTGGCGTGATCCTGTTGGCCTCCCGCGATGGCTATGAGGCCGACGAGCTTGAGCACTACAAAGGCATGGCCGTCCGCGATCCGTCGCTGGCCTTCATCATGGCCATCCTGATGTTCTCGACGGCGGGTATTCCGCCGTTCGTGGGCTTCTGGGCGAAGCTGCGTATCATCCAGTCGCTGGTCGGTGCGGACCATGTGATTCTTGCCGGTGTCGCGGTGTTCATGTCGGTCATCGGCGCGTTCTACTACCTGCGCGTGGTGTGGCTGATGTACTTCGAGGCACCGGGCAGCCTGCCTGGCGCCGTTAAACGCCTGCCGCTGCGCTTTGTGGTGGGGGTGAACGCAGCCGCTGCGCTGGCCCTGGGGCTGCTGCCGGATGCCCTGATGGCAGTGTGCCGCGGCGTGATTCCGTTCGGTTGAGGGCGGTAGGAAAATAGTTTTGATAAAGGCGTGACAGGCATAAAAACTCCTGTACTATTCGCGCCTCGGTTGCGGGGTGGAGCAGTCTGGCAGCTCGTCGGGCTCATAACCCGAAGGTCGTAGGTTCAAATCCTACCCCCGCTACCAACTCTATTTGAGAGTTACGATAAGCCCACGCAAGTGGGCTTTTTCGTTTGTGGTAGGTCTTGGCCGCGGCATTGTTCTGACGCCGCGCTCAAGCATTGCCACCCCCCTCCATCTATCGCAGTTCGATTGGCGCCACACGCGCTGTGTGTCGGCCCAGAGTTGTCCTTCTGTGGCGCGTGTCAGGATGGACTCACAAGGGGCTATCCCCTATCTTCGGCGTATGGCGGTTGCCGCATCCGGTCGCTGCAAAACAACATAACGATTAGAAAGACGGGGGCCTGCGTAATGCGCAAGAGCGGAGCATTTCTTGACTGTGCGCGGAGGCTCGCCGGCGCGTGCGTGCCCCTGGCGTGGCTCGCCCTCTCTGCCGGGGTTGTGCACGCTCAGGCGGTGGTCAAGGTGGACGCCAGCAAGGCGGCGTTCAGCCACCTCGTCACGAACCACTGCGTGAAATGCCACAACACCGAAGACTGGGCCGGCAAGTTGGCCCTGGACACGCTGGACGTAGGTCATGCCGGCCAGGATCCGGAAGTCTGGGAAAAGGCCATCGGCAAGCTTCGTGGCCGTCTCATGCCTCCCGCGGGCGCTACCCAGCCCGCCCAGGCGGACGTCGATGGGTTCGTCGCCTATCTCGAGAAGTCCGTGGATGCCGCTGCCAAAAGCCGTCGCATCGGTCACGTGCCGATCCAGCGGCTCAACCGCACCGAGTTTGCCTCGTCAGTGAAACAGCTTGTCGGGGTTGAGGTCGATCCGCGGCAGGTGCTGCCGACCGAAATCGAGGTCGAGGGCTTCAACAACATTGCCGGTGCCCTGGGCATTTCGCCGTCCTTCATGGAGCAGTACCTGTCTGCAGCACGCCGTGTTGCCCAGCGCGCGGTAGGCGAACCTGTGCCAAAGCTCGCCAGCCTGTTCTTTGCCGGCGGCGGCGGCGGCGGCGGGCAAAGGGGTCCCGGTGCCAGTCAGACCACGCATCGCGACGGGTACCCGCCGGGCACGCGGGGCGGCATGCGCTTTACGCATACCTTTCCGGCCGATGGCGAGTACCGCTTCAACTTTCTGGATGCCGATAACGTTGATGCGGGGCTGTATCCGCGCGGCATGGAGACAGAAGCCACGCTCGTCATCCTGGTGGATGGCAGGGAAGTGGCACGCAGGGAACTTGGCGGACCGGAGGACATGAGTCTCGCGGAACGGGACGGGCCCAAGGGCCGCGCGGCCATTGTCGCCAAGTTGTCGGGTATTCCGGCGCAGATCAAGGCCGGCGCGCATGAGGTGATCGTCACCTTCATCGAGCGTTCCTGGGCGGTGAGCAATGATGCAACCGGGAGTGGCAAAGTCTCCGGCATGCCGATCCTCCGCGATGGCGTGCAGGTTGTCGGTCCGTTTGCACCCGCGGGCCTGTCACTGAGTGCCAGTCGCGCGAAGATCTTCGTGTGCCAACCCAAGGTGGCGTCCGAAGAGCGGGCTTGCGCGGAGCGCATCGCCCGGCACCTGGCAACGCCCGCCTTCCGCCGCCCGGTGACCGACGCCGACGTGAAAGTGCTGATGAAGTTCTATGAGACGGGTCGGGCGGAGGCCGGTGGGTTCGATGCCGGTGTGACGGAACTGGTGACCGCGGTGCTGTCGAGCCCCGACTTCCTCTATCGCTCGATCTCCACGGCGCCGCAGCCGGACCAATCCCGTCCCTTGAATGATCTGGAACTGGCATCGCGCCTGTCGTTCTTTCTCTGGAATCAGGGACCGGACGCACAGCTGATTGCACTGGCCACCAAGAAGCGACTCTCGGATGCCGCAGTCCTGCGAGGCCAGGTCGAGCGCATGCTCAAGGATCCGCGCGCGAACGCGCTGGTAGAAGACTTTGCGCTTGCATGGCTCAACCTGGACGAGCTCGACCAGATAGAACCGCTGGATCCATCGTTCAATGCCGCGATGCGGGCCAATTTCGAAGCCGAGATCCGGCTGTTCCTGTCTAGCGTGTTACTCGAAAATCGCAGCGTGCTCGACCTGATCAATGCCGACTGGACGTTCGTCAATGAGGCGCTCGCCCGGCAATACGATATCCCGGGCGTGCTGGGTCCGCAGTTTCGACGCGTGACGCTGAAGAACGAAAATCGCTGGGGTCTGTTGGGCAAGGGTGCCGTGTTGCTGCGCACCTCGTATGGCGACCGTACCTCGCCCGTGCTGCGCGGCGCGTATGTGCTCGACCGCATCATTGGCACGCCGCCTACGCCGCCCCCACCGGGCGTGGTCACCGATCTGTCGATCCACGATGGCCAGAAGCCGACGACGGTGCGTGCAAGGCTGGAGCTGCATCGCACGAGCCCGACCTGCCAAGGCTGTCATGGCCTGATCGATCCGCCTGGCCTGGCGCTGGAAAACTTCGATGTGACCGGGCGCTGGCGGGATGTCGATGGCGCTGCCAAGGCGCCAATTGATGCCACGGCGGAGTTGACGAGCGGCGCCGTGCTGAAGGGTCCCGGGGATTTGCGACGCTACCTGACGCGCCGTCCTGACCAGTTTCCGACGACAGTGGCCAAGCGCTTGATGATGTACGCGCTTAACCGTGAAATTGAGTACTACGACATGCCGCAGATCCGGCAGATCGTGGGCGCGGCGGCGTCGAAAAACTATACGTTTGCCGCGATCGTCAACGGCATTGTCAACAGCGATGCCTTCCGGCGCCAGGGGCCTGAAGCGCGCCCGAGCACGGTGGCTTCCAGTGATAACCGCGGACCGGACGCGGCACAGCAGCGGCAGGGGAGATAGGCCATGGCGACGTTCCTGACTAAAAAGTACCTGTCCCGCCGCACATTCCTGCGTGGCGGTGGCGTGGCCCTGGGTCTACCGTTCCTGGATGCCATGGTGCCGGCCAGCACCGCACTGGCACAGACCGCCGCCGTGCCGAAGACCCGGGCAGGGTTCTTCTACCTGCCGCACGGCGCCATCATGAACAACACGCCCTATGGCAAGGAAGTCGACGCGTGGACGTCCAGCGGCAAGGGCGCCAACTTCAAGTTGGGTCGCACGGTGGATCCGCTGGAATCACTCAAGCAGTACGTCACCACCTTCGAGAACCTCGAGAACCTGGCGGCCGGTGGCTCGGTGCACACGCTAAATCCGGCGACCTGGCTCTCCTGCGTGCGTCCGGACACGGCGGCCAAGGCCGCTAGCATGTCGATCACGCTGGATCAGGTGATTGCCCAGCGCCTGGGGCAGAAGACCGCGCTGCCCTCGCTGGAGGTCTGTTCGGAGACCACCATCCAGGTGGCTGCCTGCGGCGGAGCGGGGTGTTACTACGCCTCCACGACCTCCTATGCCGGTGCGAACTCGCCGTTGCCCATGGAATACAACCCGCGCAAGGTGTTCATCCAGCTGATGGGCGAGGGCGATACGGCAGCCGAGCGCGATGCGCTGTTGCGCAAGAATGCCAGCATCCTGGACATGATCTCCGAGCGGACGCAGTCGCTGCGCAAGGATCTCGGCGCGGGCGACCGCGCGAAGCTGTCGGATTACCTGGACACGGTGCGCGAGATCGAGCGACGGGTGACGATGGCCGGGTCGCGCGACCTCAAGAGCGTCAGCGTGCCCGATGCGCCGGTCGGTGAACTGGAGGACTTCGACAAGCAGGTGCGGTTGATGTTCGACCTGATCGCGCTGGCCTACCAGGCGGACCTGACGCGCATTGCCTCGTATGTGATGGTGGCCGAAGGCACCAACCGCACCTACAACCATGTTGGCGTGCCGGATTCCTTCCACCCGGTCAGCCACCACTCCAACGACCGCGAGCGCATCCGTCGGCTGAGCATCATCCAGCGCTACCACATGGAGCGGTTCGCGGATTTCCTGCAGAAGCTGGCCAAGACGCCGGATGGCGACGGCAGCATCCTCGATCATTCGCTGTTCCTGTATGGCTCGAACATGGGCAACAGCAACCAGCATGACAATTATCCCTTGCCGGCCGTGCTGGTCGGCGGTGCCAACGGGGCGCACAAGGGTGGCAAGAACCTCGTGCTGCCCGAGCGCACGCCGCTGGCCAATGTGCACCTGACGATCCTCGACAAGCTGGGGATCAAGCAGCCGGCCTTTGGCAACAGCACCGGCCTGCTCTCCGAGGTCTGACATGACGACCGATCGCAGACAATTCCTGATGGCTGGCCTGGGCGGCTTGGCAGGGCTGGGCAGCGTGCCGCTGTGGGCTGCCGAGGCCTCCCGGTTGCCGACCGAAAAACTGTCCGGCCGCATCACGCTCATCACGGGTGCGCCCGGCAATGTGGTCGCGCTGTCGGCCGGCGACGGCATCGTACTGGTCGACAGTGGCTCGCAGGCCTTGGCCACTGCCGTGCAGGCGAGTCTGGGCGGTGCCCGTGTGCAGACCCTGTTCAACACGCACTACCACGCCGACCAGACTGGCGGTAATGCGCTGTTTGGCGCAGCCGGTGCAGCCATTCATGCCCACGTGATTACCCGGCAATGGCTGGCGACGGATTATTACGTGCCGTCGGAAGACCGCTGGGTGAAGGCGTTGCCGAAAGCGGCGCTGCCCACGGTGACGTTTCGGCAGAAGGGTGAGTTCAAGGCCGGCGCGGAACGCATCGAATACGGCTACCTGCTCGAAGCGCATACGCGCGGCGATTGCTATGTGTTCTTCCGCGATTCCAACGTGCTGGTGGCCGGGGATGTCGCCTCGCCCCTGCGTGATCCGGTACTCGACTGGTATGCGGGCGGCTGGCTCGGCGGCCGCATCGATGCCATGGATGACCTGCTGGCGTTGGCCAATGCGTCGACCCGCATCGTGCCGGCCTATGGCCCGGTGATGACGCGTGCGCAACTGCAGGCCGAGCGCGACATGCTGGTGCTGCTCTATGAACGCACGACGCTGATGACCACGAAGGGCTTCAGCGCCCAGGACATGCTCGACGCGGGCGTCATGAAAGAGGTCAGCCGGACCTTCCAGGATCCTTACCGATTCCTGTACGACGTCAGCAAAGGCCACTGGGCCCACTACACGAATTTCGGAGGCAACATTGTCTAAGTGGACTGTCCGGACGCGGGGCCTTGCCCTTGCTGCCGCTGGCTTGCTCTGCCTCGGCGCCGTTGCGTTGCCAGCGGGGGCTGCCACGCCAGAGACGCTGGTCGACCTCGTGCGTGCAGGTCAGCGCGAGGCCGTGCTGGCGGCGATCACTTCGCCAGACATCGACCTGGAGGCGAAGGAGCCCGATGGGTCGACAGTGCTGCTGTGGGCCACTTACAAGGTGGATCAAGGCCTGGTTCGTGCGCTGCTGAAAGCAGGGGCCAAGGCGAACGTCACCAATCGCTATGGGGCGTCCCCGTTGTCAGAGGCGGTGAAGCTGGGGGATCTGGATCTGGTGCGCCTGTTGCTGGACGCCGGTGCCGACGCCAACTCGCCCAACCAGGACAACCAGACCGCATTGATGCTGGCCGCCAGTGTCGGTTCGCTGGACATTGCGCAGTTGCTGATTCAGCACGGCGCCGACGTCAGGGCCGTGGAGCAATTTCGCGGCCAGAACGCCCTGATGTGGGCTGCTGCCGGCAATCAACCGGAGATCGTCGACCTGCTGATTGCCCGCGGCGCTGACGTCACGATGCGCGCCAAGGATGACGACTGGCCGCGGCAGATGACCTCGGAGCCACGCGCCCAGTTCCGCCAGACCGGTGGCCTCACGGCGCTGCTCTATGCCACCCGCTCGGGCTGCTATCGCTGCGCCGTCGCGCTGGTCAAGGCAGGGGCTGACGTCAACCGGCCGAACCCGGATGGCGTGACGCCCCTGATCAATGCGCTGGATAACCGCAACTTTGATGTTGCGATGTTCCTGCTGGACCAAGGGGCTAATCCGGCCAGCTGGGACATGACGGGCCGTACGCCCCTCTATGTCGCCGTTGACATGAATTCGTTCCGGCCAGGGGGCGGTGGTGGCTTTGGTGGCCCGGCTGCACCGCGGCCGCCGAACAAGGCCACGGCGATGGACCTCGTCAACCGTCTGCTGGATGCGGGCGTGGATCCCAATCATGAGCTCACGCGGATGCGCCCCAATGGCAATGGCAGGGGCCGCTTTGCCGACTACATGATGCGTGGCGGTACCGGGCCACTTCTGGTTGCGACGCTCAGTCTCGACGACGTGGCGATCAAGACGCTGTTGGCGCGCGGCGCCGAGGTGGACCTGCCCAATGTGTTCCGGATCACGCCCTTGATGGCGGCCGTGGGCATGAGCGGTTCGGGTCGCGCCGGCGGAGGTGTGCAGCAAGGCGACATGCAGGCACGCGCGCTGAAGGTGGTCGACCTGCTGCTGGATGCGGGTGCGAACATCAACGCCCGCGTGACCGACAGTCACACCCACACTGCGAAATTTGTGGCCTATGTGCAGGGTCGCGATCACGAGGGCCAGACCGCCTTGTTTGCGGCCGCCGAATCGGGCTGGGACAAGGTCGTCAAGCACCTGTTAGATCGCGGCGCGGACCCTGCGGTGCGCGATGCAGCGGGCAAGACAGCGCTGGATTTCGCACGTACGCCGCTTCCGACAGGTCCTGGTGCGCCGGCGGCACCCACCGCCGCAGCGACGGCCACTCGTGCGGCAACGGTGGCGTTGCTGGAAGCAGTGAAGGCCAGATAACGCCTGGCCTGCCTTTAGACGATCGACACGCCCAGTTCGCGGGCCCGGGCCACCAGGCCCGGCCAGGCATTGGCAATGAGCAGCTTGGGGTCACCCCAGGTGGCTTCGAAGTCCTTCAGCGGCGCCGCAGCGATCATGTCGGCAACGCTCATGCCCTGGGCGAGCAGTTTGGCCAGTCGCTGTTGCACGGTGACCAGCATGTCGCGTTCAGCCTGCAGGTCGGCGCGTGACAGCACCGGGCCGGTCCCTGGGATGTAGCGGGTCTGCTCGGTACCCAGCTGCAGGAGCTGGCGCGTGGCGTCGGCCAGGCCGCCAATCCAGCCACCCGTTGAATAATCGATGACCGGAAAGCGGCCCACGGACAGCACGTCGCCGGCCACCAGGACGTTGGCGTTGCGGAAGTAGACGTAGAGGTCGCTGTCGGTATGGGCCTGCGGCAGGTAGCCGTAGTCGATGCGTTCGCCGCCGAAGTCCAGGCTACCGGTGGTGTAGAAGGTTTTGCCGGGCCGTGCTTGCGGTGCCAGTCGCGGGTACACGCGCTTCTGCCACTTCACGTTGGCATCGGTGGACAGCCACAGTTTGGTGTTTTCGTGCGCGATGATCTGCGTGCCGCTCGCGCCGAGCGCGGGGTTGGAGCCGGTCTGGTCCCAGTGCCAGTGCGTGTTGAACAGCGTGTGGACCTTTGCGGCGCCGGTCAGCGCCCGAACCTTGGCCAGCACGTCTGCAGAGTGCTCGGGCGAGCCACCATCGACCAGCAGCACGCCCTCGGGGGTGTTGAACACCACGACATTGCCGCCACCGCCCGATACCAGGGACAGGCGGTCTGTCAGGGGTGTGACGGTGAGCTCGGTGCCCGCGGCGCGGGCCGACAGGGACAGCCCCGCGGCGGCGGCGGGCAGTACCTGGGTCAGGAATACGCGTCTGTCCACGTCAGGTTCCCGTGTTCGCGGCGACGGGCACGGTGCGTCCCGTGCTCATGAGTTCCCGCAGCAGGGATTCGGTCTCCGGGTGCGGAGTGGCCGCGGCGCGTCCTGAACTGGTGGCAGAACCCTTGGCGATGTCGGCCGCAGTACGGCCCTGCGTGTCCTTGGCGCCCAGATCGATGCGGTTGGCCGCCAGCGTCTTGACCAAGGTGTTCCAGCCCCAGGTGGCCGCGCCATGCAGCGCAGTCTGGCCACCGCGGTCCTGGGCGTTGATGTTGGCGCCGGCGGCCAGCAGCAGTTGCACCGCCTCGTTGGCCTGCGCTTCGGTCTTGTAGCGACCGCGGGTGTCGAGGTTGGTCGACCCGTTGCCGGCGGCGGCCATCAGCGGCGTGATGCCGGTGGCGGTGGGCAGGTCTACCCGTGCGCCGTGCGCCAGCAGGAGCTTGATGGCCTCGATGTCGCCGCCCTTTGCTGCCCGCAGCAAAGGCGTGCTGCCGATGGAGAGCAGGCCGTCGGCCCCGCGGTCGTCCCGCAGGGAGCGGTAGGGAGGAAACAGCTTGAGCTGCAGGTTGGGATTGGCGCCGGCCTTCAGCAGCAGCTGGATGACTTCCAGGCCACTGGTGCGATCCAGGGACGGACGGTCGGCGCGACCGCCGGTGGGCAAGGTGTTCATGTCGACCGCGGCGTACAGCGGCGAGCGACCCCAGGTGTCCCACTTGTCGACGTCTGCACCCTGCTGGATCAGAAAGGCGGCGGTATCGAAGCTGAAGTTGAGCGTGGCCAGCAACAGCGGGCTGACGCCATCGGGGTCGGTCAGGTTCACATCAGCGCCGGCGCTGACGAGGACCTTGGCACACTCAGCGCAGCCGCGGCGCGCGGCATAGAGCAGGGGCGTGAACCCGCCCGACGGGCGTGCCTGCATGCGGGGTTCGGCGGTGACCTGCCGTTCCCATTCGTTGATGGTGGAGCGGCCATTGACCTCGGCCCCGTGGCTGACCAGCAGCTTCACCATGGCGGGCTGGGCTTCTGCCGCCGCCCACATCAGCGCGGTCTGGCCGCGCCAGGTTTCGCGCGCATTGACCGCGGCACCGCGCGTGAGCAGCAGCTTGGCCGCATCGACATTGCTGGAGCGCGCCAGGATCATCAAGGCGGTCTGGCCGTCTGCATTGCGCGATTCGACGTCGGCACCGGCAGCCAGCAGCTTGCGCAGCACTTTTGCGTTGCCGATGACGGCCGCTTCGGACAGCGGCGTGGACTGGTAGTCGTTACGGGCGTTGACGTCCGCACCGGCTGCGATCAGGTGTTCTACCTGCGCCAGGTCGTTGTGATACACGGCCCAGTGCAGGGGCGTGGTGCCATCTGCGGAGCGCGCTGCCTCGGGCGCAGCAAGCGCGGCGTTGCTGACCAGTGCGAGGCAGAAGGCGCCCAGCGCGGCGAAACGAAAACGGGGTGACTGCTGTTGCATGGTTAGGGCCTTAGAGCGCTGCAATGGCGCCGGTGCTGTCGCCAACGGTTTCGATGGGCACGTCGGCCCGCTGCAACATCGTGAGCAGGACGTTGCTCAGGGGCGTGCGTTCCTTGAAGTTGATGTGCTGTCCGCCATGCAGCTTGCCGCAGCCGCCGCCCACGACTGCCGTTGGCAGCGGGTACTGGTTGTGCGCGTTGCTGTTGCTCATGTTGCTGCCGTAGAGCAGCAGCGAGTGGTCCAGCATGCTGCCGTCGCCGTCCGGCATGTTGGCCAGCGTGTCGAGGAAACCGGCGAACACCTGCGTGTGGTAGCGCTGGATCTTGGAGAGGCGCTCTTTCTTGTCGGGATCGTTCGCGTGATGCGAGATCGCGTGGAAGGCGTCCGGGACCCCGATGTGGTTGTAGGTCTGCTCGCTGACTTCGGGGGCGATCATGAAAGTCTGGATGCGCGTCAGGTTGCCCTGGTAGGCGAGGGCAACCAGGCTGTACATGAGCTTCAGGTGTTCATCGAAGTTGTCGGAGGTTGCCCCCGGGGCCTGCGGCAGGCGCAGTTTGGACAGGTCGCCACTCTCGGCGTTCTGAACACGGCGTTCGATCTCGCGCACGCTGTCCAGATAATCGCTCAGGGTGCGGCGATCCTGCGGACCCAGCGCACGGCCCAGCGAGCTGATCTCCCCCGACAGCATGTCGAGGATGCTGCTGGTCTGCTTGGCCAGGAAACGGCGTTCGTCCAGGGTGTCGCCCTGGCCGAAGAGGCGCATGAACAGTTGCCGCGGATTGCTCTCGACCGGCAGGGGCGTCGAGGCCGTGCGGAATGACAGGGTGCCGGAGTAGCTACAGCCATAGCCGCGCTCGCAGGCGCTGCCCACGCCGTGCCCCTGGGCGGTGGCGGTTTCCAGGCTCGGCCAGGGCGTGTCCTGGCCGATGTGTTGCGCGGCGATCTGATCGACCGTCGGCGCCATGATGGGCTCCAGCCCTTCTTTCGGGTGCACGCAAGAGAGCCACGTGGCCGGCACGAGGGCGTGCACGGCGCGGCTCTCACCGGGCTTGTTACCGATGTTGCTGATGATGCTCAGGTGTTTGCGGTGCGCGGCCAGCGGATCGAGGATCGGCATCAGCTCGAAGTCGCGGCCGTCGGTCATTGGCGTCCACTTCTCCATGACTGCCCCGTGGGGGAAGTAGAAGAAGCCCAGGCGCGGCTTCGGTGCCGCCGCAGTGTTGGCCAGGGCGGTGGCCGCGGGGATCATGGCGTCGAGCAGGGGCAGCGATGCCGTGACGCCGAGGCCCCGCAGCACAGTGCGACGTGAAAGGTGCTTCTTCGTAATGAACACGGTCACTCTCTCCCGTTCTGGTCGCGCAGTTGCGCAGTCTGTGTGGGTGCGGCTGCCGCGGGCAGCAGGTTCATGCGGAAGGCATCGGACCGGGCAATACCCTTGACGATGGCCTCCAGCCGGTAATCTTCGGTCGCTGCCTGGCGCACGATGGCGCGGACGGCGGGCATGTCCTGGGCGCGCAGCGGCCGTCCCAGCGCGAACACCATCAGTTTTTCCGTCAGCGTCTGCACGAACTGATCGGGTCGGGCCAACAGGGCTTTGTTCAGCTGCGATGGGTTCTTGACCGGTTGGCCACTGGCCAGCGTGCCGCTCGCATCGATGACGGAGCCGGCATCCAGGTCGCGGTTGCGCCAGCCGCCCACGACGTCGAAGTTCTCCAGCGCGAAGCCCAGCGGGTCGATGACGCCGTGACAGGCATTGCAGGATTTGGCAGCACGGTGCTGCTCCAGCCGCTCGCGGACCGTCGTCACCTTCTTGCCGGCCTCACCTTCCTTGAAGCCTTCTACGCCCGGGGGCGGCGGTGTGGGCGGTGTACCCAGGATGTTTTCCAGGACCCAGGAACCTCGCAGCACGGGCGAGGTGCGGTTGCCGTAGGACGTGCCCATGAGCACGGCGCCCTTGCCAAACAGCCCATGACGATTCGGATCGGTGAGGCGCACCGGACGGAACTGCGCGCCACGGATGTTCTTCAGGCCGTACTGCGTCGCCACGCGTTCGTTCAGGAAGGTCTCATCCGAGCGCAGCAGATCGAGCACGCTGCGGTTGGCGCGCAGGACGCTGTTGAGGAAGAGCCGAATCTCTTCGCGGTAGCCTTCGCGCAGGTCGGGGTCGAAGGTCGGATAGAACACCGGATCGGGCTGGATGTTGTCGATGCGGGCGACGTTCAGCCACTGGAAGGCAAAGTTGGTGACCAGCGTCTCTGACAGCGGGCTCGCCAGCATGCGCCGCACCTGCGCCTCGAACACGGCCGGATCCCGCAGTCGGCC
>CANGFJ010000064.1 GCA_947453065.1 Pseudomonadota bacterium
GGCTCCCCGGGCAAAGATGCTGCGGTCGGTGGCGAGGTGACCGAGCGTCAACTGTTCGCCGGTTCCGAGGAAGCGCACCTCGTGCTCACCGACCACATCCCCGCCCCGCACGACCGAGAAGCCAATGGCCCCCGGCACGCGGGGTCCCGGCGACACGCCGGTGGGCTGGGGCTGGGCGGGCAGCAAGGTGCCACGCCCCGCTGCAGCGGCCTGGGCCAGCACCAGCGCGGTCCCGGACGGGGAATCGACCTTGTGGCGGTGGTGCGCCTCGAAGATCTCGATGTCATAGCCCACGGGCAGCGCCGCCGCCGCCTGGCGCACGAGCTCGAGCAGCACGTTGAGGGCGAGGCTGGTGTTGGCGGCAACGATCAGCGGGATCTCCTGCGCGGCCTCGGCCAGCTGTGCCTCGGCATCGGCACCCAGCCCCGTGGTCCCCAACAGGAACGGCACCCGCGCGCGACGGCAGGCCGCCACGTTGGCGGCCGTGGCCTGTGCGCTGGAGAAGTCGATGGCCAGGTCGGCGCCCTTCAAGGCCTGGTCGAGGTCACTGACAACGGGGATGCCCAACGGTCCACGTCCGGCCAGGGTGCCGGCGTCGGTGCCCACGTTGGGGTGACCTGCGTTGGTCACCGCCGCGTGCAAGGCCAGCGCCGGGAATTCGGCCATCGTGCGGATCAGCGCTGCGCCCATGCGCCCGGTGGCGCCGATGATCGTGACCTTGCTGGCGCTCATCAGTGGCTGGCTCCCGAGAAGAATTTCTTCACGCCTTCGAAGAACCCCTCTTCGCGCGGCGAGTGTGCCGAGTCATCGGCGCGCAGGGACTCGTCGAACTTGCGCAGCAGCTCGCGCTGCTCGGCAGTGAGTTTGACCGGCGTCTCGACCATGACCTTGCAGAACAGATCGCCACGCGGGCCACCGCGCACAGGTTTGACGCCCTTGTCGCGCAATCGCAGGACGCGCCCGGACTGCGTCTCGGCGGGAATCTTGAGCGACACCTGGCCGTCCAGCGTCGGCACGATGATCGTGCCGCCGAGCACGGCGGTAGCAAAACTCACCGGCACATCGCAGGACAGGTGCTCGCCTTCCCGCTCGAAAATATCATGGTCGCGCACGCGCACTTCCACGTACAGGTCGCCGGCTGGCCCGCCATTGCGGCCCGCCTCGCCCTCACCGCCCAGACGGATGCGGTCGCCGTTGTCGACGCCGGGGGGAATCTTGACGGAGAGTTTCTTGGTGCGACGGATGCGTCCCTGACCCAGGCAGGTGTCGCAGGGATTCTTGACGATCTTGCCGTTGCCACGGCAGCGCGGACAGGCCTGCTGCAGCTGGAAAAAGCCCTGGGAGACGCGCACCTGGCCGGTGCCATGGCAGGTCTCGCAGGTGCTGGGATTGGAGCCCTTGGCAGCGCCGCTGCCCTTGCAGGTCTCGCATTCGCACAGCTTGGGGACATCGATCTCGATGCTGGTGCCGAAGACGGCTTCGCTGAGGTCCAGCTCCAGGTCGTAACGCAGGTCGGCCCCGCGGAAGACCTGGGAGCGACCACCGCGACGGCCACCGCCGAAGATATCGCCGAACACATCACCGAAGATGTCGCCGAAGCCTTCGCCGGGATTCATGCCGGCGCCACCGCCGCCACGCTGCGGGTCGAGCCCGGCATGGCCATACTGGTCGTAGGTGGCGCGCTTGCCGGCATCCGAGAGCACCTCGTAGGCCTCCTTGGCCTCCTTGAAGCTTTCCTCGGAGGTTTTGTCATCCGGATTGCGATCGGGATGAAACTTCATCGCCAGACGCCGATAGGCCTTCTTGATGTCGGCCTCGCTGGCCGTCTTCGCAACATCCAGAACCGTGTAGTAATCCCGCTTCGACATGGTCACCGCTCACTGCGCCTAACGTGGAAAAGCCGCCGCGCATCTCCTGACACGCGGCGGCCCTGTTTCAACTGGCCGAAAGGCCGTCAGGTCAGGACTTGCCCTGGCCCTTGTCCTTGACTTCCTCGAACTCGGCGTCGACGACGTCGTCGTTGCGGGCGCCCGATGCACCCGCTGCGCCGCCCGCAGCACCGGCATCTGAAGCCGGACCGGCGTCGCCGCCGGCAGCCGCCGCAGCCTGCTGCGCGATGCCCGCAGAAGCCTGCGCCAGCGCTTCGGCCTTCTTCTCGATCTGGTCGCGGTCGTCGCCCTTGAGGGCCGTGCGCAGGTCAGAAATCGCCGACTCCGCCTTGCTGCGATCCTCGGCCGAGACCTTCTCGCCCACGTCCTTCAGCGACTTTTCGACCGAGTGCAGCAGGCCGTCGGCCTTGTTGCGCGTCTCGACCAGCTCGCGGAACTTCTTGTCGTCGGCAGCATGCGCCTCGGCGTCCGACACCATGCGCTTGATCTCGTCTTCCGACAGGCCGCTGGAGGCGCGGATGACGATCTTCTGCTCCTTGCCGGTGGCCTTGTCCTTGGCGGACACATTGAGGATGCCGTTGGCGTCGATGTCGAAGGTGACCTCTACCTGCGGCATTCCACGCGGCGCGGCCGCGATGTCGGACAGGTCGAAGCGACCCAGCGACTTGTTGTCGGCAGCGCGCTCGCGCTCACCCTGCAGCACATGGATCGTCACGGCCGTCTGGTTGTCATCGGCGGTCGAGAAGGTCTGCGAGGCCTTGGTCGGAATCGTCGTGTTCTTCTCGATGAGCTTGGTCATGACCGAGCCCAGCGTCTCGATGCCCAGTGACAGCGGCGTCACGTCGAGCAGCAGCACGTCCTTGACCTCGCCGGCCAGCACGCCCGCCTGCACGGCCGCGCCCACGGCCACGGCCTCGTCCGGGTTCACGTCACGGCGCGGCTCTTTGCCAAAGAAGTCCTTCACATACTTCTGCACCAGCGGCATGCGCGTCTGGCCGCCGACCAGGATGACCTCGGCGACGTCGGAGGCCGACAGGCCGGCATCCTTCAGGGCGATGCGGCAGGGCTCAATCGTGCGCTTGACCAGGTCCTCGACCAGCGACTCGAGCTTGGCGCGCGTGAGCTTGACGCTCAGGTGCTTCGGGCCCGAGGCATCGGCCGTGATGTACGGCAGGTTCACGTCGGTCTGCTGGCTGGAAGACAGCTCAATCTTGGCCTTTTCGCCGGCTTCCTTCAGGCGCTGCATGGCCAGCGGGTCCTTGCGGACATCGACGCCGGATTCCTTCAGGAACTCGTCGGCCAGGAAATTGATGATGTGGTTGTCGAAGTCCTCGCCGCCGAGGAAGGTGTCGCCGTTGGTGGAGAGCACCTCGAACTGCCGCTCGCCATCGACCTCGGCGATCTCGATGATCGACACGTCGAAGGTGCCGCCACCCAGGTCGTACACGGCGATCTTGCGGTCACCGCCGGCCTTGTCCATGCCATAGGCCAGCGCTGCGGCAGTGGGCTCGTTGATGATGCGCTTGACGTTCAGGCCCGCGATGCGGCCGGCGTCCTTGGTCGCCTGGCGCTGCGAATCGTTGAAATAGGCCGGGACGGTGATGACCGCTTCAGTCACCGGCTCGCCCAGGTAGTCCTCGGCGGTCTTCTTCATCTTGGCCAGCACGCGCGCGGAAATCTCCGGCGGCGACATGTTCTTGCCCTGCGCCTCGACCCAGGCATCGCCATTCTCGGCCGCGACGATCTGGTAGGCCACCATGTCGATGTCGCGCTGGACCACATCGTCCTTGAACTTGCGACCGATCAGGCGCTTGACGGCAAACAGCGTGTTCTTAGGGTTCGTGACGGCCTGGCGCTTGGCGGACTGGCCGACGACAACTTCGCCGTCTTTGGTGAAGGCGACGATCGACGGCGTGGTGCGATCACCTTCGCTGTTCTCGATGACGCGCGCCTTGCCGCCTTCCATGACCGCCACGCACGAGTTCGTCGTGCCCAGGTCGATGCCGATAATCTTGCCCATGTTCGATACCCCGAAAAGTCAGAAGAAGAAGTGGATGAGCCTTCAGTGGGTGCCGCGGACCTGTGTTTCAAGGCCCTGCGGCAAACCCCTAGGCTGGGGCGCGCGCGACGATGACGCGTGCCGGGCGCAGCAGGCGCCCGTTGAGTTCGTAGCCCCGCTGCACGACGGCCAGGACAGAGTCTGGCGCGGCCGTGGCCGAGTCCTGCATGACCATGGCTTCGTGGCGCTCCGGATCAAACGGCTCGCCAATCGGATCCAGCGGCAGGATCGAAAACTTGTCGAAGGCCTTGGCCAGCAGCTTCAGCGTGGCCTCCTGCCCGGCGACCAGGCTGGCCGGATCGCCGCGACCCGCGTTGGCCACCGCCAGCTCCAGGCTGTCGCGCACGTCCAGCAATTCCTGCGCGAGCTTCTCGACCGCGAACCGGTGGGCCTGCTCGACGTCGCGCGCGGCGCGCTTGCGGACGTTGTCCAGCTCGGCCACGGCGCGCAGCGCCTGGTCACGGCTGCTGCGGGCCTGTTCCTCGGCCGCGGCCAGCGACAGGCGCAGCTGCTCAAGCTCGACGAAATCGGCCAGGTTCTCGGGCAGCACGGTGGTGGCCTCTGCATCGACCTCGGACAGGCCAGGGGGGACGGACGAGGACGAGTCCCCAGTGCCAGGTGCTGCCATAAAAACCTCCTAAATCAATTGCTTGAAAGCACTTCCTCACGCTGACTTTCAGGCGAGGCGCGCACAATGTCAGGAAGTATGGGGGCTAGCGCCGGGAATTCAACGCCGAACCGAGCAGGCGGGCCGTCAGGTCGACCACCGGTATGACGCGCTCATAATCCATGCGCGTGGGGCCTATCACCCCAATCACCCCGACGGCGCCGCTGTCGGAGCTGTAGGGCGCGGTAATGACGCTGCAGTCATCCAGGATCTGGTAGCCGGATTCCTGCCCGATGAAGATCTGCACGCCCTCCCCCTTCAGGCTGAGGTCCAGCAAATTCAGCAGGTCGCGCTTCTCGTTGAACGCCTCGAACAGTCGTTTGAGCTTCTCGACGCTGGAGAGCTCGGCGAAGCCCATGAGGTTGGTTTCCCCGGCCATGACGTATTCCATGCCACCGGCACCAGGCTGGGCCTCGGGAAACAGCTGCTGGGCCACCGAGATGGCGCCTGCCATGCCCTGGTTCAGCCGCTCCCGTGTCACGGACAGCTCGTCGAGCAAGGCCTGGCGCACCTGGTCGAGCGTGCGCCCACAGAACTGCTCGTTGAGCACGGTGGCGGCACGGCGCAGTTCCTCGGCAGGATAGGGCCGCTCCAGCTGCAGGATGCGGTTCTGCACTTCGCGGTCGTCAAAGACCAGGATAGCCAGCACGCGGTTGTCGGACAGGGGCAGGAACTCGATCTGCGTCAGCGAGGCGGCCTGTGTCGAAGGCAGCGTCACCAGGCCAGCCATCTGCGTGAGGCTGGAGAGCAGCTGCGAGGCGGCAGACACCAGGGTGCGCGAATCGTCGTTGCGGCCCAGCCGCCGGCGGATATCGGCAGCGGCAGCCTCCTGCAGGGGCTGCACCCGCAGCAGCGTGTCGACGAAGAAGCGATAGCCCTTGGGCGTGGGGACGCGACCGGCGGAAGTGTGCGGAGAGGTGACGAACCCGCCGACTTCCAGGTCGGCCATGACATTGCGGATGGTGGCCGAGCTGAGGTTCAGGCCGGAATCGCGACTGAGGCTGCGGGACCCGACGGGCTGGCCGTCGCGGATATAGCTCTCGACCAGCACCCGCAGCAGCTGCTGGGCGCGCTCGCCGAGTGGAGAGTCGTCGCGTGATTCCTGGCTCATCTCAACCTGTTGATTCCAAGCTTCCAAGCTAGCCCCGAGTTTCCACCATCGTCAAGCCAAGGGCGGGACGATTTGGCCGCGAGGACAGCGGTAACTCCTTTTTGGAGACCACTGCCGCCCATGCTACAAAGACGCCATGCAGCACAGTCCTCCGCGCGCATGAGCGCTGGCATCCACACCTGCGCCCTCCTGGGGCGCTTTGAGGACGCCAGCGTTGCCGAAAGCGCCGCCACCCTCGTTCCCTATCTCGCCAGCCGCGGGCTCACCACGCTGGTCCAGCAAAGCGCCAGCACCGGCCTGTTCGGTGACCAGGTCGCTGTCGTAGAGGACCAGGAGCTCGTCGCGCGGGCGCAGCTTGTCATCGTCATTGGCGGTGACGGCTCCCTGTTGTATGCCGCACGCCTGGTGGCCGCCCATGGACTGCCCCTGCTGGGCATCAACCGCGGGCGGCTGGGTTTCCTGACCGACGTCATGCCGCAGGACATGATCAGCTGCGTCGAGGCGGCGCTGGAGGGCCGCTGCGACAGCGACCACCGGCCGCTGCTGGAGGCCTGCATCGTCTCCCCGGGCCAGGAAGACCGGCGCCAGCTCGCCCTCAACGATGTCGTGCTGTCCAAGTGGGAAACCGGCCGCATCCTGGACTTCGAAACCCGCATCAACGGCCGCTACGTCAACACCCATGGCGGCGACGGCCTGGTCGTGGCCAGCGCCACCGGCTCCACAGCCTATGCCCTGTCCTGCGGCGGCCCCATCGTCGAACCCGACCTCGACGTGCTGGTGGTCGTGCCCATCTGCCCGCACACGCTGTCAGACCGGCCCATCGTGGTGTCGCGCCATGCCACCGTCGGCATCAAACTGCACGAGCGCGCCGGCACGCGCGCGCAGGTCACCTGTGACGGCGTGGTGCTGGGCGAGCTGCAACCGGCCGACGAGCTGATCATCACGCCCTCCCCGGCGCGCATCACGCTGCTGCACCCTCCGGGCTACAACTACTTCCGCCTGCTGCGCGCCAAGCTGCACTGGGGCCGCGGCAGTTTCGACCACAAGCGCTAGCGACCCGCCCCGATGCTCACCCACCTGCAGATCCGCGACTTCGCCATCGTCGATGCGGTTGAACTGGAGTTCGGCCCGGGGCTCACCGTGCTCACCGGCGAAACCGGTGCCGGCAAGTCCATTGTGGTCGATGCGCTAACCGTTGCCTCCGGCGCGCGCGCCGGCGCGGACCAGATCCGGGCCGGGGCCGAGCGCGCAGAAGTCTGCGCCACCTTCGACATCCGCAAGGCCCCGCGCGCCCTGCGCGACCGCCTCGACGAGCAAGCCATCGAGGCCGACGACGAACTCATCGTGCGGCGCGTGCTCACCGCCGACGGCCGCTCGCGGGCCTACCTCAACGGCCAGACCGTCACCCTGCAACTGCTGCGCGAGGTGGTCGGCGAGCTGGTCGACATCCATGGCCAGCACGAATTCCAGTCCCTGGTGCGGCCCGTGGCACAACGCGAGCTGCTCGACAGCTACGGCAAGCTGGAGCCGCTGGTGGGCCAGGTGCAGGCCGCGCACCGCGTCTGGGTCGACCTGCTCGACCGGCTGCTGCAACTCGAATCCCAGGCGCGCGATCGCGACGCGCGGCTCGAACTGCTGCGCTACCAGGACGGGGAGCTGGCCGCGCTGGACCTCCAGCCCGGCGAATTCGCTGCCCTGGGCGCCGAGAGCCAGCGATTGGCCAACAGCGGCCGGCTGCTCGAGTCGACCCAGGCCGCAGCGCAGGCCCTCTATGAAGGCGACGGCGGCTCCGCCCACGCGTCCATCGCGCAGGCCGTCGCCCTGTTGCGCCCGCTGCAACATGTCGATGCCGCCCTGGCGCCGCTGCTGCCGTTGCTCGAAGAAGCCTCGATCCGCGTCAGCGAAGCCGCCCGCGAGCTCGCCCGCTATGCCGATGCGCTGGACCTCGACAGCAGTCGCCAGGCCGAAGTCGAACGACGCCTCGCGGCCATTGAAGACCTGGCCCGCAAACACCGTATCGCGCCCGCCGAACTGACGG
Source organism: Pseudomonadota bacterium (assembly GCA_947453065.1). GTDB lineage: Bacteria > Pseudomonadota > Gammaproteobacteria > Steroidobacterales > Steroidobacteraceae > ZC4RG30. The sequence continues at coordinate 7,765 of CANGFJ010000064.1, forward strand.
CGCGACGCGAGGCCCTGCGCGACGAACTGGCCTCGCTCGAGCACATCGACCACAACGTGGCCACGCTGCGGCGCCAACAGACCGAGGCGCTGGGGCAATACCGCGAACTGGCCACCCGCCTGTCGGCCGAACGGACCGTTGCGGCCCTGGCCTTCAGCCGGGACATCAGCCAGCGCATGCAGGGCCTGGGAATGCGCGGCGGCCAGTTCCAGGTAGACGTGCAGCCCCACCAGGCCACCGAGCCGCAAGCCCACGGGCTCGACCAGATCGAGTTCCGCGTCACGGCCAACCCCGGCCAGCCGCTGCGTTCGCTGGCCAAGGTGGCCTCCGGCGGCGAACTGGCCCGCCTGTCACTGGCCGTGCAGGTGGCCTGCACCGCGGGCGACCTGCGCTGCATGGTGTTTGACGAGGTCGACTCCGGCATCGGCGGCGCGGTGGCCGAGATCATCGGCCGCGAACTGCGCGCCCTGGGCGAGCGCGCGCAGGTGTTGTGTGTCACCCACCTGGCGCAGGTCGCCTCGCAGGGCCATCACCATCTGCGCGTGCTGAAACTCAGCGATGGACGCAGTACCCGCACGCAGATCACCCCGTTGTCGGGTGACGACCGCGTGCAGGAAATCGCCCGCATGCTGGGCGGTGTGCAGGTGACGGCGCGCGCGCAGGATCACGCGCGCGAAATGCTGGATGCGGCCGTCTCGGTGCCCGCGGCGGCAGCGCCCCGCGCCCGCGCCAAGCGCGTCAAACCCCCGGCCTGACGCCAGGGCAGAGGCTCAGCTGCCCTTGGCAGACGGGCAATCGCTGCGGCGGCAGCGCCCGTAGAGGATCAGCGAGTGGTCCTGGATCTCGAACCCATGCTGGGCGGCCACGGCCTGCTGGCGCTCCTCGATGCTGGTGTCGATGAATTCTTCGACCCGGCCACAGTCCAGACACACGATGTGGTCATGGTGCGCGCCCTCGTTGAGCTCGAACACCGCCATGCCATTCTCGAAGTGATGGCGAGTCACCAGGCCCGCCGCCTCGAACTGCGTCAGCACGCGGTACACCGTGGCAAGGCCAATGTCCTCGTTGGTGTGCAGCAGCGCCTTGTAGATGTCTTCGGCCGACTTGTGGCGCACCGCGCCCCCCTCAAGGATCTCGAGGATCTTGAGCCGGGGAAGGGTGACCTTGAGGCCTGCCTTGCGAAGATCCTTGCCTTCCACCGTGGTCTGCTCCAGGTTGCCCCGCCGCGCCGCAGGATTGCCGGCACGCTGCTTGGGTTATGATGAATCAGTTTAACCTCCACATGAGTGCCATGCGACCACCAATCCGCCAGCTCCTCCCGGGCCTGCTCCTTGCCCTGGGCGTTCTACTCGGCAGCACCGGCTGCATCTATCGCATGACGATCCAGCAGGGCAATTTCCTGGATGCGGCGCAGGTCGCGCAGCTGGAAACCGGCATGACGCGCTCGCAGGTGGCCTTCCTGCTGGGTACGCCGATGGTGCCCAACGCCTTTGACAGCGACCGCTGGGACTATTTCTATTACCTGAAAGAGCGCGGCGCCAAGCACCCCGACACGCGCCGCGTGACCGTGTACTTCGAGAACGACAAGGTCGCCCGCGTCGAGAAGGGGCCCGACACCGGCGAGGCACCGCACATCGGCGTACGCGGCCGCTAAAGGCGCGGCGTGCTTCCGGCCGCAGCCTGTCGCAGGCTGCGCGCCCGCGCCACGAAGGCGTCTACCAGCGACCCCACCGTGTGTTCAAACACGGGCTCCAGCACCGCGCCTGACAGGGCGTTGGAAAACTCAAATTCCATCTCCAGCTGCACGCGGCAACCCAGCGGCGTGCCATCGGGGGCCTGGATGGCGGTCAGCGTCCAGAGGCCCTGCAACGACCGGAACGGCCCCTCGACGAGGCCCATGCGGATGCGGCAGCCCTCTTCCAGGCGATTGCGGGTCGTAAAACTCGCCCGCAATAGCCCGCGCTTCACATCCAGCGCCGCCACCACTTCGTCGTCAGAGCGCGAGATCAGCCGCGACCCCACGCACCAGGGTACGAAAGCCGGGTATTGCTCGATGTCGTTGATGAGCTCGAACATGCGCGCGGGCGTCTCGGGCACCAGCGCGGAGCGTGTGATCTGCCGCATGCGCCGATTGTCCGGGATGGTGCCGGCACGCTCAAGCACATCAACCGCTACAATAGGCCCGTGAGCAAACCCAAAGACGCCAACGCCCCCGCCCTGATCGCCGAAAACCGCCGGGCGCGGCACGAATACCACATCGAAGACCGCTATGAAGCGGGCCTTGCGCTCATGGGCTGGGAGGTCAAGTCGATGCGCGCCGGGCGCGTGCAGCTGGCAGAGGCCTATGTCTACGTGCGCAACGGCGAGGCCTTCCTGTTCGGCGCGCACCTGGCGCCGCTGAACTCCGCCTCCTCGCATGTGCTGGCCGACCCGACCCGCACGCGCAAGCTGCTGATGAACCGCTCGGAGATCGACCGCCTCGTTGGCCTGGTCGAGCGCGAGGGCTACACGCTGATCCCATTGGAGCTGTACTGGAAGCGGGGCCGCGCCAAGCTGCGCGTGGGCCTGGCCAAGGGCAAGCAGCAGCACGACAAGCGCGCCACCGAAAAAGACCGCGACTGGCAGCGCCACAAGGGTCGCATCCTGCGCGGCAGATGAGCGGCATCCGCCTGGCGGCCCTGCGCGAGCTGTGGATCCACACCGGCACCGCCTGCAACCTCAGCTGCCCCTTCTGCCATGAGGGCTCGCAGCCCGGTGATCGCCGGCTCGAAGCCCTTACGCTGGCCGAGCTGCAGCCCCACCTGGATGCCGCCGCTGCTGCTGGCGTCGAGCGCTTCGCGTTCACCGGCGGTGAACCGCTGATCCTCAAGGACATCGTGGCCATCCTGCGCCACGCCCTGGCGCTACGACCCTGTCTGCTGCTCACCAACGGCACCGCACCGCTCATCCGCCGACCGCACCACCTGCAGCAGCTGCAGGGCCTCGCGCATCCGCTGTCGTTCCGGGTCAGCATCGACTATCCGGATGAGGCGCGGCATGACGCGGCCCGGGGTTTGCGCAATTTCCGCAAGGCGCTGCAAGGGCTCAAGCTCCTGTCCGATGCGGGCTTCGCGGTCGGCATCACGCGCCAGCAGGACGCAGGCGAAGACAGCGCGGCCCTTGCCGCCCGCTTCCGCCAGCTGCTACGCAAACACTCGCTGCCCGAAGACCTGCCCGTCATCGCGCTGCCCGAACTCGGCCGCCCGCTCCAGCCCGCCACGCCTGTGCAGGCCAGCCACGCCGCTGCGATTGAAACCCCGTGTAGCCGCAGCCGCATGCTGATCCGCCGCGACGCTTCGCTGCGCTACACGGCCTGCCCGCTGGTCGATGATGACCCGGGCTTTGACCTTGGATCCACCTTGGCCCCCGCCTTGGCAGCTGTCGTGCAGCCCCGCCATGGGCGCTGCACCACCTGCCTGACCCAGGGCGTGCCTTACGCAGGAACAGCGCCATGACAGACCTGAAACGCCACATCGTCGAAACCCGCGACTTCCCCGAGCCCGGCATCCTGTTCCGCGACTTCAGCCCCCTGCTGCGGGATCACTTCCCGGCAACGCTGGATGCGCTCGACGCCCTGCTGACCCCGGCAGAGTGGGCCGGCATTGAGTACATCGCCGGCGTCGATGCCCGCGGCTTCGTGCTGGGTGCGGCGCTGGCCGCGCGCCACCGCCTGGGCTTCGTGCCCATCCGCAAGGCCGGCAAACTGCCGCCCCCGGTGCAGCAACTGAGCTACAAGCTCGAATATGGGCAGGCGACACTGGAAATGCACAGCGGCCACGGCCGGCTGTTGCTGGTCGACGATGTCTTCGCGACGGGTGGCACGCTCAAGGCCGCCGCCGACCTGTGCACCCTGTCGGGCTACGACCTGCAGGCCATCCTCGTGCTGGCCGACCTGCGGTTGCAGGGCATGGTGGCCGCGGTCAACGGCATGGGCGTACGCTCGGTGTTCCACTACGGCTGACGGCCAGGGGACACTGTTCGGGCCATGCGCAAGACGCCCCCCATCTATACCGCTTCGCTTGGGCGCTACCTGCCCATGCCGCTGGGCGCCCTGCGCATCAACCACCCCGTGCCCGTCGACATCTGGAGCGCCCGGGGCACCTTGCTGCTGGCCCGGTTCCAGACGCTCGACTCCCAGGCCCAGGTCGACCAGTTGGCCGAACTGCAGCCCATGGTCCGCGACATCCACTACTTCGAGCTGCTGCTGGGCAGCGGCGATCCGCAGGATGTCGTTGCCGGCGCCGACCTGAACCCGCTGATCGGCTGGCCGGCCCTGCACGAGCGCCTGGCTGCGCTGCTGCGCGGCGAGGTGGAGCCCGGCGAGTTGCCCAACCGCCTCGCCGTCCTGGCCGCTGCCGCCGGCAAGATGCTGGCCGCGCACCGGGACAAGAGCCTCTTCATGCTGACGCAGATGGTCTATGACCGGGAGCTCAGCTACAGCGCCAGCCATGCCTTGATGTCAGCGGGCGTCTGCCAGCTGCTGGCCCGGGATGCAGGCCTGAGCGAGTGGGAACGCGATTCCCTGGGCAAGGCCGCGCTGACCATGAACCTCGGCATGAGCGCCCTGCAGGACGAACTGGCCCGACAGGAAGGCCCGCCCGACGAGGCGCAACGCAGCGGCATTGCGGGGCATGCCCACCAGAGCGCAGTCCGCTTGCGCGAGTTGGGTGTGACCGACCCCTTTTGGCTGGACCTGGTCGAGCACCACCACGACCCCGTCGCCGATCACGAAGATCCCGCCGCCAATTCCCAGCTGATTGCCGCCTCGCTGCTATGGATGGTGGACCAGTGGGTCGCGCGCATCAGCCCGCGACGTTCACGCAGCGGCCTGATGCCCAGCCTGGCAGCGCGCAACATCTACGTGGCCATGCAGGCGCGTGACGTGGCCCTGGGCAACCTGTTGGTCAAGACGCTCGGCATCTACCCGCCCGGCAGCTATGTAAAGCTGCGAACGGGCGAGATTGCCGTCGTCGTGGGCAGCGGCGACCTGGCGCACCAGCCCCTGACACTGGCCGTGGTCAGTGCCAACGGGATACAGTTCCAGCATCCGATCCCGCGCGACACCAAGCGCGAAGACTGCGCCGTCACCACCTCGCTGGTGATTGCCCCCGATGTATCCATCCACCTGAACCACGAGAAGCTGTTTCGACAGCCCTGAGTCAGGCCTGGGTACTGTGGCGGGCGTCACACTTCAGGCGCCCTGCACTGCCCCATTGCATCCAGCCCGTGGTCCGGGTTGACGGGACGTGCCGCACGCCGCGCCGTACGCTCACCCGTGTCATGAATCCACCTTCTGACCGCCCAGACACTTCTACCGGCCTGTTCCGGCGCCTGCAGGTGGATGTCCTGTCCCTGGAAGAGACCGTCAGGACGGACATCTGGAGCGCATCAGGGCAACTGCTGCTGGCCAAAGGCCAGGTCATCAGCACACCCGGACAGCTCAGGTTGCTGGCCGAGCGCGATGCCCAAGTCAGCACCGCGCATACGCACGAGTCCGAAGCGGGCGCGCTCCACGTTTCAGCGATGCCTGCGGGCCTCAATCCCCTGTCGGCCTGGCCGCTGCTGCATGGCCGCCTTTCCCGGCTATTGCACCTGACCGTACAAAGCGGCGATTTCGTGGCGCGCACAGAACGCCTGCACAGCACTGCGCTGGAACTGCTGGCCTCGCACAGGGAAAAGAGCCTGTTCATGCTGGTGCAGATGGTCTACGACACAGAGCGCGGCTACTGCGCCAGCCACGCCCTGCTCTGCGCCGCGATCTGCCAGATCGTTGCAGAGGAAGCCGGGCTCCCCGTGCCAGCGCAGCAGGCCCTGTTCAATGCCGCGCTGACCATGAACATCGCCATGGGAA
>CANGFJ010000065.1 GCA_947453065.1 Pseudomonadota bacterium
CTGCTCTGGTCGCATCTGCTCGGGGACGAGCCGGGCACGTTTGCGGCCATTGGCACAGCGGCCGTCTCGAATTACCTGGCCAACAACAGCTGGACGTTCTCGGAGCGCCGGCATACCAGCCGCGCCGATGTGCTGCGTGGCTTTGGCCTGTTCGTGGTGATCAGCGCCTGCGGCGCGTTCATCAACCAGTCGGCCACTTGGTACCTGGCGCACCTGGGCTCGCTGCTGCCGCTGGCCATGGCGGCAGGCATTGCGGTGTCGACGACCTGGAACTACTTCCTGAACCTCGATCTCACCTGGAAAGGCCATGCACGCCCCGAGTGATACCTGGATGCGCTGGGCGCCGTGGCTGGTTGCACTGGCCGCGGTGCTGGCCTGGCTGCCGCCGCTGGGCCTGCATGGCTATTGGTTTCCAGACGAGCCGGATGTGGCGTTGCCCGTCCTGGAGATGCTCGCGCGCGGTGACTGGATCGTGCCCACGGCCAATGGCCAGCCCTGGCTGGATTACCCGCCGCTGACCTACTGGGGCGGCATCTTCTGGTCGCAGCTGTTGGGTTCTACCGCGTTTGCGCTGCGGCTGACGCCGCTGCTGGGCGGGGCCGTGTTCCTGCTGTCCACCGCCTCGATTGCGCGGCGCGTGGCGGGGCCCACGGCAGCCTGGCAGGCGGCGCTGCTGGCCGTGGCCACGCCGCTGGTGTGGATGATGGCGACCACGCTGCAGGTGGACATGCCGTTTGCCGGCGCACAGGCCGCGGGCTTTGCCTTGTACCTGGCCGGCGATGCACGGCAGGGCGCGCGGGCCTGGCTGCTGCGTGCGGCGGCGTTTGCCTGTTTCGGCGTCGCTATCCTGGCCAAGGGGCCGCTGGGCCTGTTGTTGCCGGGCTTTATCCTGACGCTGTGGCACGCCTGGAACCGCGAGTGGCTGCGCATCCTGTGGCTGGCACCGCTGGCGCTGGTATCGCTGGCGGTGGCGGCGCTGTGGTACGCGCCGCTGGTGCAGCGCCTGGGTGCGGACTATGTCGGCCACGAACTGTGGCTGCAGAATTTTGACCGCTTTGGCACCACCACGCGGGGGCATGGCGGCAAGGGGCCGTTCTATTACCTCACCGGTCTGTGGGGTGACCTGGGTCCGTGGACGCTGCTGCTGCCGCCTGCCCTGTGGTACGCGTGGCGCCAGCGCGCACAGCGCGGGGCACGCCTGCTGGGGCTGTGGTTCGTGGTGAGTTTCGTCTTTCTGTCGCTGGCCTCCACCAAGCGCACGGTCTATCTGCTGCCTGCGTATCCGGCGATTCTTGCGCTGACCGGTTGCTGGATCGCCTCGCAGCGCGAGTCCCGCTGGCTGCGCAACAGCCTGCTGATCGTGGCGGGCTTCTTTGCGCTGGCGGCCGTGGCGCTGGCGGCCTGGTCGTGGTCGCCGCTGGCCGCGATGCCCCGCGTAGCACCCATCCTCTCGGCCCTGCACCTGCCTTCGGTGGCGCTGGCCGTGTTGTTCGCCGGCGGGGCAGCAGCCATCGGGTTGGGCGTGCGTCGGGGCGAGTTGGCGCAGGCAGTGCGTGGTGCCGCGGCCGCGCTGCTGCTCGTGTTCACGGCGGCCATGTGGCTGGTGATGCCGGTGGTGGACCGCATCCACAGTTACCACTCGCCGGCCGCCTGGGTGTCAGCGCGCTCGCTGGGCAGTGGGCCGATCGGGTTCTTTTACCCGGGCATGGAGGCGCGCAAGCGTGCGGGCTGGTTGTGTTATTTAAACGGTCGGCGTCTCGAATTCTTTGCGGATGCGGCCAGCGCACAGGCCTGGTTGCAGGCCGAGCCGTCGCGCGTGATCGTGTCGGATCCGAAGAACGCGCCACCGGTGCCGGGCTCGCGGGTGGCCAATGCGTGGACGATTGGCGAGCAGGATTGGGTCGCCCTGGTTCGAGAATCCTTCAGTCCGGAATGAATTCGACTGGCTCGCGCCACCGGCTTTATTGCCCGGCGTCGCAAGCTCGGTTTAGGCGCTGGCGCTGAGCAGCCGGCCCGCACGCGGCGCGCTGCTGCCGGTTGTGCCGGTGCGGCCGTAGGCCTGCTTGTCGGCGCCGTTGTCGGCCAGCATGCCCAGCAGTCCGGAGACCCGCTGCAGGCGCGCGCTGACGAGGATGCCGTTCTTCACGTTCTGCTCGCGGCAGCGGGTGGCCCGCTCGCTGCATTCACGCAGGGCGGGCAGCAGCTGGGCCTGCGGATCGCACCAGGCCAGCAGGGCCTCGATGCCTTTCAGGTCGGCGGGCTTGCCCAGCATGCGGCACAGGGCCAGGCGCTCGTCCTCGACCTTGAGCAGCTGGCTGACGCAGGCTTGCCGCGTGTGGCCGGCGGCGTCCAGGCCATCGACGTCGTTGTCGGTGAGCAGCTGGTACTCGCGCAGCAGCTGCGCTTCGAGCTGGCCCAGCAGGGTAGATTCTTCGTTCATCAGGCGACCGAGGTGGTCGCGGCACAGGGCGGGGTCGAAGTTGGCGTTCATTTGCCCCCCTTGCCGTTGGCCAGGTCGCGTTCCATGCGCAGCAGCTTGTCGGCAATGCGCTGGGGGTCGACCTGATAGCTGCCATCGTCCAGACGCTGGCGGATGGCGGCGACACGCGCCTGATCCACGGCGGGCAGGTCCCGGACCGACTGCTCGAGGGCGGCAAGGCCCCGCGCGGTGCGGGTGATCTGGACATTGGCGCCTGGGGCTTCGCTGCCCTTGGGCTGGGCGGTGGGTCGCTCGGTGCCGGCTTTGGCCACGGCGGTGCCGGCCGCTACGCGAACCGGTCGAACCTCCAAGCCGTTGATTTTGCTGGCCACCGTGCTTTCTCCTGCCTCTGCAGTACGTCCTGTCGTTGAGGTTAACGGCAGGCCGGGCCGAAGCTTTAGCCCTGAGTAGTCAATCATGGTCCGACCCTCACGATGTCCGAGGTTTCCACCTGGCCCTCGACGATTTTCTGCGATCCGAGATTCTGCACGCGAACCCGGCCGGCCGGGGTCGCATCGGACACCGCCTCACCTTGCGCCCGCACCTCGATGCCGCCCACGGAGGCGAGCAGCGTCACGCGCTGCCCCCGCTTGATCAGGATGTCAGGCACCAGCAGCTCCGTGGTCAGGGGTGTGCCCGGACTGGTGGCATTCTTCAGGTGCTTGCCGGTCAACGCCGTGACCTGGGCCACGTAATGGGAGGCGAAGCCTGATACGCGCCGGGTCTGGGTCTCGACGTCGCCAGGCAGCAGCGCAGCGCCGCGGGCGGCGGCCTGGCGCAACACCAGCACGGGCAGCTCGCTCTCTACGGTCACCGGCACGTAGACACTCCACACAGGGGCGGCGCAGCGCAGGCCGATGGTCGTGCGGGCGGTGATGCTCGCGCCACTGGGCAGGAAGGCCGCAGGTTTGTCGCAGGCGGGCAGTCGCAGCCGCGCATCCAGTGCGCCGGCCTCGATGAACAACTGGCCTGTTGCGCCCTGGGTCTGCAATTGCGCACGCAGGAAGTCCTCGGCCAGGCCACGAAGGCGCTCGACAGGCTCTATGGGCTCGGCGCGGATCGCCGTCGAGGCGAGCAGCATCAGCAGCACGAGGGGTTTGGAGCGGGTCATGCGTCAGCGTTCCTGCGGGGTCTGGGGTCTGCCTGCGACGGAAATCTGTCGCAGGACAGAACAGAGCAAGGCCCATGCCACGCCAATCATTCACTCAAGTTATAGGCGTTACTGCCGATACAGGACGGCGAGGCCTTTCCGCCTGCCGCGGCCAATGTTTGCCGCCTGACTGTGAGGGACGTCACGTCTGTCTCACGCGCCAACCACCCCCACGCGCTCTGAAGCCCGTCAAACCGCCGCTGGCACGTCACTTGCTCTGGTCTGCACCAGGACAGGTTTTTGACGGAGTAGCACGTGGCGATGGATCTCGACTCATACCTCGGTGTGCACGTGGCAGCGCTCAAGCTGCGCGAGCGGCGCACGGAGTTGCTGGCGACGAACCTCGCGAATGCTGACACGCCGGGCTACAAGTCGCGCGATATCGACTTTCGCAGCGCGCTGGCTGCGGCTGATACGCCGAAGAAGGGTGGCCAGCTGATGGCCACGCAGGCGCGGCATATCGGCGCGACTGCGGCTGACGCCCCGGGCGGACTGGCCGGCACCACCGAAGCCTTCCTGAAATACCGCACGCCGCTGGCGCCCTCGCTGGATGGCAACACGGTGGATGCACAGCTTGAGCAATCCGCCTTTGCCGAGAACGCGGTGCGCTACCAGGCCACGTTGTCGTTCCTGTCGGGTCACTTCCGTTCGCTCATGACGGCCATCACGGGCCAATAAGAGGAGCAGCACCATGTCTTCCTTCAAGATTTTCGACATTGCCGGTTCGGGCATGGCGGCGCAATCGGTGCGGCTTAACACCGTGGCCAGCAACCTGGCCAATGCCGAAAGCGTCAGCGGTGATGCGTCGACGGCCTATAAGGCGCGTCACCCGGTGTTCGAGACGGTGCGTGCCAACCTGATGGGCGGGAAGCTTGGCGCATCCGGTGCTGCGGTGAAGGTGAGCGGCATCGTCGAGAACCAGACGGCGCCCGAAGCGCGCTACGAGCCGGGCAATCCGCTCGCCAACGCCGAAGGCTATGTGTACGCGCCCAATGTGAACACGGTCGAGGAGATGGTCGACATGATCAGTGCCTCCCGCGCCTACCAGAACAACGTGGAGGTGATGAACACCTCCAAAGAACTGCTGCTCGCGACCCTGCGTCTCGGCCAGTAACCACAGGAAGTCTCGCCACCATGACCACCAATGCCATCAACACAGCCACGAACAGCGCCCTCAGTGGCCTGACCGGCGGCGCTGCGGCCAGCGGCAAGAAAGAGCTTGGCCAGGATGCGTTCCTGACCCTGATGCTCTCGCAGATGAAGAACCAGGATCCGTTCAAGCCGCAGGACCCCAGCGCCTTCATTGGCCAGCTGGCGCAGTTCAGCACGGTGAGCGGCATCCAGGCGATGCAGACCAATATCAGTTCGCTGTCCGATGCGCTGCGCTCCTCGCAGGTGATGGATGGCACCAGCCTGGTGGGCCGCAGCGTGCTGTCGGTGGCCACTGGCGCCACGATGGGTGACACCGGCGGCGTGCAGGGTGCGGTGACGATTCCGGCCGGCACGTCGGTGGCGGCCATCGCCGTGACCGATGCGAGCGGGCAGTTAATTCGCCGCATGCCGCTGTCCTCGCAGCAGGGCACCACCAGCTTCAACTGGGATGGCTCGACCGACCTGGGCACGCGCGCCCCGGCCGGCAATTACACCTTTACGGCCGTCGCCAGCGTTGGCGGCACGCCGCAGCAGCTGGAGACGCAGATCGCAAGCCGGGTTGGCAGCGTCACCATCGACCCCGCCAACCACAGCCTCACGCTCAACACCACCCTTGGCCCCATCCCGCTCGCCGACGTTCGGCAAGTGATGTAAGGAGAACTGACGATGACTTTCCGACTCGCATTGAGCGGCCTGAATGCCGCGTCTGCCGACCTTGGCGTCACGGCCAACAATATCGCCAACACCGCGACGACGGGCTTCAAGAGCTCGCGCGCCGAGTTCGCCGAGCTTTTTGCCGTGTCGCCGCAGGGCGTGGCTTCCACGGCCATCGGCAATGGCGTTCGCGTGGCGAGTGTCGCGCAGCAGTTCAGCCAGGGCAGCATCAACTTCACCGACAACAGCCTGGACCTGGCCATCAGCGGTACGGGCTTCTTCACGGTGAGCAACGGCGGCGCGTTGCAGTACACGCGTGCCGGCGCCTTCAAGACCAACGCCGACGGCTACGTCGTGAACGCGCAGGACCAGCGTCTGCAGGTCTATCCGCCGACCACCACGGGTGGCTTCAACACCGGCACGCTGAGTGACCTGCGCCTGGTCACCGCCGAGAGTGCGCCGCAGGCCACCTCCAACGCAGAGATCGTGATGAACCTGCCGTCAGATGCCACCGTGCCCACGGTTGCGGTGTTTGATCCGGCCGATGCCGCCAGCTACACGCGCGCGACATCGATGACGGTGTACGACACGCTGGGTGCCGCCCACACGGCCACGAGCTACTTCTCCAAGGACGCCGCCGCCGGCACCTGGGACACGCGCTTGTATGTTGATGGCACTGCCGTCGGCCCCGCCCAGCAGCTGGTGTTCAGCAACACCGGTGTGCTGACCGCACCGGCCAATGGCCACCTCGTCTTCCCGGCCTATACGCCGGCGACGGGTGCCGCGGCAATGAACCTGACCTTTGACTACTCGAAGGCCACGCAGTACGGCAGCACCTTCGGCGTCAATTCGGTGACGCAGGACGGCTTCACGACCGGCCGCCTCATCGGCATGGACATTGATAAGAGCGGTGTTGTGCAGGCCCGGTACACGAATGGGCGCGCAACGCCGCTGGGTCAGGTGGCGCTGTCCAATTTCGCCAACACCAACGGGCTGCAGCACCTGGCAGACACCAGCTGGGCAGAAAGCTTCCAGTCGGGCCAGGCCCTGCATGGGCAGGCGGGCACCTCCGGCTTTGGCCTGGTGCAGGCCGGTGCGCTGGAAGCCTCGAACGTGGATATCACTGCGCAGCTGGTGAACATGATCACCGCGCAGCGCAACTTCCAGGCCAACGCCCAGATGATCTCCACGTCCGACCAGATCACGCAGACGATCATCAACATCCGCTGATTGCAGGCCTAGCAGGAACACGCCATGGACCGAATGCTGTATGTCGCGATGTCGGGCGCCCGGGAAACCCTCAAGGCGCAGGCCGCGAACAACCACAACCTCGCCAACGCCAGCACCACCGGCTTTCATGCCGACATGGCGGCGTTCCAGGCGCGGAAGGTGGAAGGCTCGGGCTTCGACTCGCGCGTCTTTGCGACGAACTCGAGCATCGGCTTCGACCACAGCAGCGGTGCCATGCAGTCCACGGGACGCGACCTCGACGTGGCCGTGCAGGGCAACGGCTTCATCGCCGTGCAGGGCCGGGATGGGCGCGAGGCCTATACCCGCGCCGGCGACCTGCATGTGGATCCGCAGGGCCAACTGCTGACCGTGACGGGTCTGCCCGTGCTGGGTGATGGCGGCCCGATCAGCGTGCCGCCCAACACCTCGTTGCTGGTGGGTGTCGACGGCACGCTGTCAGTGGTCCCGCAGGGCTCGGGCCCGGAAACCCGGGCCGTGGTGGGCCGGATCAAGCTGGTCGACCCACCGGTCGAGCAACTGACCCGCACCAACGATGGCCTGTTCCGCCTGAAGGATGGCACCGATGCGCCCGTGAGCGCCACGGTGCACCTGGCCTCCGGCGTGCTGGAGTCCAGCAACGTCAACATTGCCGACGCCATGGTCAACATGATCGAACTGGCGCGTCGCTTCGACCTGCAGGTCAAGGCCATGAAGACGGCCGAAGACAATGGCGCTGCGTCCGCGCAGCTGCTGAAGAACGCCTGAACCACCGCCGCATCCTGACGGGAGCACGCTATGAATTCCGCACTCTGGGCCGCAAAGACTGGACTCGACGCGCAGCAAACGCGCATGTCGGTCATCTCGAACAACCTGGCCAACGTCAACACCAACGGCTTCAAGAAAGACCGCGCGGTGTTCGAGGACCTGCTCTACCAGAACGTCAAGCAGGTGGGCGGGCAGACCTCGCAGGACACCATGTCGCCCACGGGCCTCTCGGTGGGCACGGGCGTGCGCATTGTTGCCACTGAAAAGAACTACACGCAGGGCGGTTTCACCACCACCGGCAACGCGCTGGATGTCGCGGTGAACGGCCGCGGCTTCTTCCAGGTGCTGCTGCCGGATGGCAGTTTTGGCTACACCCGCGACGGCTCGTTCAAGACCAGCTCGACCGGCGAACTGGTGACCTCCAGCGGCTATCGCGTGCAGCCGGGCATTACGGTGCCCACCGGCGCGCAGAGCCTGACCATCGGCAATGACGGCGTCGTCAGCGTGCTGGTGGCGGGGCAGACGGCCCCGACGCAGATCGGCACGCTGCAGCTCACCGACTTCGTGAACCCGGCTGGCCTGCAGCCGCGCGGCGAGAACCTGTTGTCGGAATCCGCGGCCAGCGGCGCTGCGCAGACCGGCAACCCGGGCATCAGCGGACTGGGCTTCCTGCAGCAGGGTTCGCTCGAAGGCTCCAACGTCAATGTGGTCGAAGAGCTGGTCAACATGATCGAGACCCAGCGCGCCTACGAGATGAACTCCAAGGCGATCTCCACCACCGACCAGATGCTGCAGTACGCGAGCAACAACCTGTGAAGACCCCAGCCGTCCTGCTTGCCGTCGGTCTCGCCGCAACGCTGCTGGTTGGCTGCTCGACCAACCGCAAGCTCTCCGGCGACAACTTCGAGGCGACGCTGCCCGAAGACGTGCCGGCGGCGCAGGCGGCCAATGGCTCGATCTACCAGGCCGGCCACGACCGGCCGTTGTTCGAGAATGCCATTGCACGGCGCACCGGCGACACGATCACGATCAACCTGGTCGAGAACACCGCGGCCGAAAAGAGCTCCAGCACCACCACCGCCAAGAAGTCGTCGGTGGGTGTCACGGCGCCGGTCATCGGTGGCTCGCCGATCACGGCGCTGTCCGCGACGCTGGGCAGTTCGAACTCTTTTGACGGTGCCGGCGACAGCGCGCAGAGCAACAAGCTGCAGGGCAACGTCACGGTCACCGTGGTCCGTCGGCTCTCCAACGGCAACCTCGTGGTGCGCGGCCAGAAGTGGATCAACATCAACCAGGGCCGCGAGTACGTGCGCATCCAGGGCATCGTGCGGCCCATCGACATCCAGCCCGACAATTCGATTGCCTCTTACAAGGTTGCCGATGCGTCGATTTCCTATGGCGCGCAGGGCGCGCTGGCGGACGCGAACCAGCCCGGGCTGCTCGCGCGGTTCTTCAACTCAAAGTGGAACCCGCTCTGATATGAACACCTCATTCAAATGCGCGCTGTCGGCGGTGCTGGGCCTGATGCTGCTCGCACCCATGGCGCAGGCAGAACGGGTCAAAGACATTGCCTCGGTCGCCGGCGTGCGTGGCAACCAGCTGGTGGGCTACGGCCTGGTGGTGGGCCTGGATGGCACGGGCGACCAGACCAGCCAGGCGCCGTTCACGATCCAGAGCATCAAGAACATGCTGGCGAGCTTTGGCGTGACCATTCCGGCCAACGCCAACCCGCAGCTCAAGAACGTGGCGGCGGTGACGGTGACGGCAGACCTGCCGGCCTTCTCGAAGACCGGGCAGACCATCGACATCACCGTGTCGTCGATCGGCAATGCCGCCAGCCTGCGCGGTGGCACGCTGTTGATGACGCCCTTGCGCGGTGTCGACGGCGAGGTGTACGGCATCGCCCAGGGCAGCCTGGTGGTCAGCGGCTTCGGCGTGCAAGGCAAGGACGGCTCGCGCATTTCCATCAACGTGCCCAGCAGCGGCCGCGTGCCCAATGGCGCCACGGTCGAGCGTGAAGTGCCCAACAGCTTCACCGCCAATCCCTACGTCGTGCTGAACCTGCACACGCCTGACTTCACGACTGCGTCGCGGCTGGCACAGGGCATCAATACGCTGCTGGGCGATGCGACCGCCAAGGCCGTCGATGCCGTGTCGGTTCGCGTTTCCGCGCCGATCGATCCGGACCAGCGCATTGCCTATCTCTCGACGCTGGAGGCCATCGAGGTCGAACCGGGCGATGCGCCGGCCCGCGTCATCGTCAACTCGCGCACCGGCACCGTGGTCATCAGTGCGCGGGTGCGGGTGACGCCGGCTGCCGTGGCGCATGGCTCGCTGTCGGTGACGATCACCGAGCGACAGGACGTCAGCCAGCCCAATGCGCTCTCGCAGGGGGGGCAGACCGTGGTCTCGCCGCGCAGCGACATCTCTGTGAGCGAAGGCTCCGGCCGCATGTTCGTGTTCAGCGCCGGCGTCAACCTGGATGAAATCGTGCGCGCCGTGAACCAGGTGGGCGCCGCGCCGGGCGATCTGGTCGCGATTCTCGAGGCCCTGAAGCAGGCTGGCGCGCTTCGTGCACAGCTCGTGGTCATCTGACGGGAATTCGACACGCATCATGTCCACCGCACCGATCGACCGCTCGTTCTACGCCGACCCGCAGGGCCTCAGTGCCCTGCGCCAGGACGCGAAGACACAGAGTCCGGCGGCCCTGCGGGAGACGGCCAAGCAGTTCGAGAGCCTGTTCACCACGATGATGCTCAAAAGCATGCGGGCGGCCACGCCAAAGGATTCTCTCCTTGGAAGCGATCAGCAGGACTTCTACCAGGACATGTTCGACCAGCAGCTCGCCACGCAGCTCTCGAAAGGCAAGGGCCTCGGCCTTGCGGACATGCTCGTCCAACAGCTGCTGCGCGGCGGCCTCAGCGCCCCCACCGCCGGCACCCCGCCAGCAGGACCCGCATCCGCGCCCGCCGCTGGCGCGCCCACGACCGCGAACTGGCCGCCCGCTAGCCGGCAGGATTTCGTCGACGCGCTCCTGCCCGCAGCCACTGCGGCAGGGCAGAAGCTCGGAGTCGATCCCGGCACGCTCATCGCGCACGCCGCGCTGGAAACCGGCTGGGGCAAGTCGATGCCCCGAAACGCGGATGGCAGCTGCAGCTTCAACCTTTTCGGCATCAAGGCCGGTGCCGGCTGGACAGGTGCCCAGGCCGTTTCGCCCACGACTGAATTCGTAAACGGCCAGGCGCAGACGCAGCAGGCCAGCTTCCGCTCCTATGCCTCGCCGGCCGACTGCCTGCAGGACTACGCCAGCCTGCTGTCCGCCCGGCAGCGCTATGCCTCGGCCCTGGGCACGGGCAGTGACGCCTCGGCGTTTGCCAGCGGATTGCAGCGCGGCGGCTATGCCACGGACCCGCAGTACGCAGCCAAGCTGACGTCCGTGGCCCGCGAGCTCAAGTCCTGGACGACGGCGCCGTTAACGCTGGGTGACTTCTCGTGATGCGCGGCATCCGCCGGGAAGTCGGAGGACGTTTGAATGGCTGACATGCTCTCAGTGGGTGTTTCCGGGCTGCAGGCGATGCAGCGTGCGCTCGATGTGACGAGCCACAACATCGCCAATGCCTCGACCCCGGGGTACAGCCGCCAGCGCGTCGATTTTGCGGCGGTCGAACCGCAGTTCCTGGGCGGCAGCTACCTGGGTCGCGGCGTGACGATTGCGAGCATCAGCCGCAGCTATGACGCCTTGCTGACCACGCAGGCGAGGGGGGCCTCCAGCACGTTCTCGCGCCTTGAGACCTTCGCGACCAATGCCGAGGCGCTCAGCAACCTGTTTGCCGACACCTCGACAGGGTTGGCCACGTCGCTGCAGAAGTTCTCCAACGCCGTGCAGGGCGTCGCCAACGACCCCACTTCGACTGCCGCGCGGCAGGTGCTGCTGAGCGAGGCCGATGGCCTGCGCCAGCGCCTGAACACCTACGACACCCGCCTGCAGCAGATCAACGCGCAGGTCAACGCGCAGATCGGCAGCGAGGCCACGGCGATTACCGGCATCGCCAAGAACATTGCGCAGCTGAACGAGCAGATCGTCATCGCGCAAAACACCAGCGGCGCGCCGCCCAACGACCTGCTGGACGCCCGCGACCAGCAGGTCGCTGCGCTGGCGGCCCACGTCGGCGTCAGCGTGGTGAATCAGGCCGATGGCTCGGCCGATGTCTTCATCGGCACCGGCCAGCCGATGGTGCTCGGATCCAAGGCGGGCACGCTGGTCGCGCAGCAGGATCCTTTCGAACCCACGCGCATCACGCTGGCCTACCAGTCCGGCAATTCCACCACGGACCTGGGCAACTCGCTCAGCGGTGGCAGCATCGGCGGCCTGCTCGACTTTCGCAGCCAGTTGCTGGAGCCGGCGCGCAACCAGCTGGGACAGATTGCGGTGGGCGTCACCAGCGTCGTCAACGCGCAGCACCGCGAGGGCATGGACCTCAGCGGCAACCTGGGCACCGATCTCTTTTCTATTGGCGGCGTCGGCGTGCTGCCGGATGTGCGCAACACCGGCACGGCCACGGCGACGGTCACGCGGACCACCACTGGCGCGCTGACCAGCAATGACTATGTGCTGCAGTATTCCGGCACGGCCTGGTCGATGCGCCAGTTCAACACCGGTGCTACCGTGGCCCTGACGGGTACGGGCACGGCCGCCGATCCGCTGGTCGGGGCAGGGCTGTCGATTGTGCTGGCCGGTACGCCGGCCGCTGCCGACAGCTTCAAGCTGCTGCCGACTGCCAATGCCATTGCCGGCATGGGCGTACTGATCACCGACCCGTCCAAGGTGGCTGCCGCTGCGCCCATCCGCGCCTTCGCGGCGACCACCAATGTGAGCAACGCCACGATCACCGGCGGCGAGGTGCTGGACGTCACCAACGCCCAGCTGCGCAGCACCACCACGCTGCAGTTCATCGATGCCACGCATTACTCGGTGAATGGCGTGGGCAGCTTCGCCTACAGCAACGGCGGCAATATCGACGCCAATGGCTGGCGCGTGAGCATCACCGGGGCCCCTGTTGCGGGCGACACCTTTACCGTCGCCAACAACACCGGCGGCGTGGGCGACAACCGCAATGCGCTGGCCCTGTCGGGCGTGCTGACGGTGGGCGTGCTCGATGGCGCCACCGAGTCGCTGAATGCGGCGTCGGCGCGCATGGTGGGCGACATCGGCGTGGCGACCAGCCAGGCTCGCACCAGCCTCGAAGCGCAGCAGATCATCGTCAACGACACCACCGCAGCCACCAGCCGCGTGTCGGGCGTCAACCTCGATGAAGAGGCCTCCAACCTCGTGCGCTTCCAGCAGGCCTATCAGGCCACGGCGCAGGTCATCAAGATCACGCAGACCCTGTTCGACACCCTGCTGCAGGCGACCAGCCGATGAGTTTCCGCATCTCCACCGCGGGTCTGCATTCGGCCGTCATCACGCAGATGCTCGCGCAGCAGGGCCGGCTGTCGGCCACGCAGACCCAGATTGCCAGCGGCAAGCGCATCCAGAGCCCGGCCGACGATCCGATCGCCGCGACCCAGATTACCGCCATGGAGCAGGCCCGCACGCAGCTGGCCCAGTACGCCAAGAACGCCGATGCGCTCACCTCGCGCCTCAACGTGGGCGAGCAGGCGATGGCCGATGCCACCAACCTGCTGCAGCGGGTGCGCGAACTCACCGTGCAGTCCAACAGCGCTGCGCTCGATGCCTCGGCGCGCGGTTCCATTGCCGCCGAGCTCAGTGCCCGCGTGCAGGAACTGCAGGACCTGGCCAACCGCCGCGATGCCAATGGCGAGTACCTGTTTGCCGGCCTCTCGACGCAGACGCAGCCGTTCTCGCGCACTGCCGGCGGCGTGGCCTACGCCGGGGACCAGGGCACGCGTGCGCTGGAGATCAGCGCCGACCAGCGCGTGGTGGACGGGTTCTCGGGCTACCAGACGTTCATGAATGTGCCCGAGGGCAACGGCACCTTCAGCGTGGCCGAGGGCGTGCATGTCGGGGCCAGCTCGATCGACAGCGGCCAGATCACCAACGCCGCCGCCTGGGTGCCCGGCAGCTACACGCTGCAGTTCACTGCGCCCGACACCTGGCAGGTGGTCGATGCCGCCAGCACCGTCGTGGCCACGGGTGCCTACACCAGCGGCAGCACCATCGCCTTCAACGGCGCGCAGGTGGTGGTC
>CANGFJ010000066.1 GCA_947453065.1 Pseudomonadota bacterium
CCGATCAGATTGTAGAGCAACTGCACCAGCTGGAAGCGATCACCCCTGACCACCGGCAGGTCACTGAATGTCACCACGGCCCGGGCCGCGGGAACCGCATCGTCCAGCAGCAGCAGCGCGGCATCGGCCGCATCGCGCATCGACACCGCCGCGAACCGGCTGGCCTGTGAATCGATGCTGGAGTACTCCAGCAGGTCCCGAATCAGGGTTTGCAGGCGACGGATGGACACCACGATGCGGTTGATCCAGTCCTGCCCCTGTGCGTCGAGCTGCTCGTCGTAGGTAGCTCCCAGCAACTGCGCGAAACTGGCGATCGTGCGCATTGGCGTCTGCAGGTCATGCGAGGCCACATAGGCAAAACGCCGCAATTCCAGGTTGCTGCGCTCCAGCGAGTCGACCGCCTGCCGCAGCTGCCGGGTCTGCTCGCGCTCGCTGATGTCGAGGACCGCGCTGAGGTAGTAGCGCTCGCCATCCATGTCGACTGGGTTGAGCCCGATTTCGATCGGGAACTCGCTGCCGTCCTTGCGCAGTCCAAACAAGGCCCGACCGGCCCCCATGGGACGCGCATTCGGCTCGCGCGTATAGGCGGCACGGTGACCGGGGTGCGCTGCGCGCATCCGCTCGGGCACCAGCAGGTCGATGGACTGCCCAGTCAGTTCGCCATGGGGATAGGCAAAGAGGGTCTCAGCCTGGCGATTAGCCAGCAGGATGACACCGCTGCTATCGGCCATCACCAAGGCTGCAGGCACGGAATCGATGATCGCCGTGAGCTGCCCTGCTGTTCTGGACGATGTCGCTGTCCCCTCCAACCTGCACTCCCTGTGATCAGCCAAAACCGTGTAAATACGCACAGCAGACTAGCATGGCGTTTTTAGTGCAACGCAACAGGATGATCCGGCGCGGATCCATCTGAGCCGTGACTGGCCGGCACTTAGTTGTGCGTCACCTGCAGGATGCTGTGACGCAGGGCTTCAGACAGCACCATCTGCGCATCCTCGGCGATGCGCGCCAGCACCTCATCGAACTGCAGCCGCCCCTCGCCATCCGCTCGCACCACGCCGCGGCGGCGTAGCAGCGTCAGGAACCCGTCGTACAACGCCCGATCGAAGAACTCCGGCGCATAGAACCCATACAGCGCAGCCATCTGCTTGGCGGTCTGTTCGCAGCGCTTCTGCAGCACGGCTTGCGACAACTGGCCGCTGCCCGCATTGAGCAGCAGCGCAATGGGCAGGTAATAGCGCTCGATGGTCTGGATCGTGGGCTGGGCCAACAACGAGAACTGCATCGCTTCGGCCGTGGCAGCCTGCGGCCGCTGCCACAGGCCCGTCTCGACGCTGCCACTGAGCAGGCCCAGGTCAACCAGCGCGGCCAGCGTATCGAGCACCACCTGCGGCAGTTCTTCCTCGCTCCAGCGCAGGAACAACTCGGCACCGATGTAGGGGTAGATGCGCCAGGCCAGCCGCTGGATGTCCTCGGTGCGCAGCGTCGCGTTGGCCATGAAGCAGCAGGCAAGCAACGATGGCAGCGCAAACAAGTGCAGCACGTTGTTGCGGTAGTAGTTCATCAAGGGCGCATGCGCCGGCTCCAGCCGCACCAGGTCACCGTCGCCGGCCGACTCGGCCGGGCCCCGCACGACAGCCTGCATGCCCTCGCCGTACTGGATGATGCCAGCCGCATCCAGCGAAGTGAGCGTCACGCGGGCCGAATAGGGCTGCCGACGCAGCAGCCGCAGGTACAGGTCGAGCTGGCGCAGCAGGTCAACCTCGCGCAGCACGCGCAGCGGCGTGGCAAGCAGCGTGACCGCCAGCAAGTTGATCGGCGTGACCGCCGCGGCTGCGTTGATGTTGCGCATGATCGCCATGGCCGCCTGGTCCACGGCGGGTCCGACCCAGGGAGCGCGGCCCTGGTCATCCACCGGCGTGTCGCGCCACTGCGGGTCCTGCGCATCGAGCAACTGCGTGAGATGGATGGGCTCGCCCAGGTTCACATGCACGCGACCAAAGCGCTCGCGCAGGCGGCGCAGCGAACCCAGCAGACCGAGGAAGGTTTCTTTTTCCTTGGGCTTGCCCGACAGCTCACCGACATAGCTCTCGGCTTCCATGACGCGCTCATAGCCGAAATACACCGGAATAAAAACAACCGGCCGAACCGGCTCGCGCAGGTAGCTGCGCACCGTCATGGAGATCATGCCGGTCTTGGGCGCCAGCAAGCGGCCCGTGCGGCTGCGTCCACCCTCGATGAAATACTCGATCGGGTAGCCGCGCGCCATGATGACCGCGAGGTACTTCATGAACACGACGGTGTAGAGCGCATTACCGCGGAAACTGCGGCGGATGAAGAACGCCCCCGCCTTGCGCAGGTAACGGCCCACGACCGGAATGTTCAGGTTGATGCCCGCCGCGATGTGCGGGATGGCAAAGCCCTGCTTGTAGATCGCATACGACAGCAGCATGTAATCGATGTGGCTGCGATGGCAGGGCACATAGATGATCTCGTTGCCCGCGGCGACGTCACGCAAGGTCTGCGCATGGCCGAACTCGACACCGTCATAGATGCGGGTCCACAGCCGCGTGAACACGCGCTCGCACAACAACACGAAGGCATGCGAATAGTTGGCCGCGACTTCCTCGAACAGCCCGCGCGCAGACTCCAGACCTGCTCGGCGCGTGATCTTCTTCTCGCGCACGTCCTGCGCCACCGCGGCCCGCACGGCACGGGTGCGCAAGACCTGGGTCATGATCGTGCGACGGTGCGAGAGGTCCGGCCCGATGTGCGCGGCCCGCGCCTTGGCGAAGTCCGACTGCAACTGCCGGGCAATGCGGCGTGCGGCCTGGTTATTGGCTGGGTCCCCGCCCAACAGGCTGCGCAGTGAGACACCCGGCCCGAACTGCACCAGCGTATTGCGACCGTTGAACACCACCGTGAGCCAGCGCCGCAACCGGCTGGCCAGGGTCCAGTCATCGGAGAGCAGCAACCGCAGCCAGGAATGCTCTTTCTGCGGCGCGCGGCCCCAGTAGACAGCCACCGGGACCAGCGTGATGTCGAAGGCCGGATCGACCTTCACCTGCCGCAGCATTTCCAGCAACAGCGGCGGCGGACGGCGGTCCAGTCGCGTGCGCCAGCCCCGGACACGGCGGTTCAAGGCAATGACAGAGTGGTTATCCCGCACGCCAGGTGGCAGCAGTCGCTTGGCGGGCCGCGGCAGCTTGGCCTTGGCGCAGGCACGCTGCAGGATCACGCGATCGGCCGTGCGATCACGCTCGAGCACATAGCAGACGGGCGATGGCGCAGCCGCCAGTTGCAGGGCCACATCTTCCGGTCGCGGCGTGAACCGCAACCAGGGCATCAGCAGCCGGCTGGTGATTCTATCCATGCGCCCTGAGGTCTCTTCGCGCCCACCGTCAGACCAGCGCGGGCGGCAGGTCCAGCGCGATGAGGAAGTACTCGAAGAGGTACTTGATGAGGCGCAACTGGTCGTGCAACTGGTGATCGCTGTCGAGCAGGTGCAGCTGTGAGCGGTTCTCGCGGGCAAAGCGAACGCTGTCGTCGCAGGGCACGATCTCATCGCGCCAGCCGTGTACCAGCGTGGCCGGACAGTCGAGCATGCGCGGACGCAGCGGCGGCAGGCCCGGCATGTACAGGGCCGGCGCCATCAGGAACACGCCACGGGCATGCAGGGTCGGCGCGGCCGCCACCGAGACGAACCCGCCGAGGCTTGAGCCCACCAGCACGAGCTCCCCATGCAGGTCCTTGCAGAAATCGGCCAGGCGCGTGACCCGATCGGTGGGCGAGTCGATGCCGCGGTAATCCACGGACTCGACTTCATAGCCCTCGGCGCGAGCGGTTTCGGCCAGCGCGGTGATCTTGGTGCCCCAGGGACCGCTGTCCTTGCCATGCGAGAAGACGACGTAGCGTTTGCTCATGAGCGGCATCTTAGCGCGTGAGGCCGCGCAGGATGGCGGTCTCGATTTCAAGCTGGACCTGCTGTCCCGAGGTGGCAAGGCGATTCACGCTGACGGAGCGCACCAGGCTGCCACCGGCGCGGTGGGTCATCAGCCAGGTTTCAAAGCGGCCGGTCTGCTGGGTCGATATGCCATAGAGCAGGTGGAACTCCCCGCTGGCAATGTCGAGCGGGCCATTGAGCCGTTCGTCGCAGAGGACAAACCGCTCGTCACCCAGGCCCGCAGACCGGAACGCCCCGGCGGAGGCCACCCCTTCCAGAAAAGCCAACACCTGGGCGCAGGCCTGTGCGCGGATCGACGGTTCGTTGTGGCACTGACTGACCCAGCGCGTGCCCTGCTCCAGGCTGGCCTTGATCCACAGCAGCAGGCGCCGCGCCGTGAGCGAACGGACTTCGCCACCGGCTGACAGGCCGCCACCCAGCGTGCGCGCCGACAACTCGGTGTCCCCGCGCAGGGCTTCATAGCGGAATACGTTCACGCCATGCTGGGCGAACCGCCGACGCTGCGTCGCCGTGACTTCATGGGCTGGCAGCAGCGTGCTGCGCAGGGGAAGCTCGGCGGGATCGGTGACCCACCAGTGGGGGCCCGCCGCATCGGCGCGGGCCATCAAGCCGGCGGCGGCACCGCCGGAGGCAAACACGTCGGTGCGCCCCCGTAAGCGATCGCTGGCTGCGATACGCGGGAAGAACATCAGGGCATCAGGGCTGTGGAACGCCCAGTTCGGCAGGTCCTCGAGCGCCTGCCCGGCATCGCGCCAGGACTGCGGCGGGTCGACCAGCAGCAAGGCGTGGCGCTGACGACAGTAGCGCGCCGCCACGACCAGCGCGCTCAGGCCGACATCACGGTCACGCGCGAGCGGTGGAAGGCACAGGAAATTGAACGCCGGCCCCCGCTCCAGGGCAAACAGCCCGCGGCGCAGGGTTTCGCTGCCGATCAGGTCATAGTCGGACAGCACGGCCCCGTCATCGCCATCGGCGTTGCAGGCGACGTAGCCAACCAGCGCGTGCGCGCCATCGCCCAGCGTGAGGTCAGGGCGCTGGCTGGGAAGCGGGCCCCCGATCCGCACCAGCTTCGAACCGGCGAGCACCGCCTCGGCGTGCCGGGTCGAGGCCGGCGAGAGGGACAGGCGACGGAAGATTTCCTGCTGTTCGACGAGTTCGGAACCCGGTGCCCGGACGCGCTGGATGACGAGGTTGAAAAGCGTGTCATCACCGGCCTGGATGCCATCGTAATCAACGGAGGCACGCAGGTACTCGCGCGAACCGGGATGCAGGCCAGACAGCACCAGCAGCTGGTCGCCGGCCGGCAGATCGAGGGTCGGTGGCTGCCCGGCACTGGCCACGCGGACGATGATCGCCTGCTGGCCGCCATTCTCGAAATACTGCTCGACGGCATAGGAGAGCGGAGAGGGCTGCCAGATGCCACCGAACACCTGCACGTATTGGGCAAAGCTGCCAATCGGCACAGGCTCGTCGATGGGACCCTTGAGCGTGCGCCCCACGAAGGCCGTGACGGCCGTCGCCGCAGGGCGGATCTGCAGATCGGGACTGGGTTCGGCGCCGGCGGCGGTAAGCCCGGCAGGCGCGGGCTGCAGCACGGGCGCTAGGGCGTTGCGGCCGAGGCCGGGGCTACCGGGGCAGCCTTGCGTTCCACGTCGCGCAGGGCCTGCTCGGCCGCAGCACGCGCGGCATCATCCTGCTTGCGGGCGATTTCGCCGAGCATGATGTCGAGCCATTCAGTGAGCTTGGTCATAGTCAGGCGACTATAGCCGAACCGTCCCGCCGGTTCACGTCCGGGGGCGAGCCGCAGCGCTGGCGTTCTGGTCCTGTTCCGAGACCATCTGCTGCACATCCCCCTGCGTCTGGCGGGCCACGTCATCGGCGCCGTCCCAGTTGGAGCCGGCCGGGATGCGGTTTTCCACGCGCGGCGCAGACGCGATCAGGGACTGCACCGTGGTCTCGCCCCGCGACACCGACAGCGCCAGGCCACGCGGTTCATGCGTGATGCGCGCCACGACGTCCCAGTTGACGGTCTCGTTGCGGGCTTTCAGTTCTTGCTGGATGCGCGGCGTGAAGGACTTTTGCAGCAGCTTTTTCTGCGCGTTCTTCCAGTCACGCGGGTCGTCTTCCAGCACGGACAGCGCCTGCAGGTACAGCTGCCCTTCGTGCCAGCCAAACACAAAGGGCTGGTTCACGACATGCACGGGCGTGCCGTTGGGGATCATCTTGTAGAAGGCCTCGATGTCCTCCGGGTACAAGCGGATGCACCCATGGCTGGAGCGCAGGCCCACGCCATAGGGTTTGTTGGTGCCATGGATGAGATAGCTGGGCCAACCCAGCGTGAACTTGTAGCGACCCAGCGGATTGTCTGGCCCTGCGGGCACGACGGCCGGCAGGATCTCGCCGTTTTCCTTGTGCTCCTTGCGAACCGACACCGGGGGATGCCACACGGGATCTTTCTGCTTGGAGAGCGTCTTGGTCGTGCCCTCGGGCGTCGACCAGCCCACCTTGCCGATGCCGATCGGGTGGGTATAGACGACCTGCTTGCTGCCAGCGACGCGGGGCGGAAAATAGAACACGCGCATCGCGGCGATGTTGATGACCAGGCCTTCGCGCGGGGCGCCCGGCAGGATGAACTGCGTCGGCACGACGACTTCGCGGCCCTCGCCCGGCAGCCAGGGATCAACGCCTGGGTTGGCGCGCACGATTTCCTCGTACCCCACGTTGAAGCGGCGCGCGATGTCGGGAAGCGTGTCGGCCTTGGAAGCCACCGTGACCTGGACCTGGCCGATGACATCGTCGGTGGCCGCATCGATGTCGAAGCGGTGTGAATCGATGGGGGCCGCGTAACGAGGTTTGGGCGGCACGATGACCGGTGCTGGCTCGGGCGTTGCCTGCACCGGCTTGGCGACTGTGGCACAACCACTGACGACGAGCGCGATGGCAAGGCCGGCAGACAGCAGAACCGCGGACGAGACAGGCAGGTGCTTCATGTGCCGAGTATGGCACCGGCGAGGCGCTGAACTACAGCAACACTGGCCGGTTGGGTAATTCGTTGCCCTGCTCGTCGCCGGCGGGAAAGTGCTGGCGCAGCAGCGCGGCTGCGCCTTCGATGGCGCGCAGCGAACCGTCGCGAAACTGCGACGCGCGGAACCGCGCTTCGACATCCCGACACAGGGCTTCCCATTCAGCCTGCGGCACGCGCCGGGCAATGCCCCGGTCGGCCACGATCTCCACCGCGCGCTCGGCGAAGAGCAGGTACACGAGGATGCCGTTGTTGTCTTCCGTGTCCCAGACACGCCACTGGCTAAAGACCTGCAAGGCACGCTGGCGCGAGTCGATGCCGGCCCAGAGCTCCAGCGGCTCGAGCGCGTGCTCCACCACGAAGCGGATTTCGCCCGCATGGCCGGACTCGGCGGCGCCGATAGCGCGCTCGATGTCCTGCAGCGTCGCCGCGTTGAACGGACGGCGCATGCGCCAGGCAGGCGACAGCAGGTGCCGGGCCATGCGTCGGATCAGGCTCATTACCACCGCCCCGAGGCGCCGCCGCCTCCAAAACCACCGCCCCCACCACCAAAGCCACCGCCACCGCCTCCGCCCCCGAAGCCGCCTCCGCCAAAGCCCCCGAATCCTCCGCCCAGGCCACCCCCGCGGCTGGCACTGGTGGCGATGAGGTTATAGAGCAGCGCACCCAGGCCAGCCAGGACCGTAAAGACCAGGGCCTGGGACAACAGCCAGACAGCCCCTGCGGCCAGTCCAGCGGTCAGCAGCGCGCCAAACGGGCGGCCCAACAGGGCACGCAGGATGGCGCCGCCGAAGAAGACAATGACAAACAGCACCGGCAGCAAAGGCGTGCCCGAACCCTGCCGTCCCGTGCGCGGGGAGCGCTCGGGAGGGGGCGGTAGGGGCTCGCCATCCACGACGCGGAGGATCTGTTGCAGGCCGGCGCTGAGGCCGCCGAAATAATCGCCCTGTCGAAACGGCGGCGTGATGGTCTCGGCGATGATGCGACGGGAGGTGGCATCGGTGAGCACGCCCTCCAGGCCATAGCCGACCTCGATGCGCATCGTGCGGTCCTTCAGGGCCACCAGCAGCAGCACGCCGTCATCGGGCTTCTCGCGGCCGAGCTTCCAGGCCTCGGCGACGCGGATTGAATATTGCTCGATGGCCTCGGGCTGCGTCGTGGGCACGATGAGCAAGGCCACCTGGGCGCCCTTGCGCTGCTCGAAGGCCAGCAATTGCTGCTCGAGCCCCGCCTGCTGTTCGGCGGTGAGCGTGCCCGTCTGGTCGGTGACGTGCGCCCTGAGCGGGGGCACGGGCAGCAGCGACTGCGCGAACGCCGGTGCGGCGACGCACAGCGCCAGCAGCAGCGCTGCGACCAGACGACGCAAACGCCCGCCCGCCGTTATTTGGTGGGCTTGGGCGCGGGGGCGCCGAAGTCCACCGTCGGCGCACGGGACACCGCTGCTTCGTTCTCGACCGTGAAGTTGGCCTTTACCTGCTGCTTGAACAGCATGGCGGTCAGGTTGCTCGGGAAGGAACGGACGGTGGAGTTATAGACACGCACCGACTCGATATAGCGGTTGCGGGCCACCGTGATGCGATTCTCGGTGCCCTCGATCTGCGCCTGCAGGTCGCGGAAGTTCGCATCGGACTTGAGCTCCGGGTAGTTCTCAGTGACGGCGAAGAGGCTCTTGAGCGCCTGCGTCAGCTCACCCTGCACGGCCTGGAATTTCTTGAAGGCCTGCTCATCGTTGATGAGCTCTGGCGTCAACTGGATGGAGCCGGTCTTGGCACGCGCCTCGGTGACCCCGACGAGCACGGACTGCTCCTGCACCGCGAAGCCTTTGACCGTGGCCACCAGGTTGGGCACGAGGTCGGCACGACGCTGGTACTGGTTGAGCACTTCGGCCCAGGCAGCCTTTACGCCCTCGTCTTGCTGTTGCAGCGTGTTGTAGCCACAGCCGGACAGCAGCACGGCAACACTGAAGAGAATGACCCGAAGACTGCGCATACCCTTGCCTCCAAGACCGGCGGGCGACTGTCGCCCACGATGACCCGATCTTCCCATGAGATGGGGACGGCCCGGAAAAAAAGAAGCCCTCGCTGCCAGGGCAGGGAGGGCTTTGAGGGGAGAGGCCAGAGTCTGTCAGTGCAACCGGGACCAGTGCAGGATCCTGATATCCTCGCTGGGCAAATCAAAATTCCGTGCCAGCACAGCCCGCAACTGGCGCACTTCGCGCTGGCCGTGCAGCGGCGCGGCCATTTCGACGACGCCGGTGTATTCGCCCGTCTGCTTGAGCTCGGGAACATCGGCGACAAAGTGCGTGTAGTACTTGCTGGTCATAGTGTGTCCTTGCGGTACGAGGCCAAGACTAGCCGCAGGGTGCCTCTACGACTGTGAGGGCCCGCACACTCGACAGCAGTGCAGGAGCAGCATGGGCAGATACCGGGCGCCATCCCAACCGGCTTCCCAATACATCACCGCCGAAGGGGCCCACCGCCTGCGGGAGGAGCTCGAGCAGCTCTGGCGGCAGGAGCGGCCCCGTGTCACCGCGACCGTCTCGGCGGCGGCGGCCCAGGGCGATCGCTCGGAGAACGCCGACTACACTTACGGCAAGAAACGCCTGCGCGAGATCGACTCGCGCGTGCGGCACCTGCGGCGCAGGCTCGATGGCATGACGGTGGTGGACCAGCCGCCCAGCGACCCGCGGCGGGTGTTCTTCGGGGCGTGGGTAACGCTGGAAGATGAAGCAGGCACGGAACACCGCTACCGCATCGTGGGTCCGGATGAGTTTGACCGGGAGCCGGCCTACATCAGCATGGATGCGCCCTTGGCGCGCGCACTGCTGGGCAAGCCGCTGGACGCGGACGTGCGGCTGGAAACACCGGACGGAACACGCCAGTACGTGATCACCGAGATCACGTACGGCACTGACAAGACCTAACTACACCCGTACATTCTTGAACTGCCAGGGATCAGTCTTGTCGATGTCCTCGGCAAACAGGCGCTCGCGCTCGGACAGCGGCGTCCAGTCGCTGTACTCGCCGACCAGCTTGCCCAGGTAGGGCAGGCAGATTTCCAGGTTGCGACGGAAATCCATCTCGTCGGGTTCGACGAGCCCGCAGTTGGGGTTTTCCATCGCCCAGACCATGCCCGAGAGCACGGCCACCGTGACCTGCAGGCTGGTCGCGTTGTTGTGGGGCGCAAGCTGGCGCGCCTCGTCGATCGACAGCTGGGACCCGAACCAGAAGGCATTGCGGCGATGGCCGGCCAACAGCACGCCCAGCTCGTCGCTGCCCTTGGTGATGTCGTCCATCAGGATCTTCTTGCTGTCCTGCAGCTGCCAGTTGCGGCCAGCGAACTCATGGACAGACACCACGGCTGCATCGCAGGGGTGATAGGCGTAGTGGGCAGTGGGCCGGTAGACGACCTGCCCCCCCTCGCGCACGGTGTAGTAGTCGGAGATCGAGATCGCCTCGCCGTGCGTGATGAGGAAGCCGTGGAAGTTGCCGGCCAGCGGCGTCCAGGTGCGCACGCGCGTGGCGGCGCCCGGCTGCGTCAGATAGATGGCCGCGCCGCCACCGAAGTCGTGGCGCTTGCCGTCCCGCGGGAAATTCTTTTCGTGGGTGCCCCAGCCCAACTCGGCCGGCTGCTGCCCCTCGGACACGAAGCCATCGACCGACCAGGTGTTGACGAACTGGTTGGGCTCTTTGGGAATGCTGGACACCTGCGTGTCGCGCTCGGCCACGTGCACCACCTTCACGCCGATGCGACGGGCCAGCTGGGCCCATTCCTCGCGCGTGGTGGGCTCGGTGACTTCCAGCTGCGTATCGCTGGCCAGCTGCAGCAACGCCTGTTTGACGAAGTGCGAGACCAGGCCCGGGTTGGCCCCATGCGTCACCACTGCCGTGGGGCCGCGCGGGTTGGTGTTGCGCAGGGCCAGGGCCTCTTCGCGCAGCGCGTAGTTGGTGCGCTTGGCCACCGGCGTGCCCGGATCGGTGTAGCCACCGGCCCAGGGCTCGATGCAGGTGTCCAGGTACATGGCGCCCTTTTCCCAGCAGTACTTGATGAGCGCCAGGCTGGAGACGTCGACCGAGACGTTGAGAAGGAAATCACCCCGGCCGAGCAGCGGTTCGAGGATGCGGCGGTAGTTCTCGCGCACCAGCGGCTCACGGATGAATTTCACGCCGAATTCCTGTGCTTCCTGCGCACCCGCGTTTTCTGCGGTCACGACAGTGATGCGTTCGGGCTTGATGCCGATGTGGCGCAGGATCAGAGGCAGGACGCCCTGCCCAATGCTGCCGAAACCGACGATCAGGATACGACCCGGGAAATCAACGTGAACCTTGTACGTCATGATCTATAAGAGCTCCATTAGGTGGTCGAAGACAGTGAGGAGACCGACTCCCAATGAGGCGGCCAGGTGTTCTCGAAGCCGGGCAGCGCTTCGACTCGCTGCATCCACTTCGCCAGCGCAGGATAGTGGAGTTCTGCCGGCAGGAACCGCGCTGACAGTTCCTGCGCCTCCGGTCGCATCAGGCTGCGATGAAGCAGCCGGATGCAGGGATAAATGGCCAGATCAGCCGCCGACACACTCTCGCCGACGATCCAGTCGGACTTGGACAGGCGCCCCTCGATCGTTCGGGCCTCGCTGGCCACGAGGTGCATGGCCTGCGTGAGCTCCGTGCCCAGCTTCGGCCTGCGGCCATAGAGCAGCGCCTCGACGATGCCCATGAGTGCCGACTCGGTGTAGGCCTGGAACTCGTTGATCACCCGCATGATCACGCCGGCCTCTTCGGGCGTGCGGCCGAAGATCGGCGGATCGGGGTATTTGAGATCCAGGTAATAGAGCACGGCGAGCGACTCGAACACCACGTAATCGCCGTCTTTGAGCACTGGCAGACGCCCACGCGGGTTCATCGCCAGCAGCTGCGGCGCCTTGTGCTCCTGCAAATCAAACTGCAGCAGATGGCTGGTATAAGTCAGCCCCTTGAGTTCCAGGGCGAGCAGGACTCGCCAGGAATACGGGCTGCCGCTACCCCAGTAGAGGTCGATGGACATGGCAGTTCGGTCGCATAACCTGCCAATTGTAGCGATGATTGACCTTTATTGCCGGCGACCGCAGGAGAAGACCTTTTCCATGACACTGCCGAACCTGATCAGCGCTGCAGCCCTCGCTGCGGCCCTTCCCGACCCGCAGCTGCGGGTGATCGACTGCCGCGCTGACCTGGGCGACCCGGGCTGGGGCCAGCGGCAGTACGCGGCAGGCCATATTCCGGGTGCCGTCTTCGCCAGCCTGAACGCCCATCTGGCCGGCCCGATCACCGCAGACAGCGGTCGTCACCCCCTGCCCTCGCCGTCGGCTTTTGCCGCGACGCTGTCGGCCTGGGGCCTGACGCCCGGTACGCGCGTGGTGGCCTATGACCAGGGCCCGGGGCCCTATGCCGCGCGGCTGTGGTGGCTGCTGCGGGCCGCAGGCCACGCCGACGTACAGGTTCTGGATGGCGGCTGGGCGGCCTGGACAGGCGGCGCGCACCCGGTTCACCCGGGTGCCGAGGCACCGCCGCCCGCCACCTCGGTGGTGCCACGCGCCTTCGGGGGCTGGGTCAGCACGGCGCAACTGGTGACGGCGCTGGCCATGGATGCTCCGCTGCTGGTCGATGCACGGGGCGCCGACCGCTTCGCCGGGCAGAACGAGACCATCGACCCGGTCGCTGGCCACGTGCCCGGCGCCCTGAACCACCCTTTTGCCGGCAACCTCGGCCCGGACGGACGTTTCCTGGCCCCGGCCGCCTTGCGGGAACGCTGGCTGGCCCTGTTGGGGGGCCGTTCGCCCGAGACGCTGGTATCGATGTGCGGCTCGGGCGTCACGGCCTGCCACAATCTCCTGGCGCTGGAGACGGCGGGCCTGGGTGGCGGACGGCTGTACCCGGGTTCCTGGAGTGAATGGATCCGCGACCCGCACCGGGCGCGCGCAACAGCAGGTGACACGACGTGACAGCAGAGAAAGCCTCCCGCAAGCCGATTGCGGGCATGGGCTGGTCGATTGACGATTCGCTGGACCTCTACCAGGTGCCGGCGTGGAGCAAGGGCTACTTCTCCATCAATGCTGCCGGCCATGTGGTGGTGCGGCCCGACACGACCGCGCGCCACGAGATCGACCTGCATGAAGTCGTGCAGGGACTCTCGGCCCGCGACCTGCGCACGCCCGTGGTGGTGCGCTTCTCGGACATCCTGGCGCACCGCCTGCGTCACCTGCACGACGCCTTCGCCCAGGCCATTGCCGAGAACGACTACGGCAACCGCTATGCGGCCGTGTTCCCGATCAAGGTGAACCAGCAGCGCCTGGTGGTCGAAGAGGTGTTCCGCTACGGCGAGGAGTTCGGCTTCGGGCTGGAAGTGGGCTCGAAGCCCGAACTGCTGGCCGTGATGGCGATGACCGAGAATTCGCCCGACCGCCTGATCATCTGCAACGGCTTCCAGGACTCCAGCTATATCGAGGCGGTGACGCTGGCGACCAAGCTGGGTCGCACGATCATCCCCGTGGTGGAGAACTTCTCCGAGCTGGCCCTGATCCTGCGGC
>CANGFJ010000067.1 GCA_947453065.1 Pseudomonadota bacterium
AAGAGTGCCCAGACTGGCTTGTTGCTGATTGCATACATCAACGTGCCGCCACTGGAACGCACGGTGGGGGTGAAGGCATAGGCGTTACCCGCGACAACCGCTGCACTCGGGGTGCCGCTGATCGAGAGGGACTGAATGCTCCGGTGCCGGTAGCCGGCTTCGGCTGGAGGGGCAACGGTTACAGTCGACAACATCAATGTTGCTGCGCAGACCGTCTTGAGAGGTCCGAAAATCCCTTTTATACCGTTCATGCTCTGTACTCCGCTTGTTGTGCGAAGCCATCGGCGCCTGGGCGGAACTATCAATTGTCAAAGGTTGTCAGCAGCGCCCAATGTCGGTGGCGCTAGTGCCGGCAACCCCGCTATCAATAGGCCCGAAGACCCTTAGACCGGAGGCTTTGCGTCCCCGCCTTTCGACGAGTTTGCCAATATGTGGGTGTCACCTTAACGCGGAGGCCACCATCTGAATGTGATCTGGTTCCGCTATTGAACATCTTGCAAGCCTGTTAGACGCGCCCGCTTTGAAGGGATCGAATATCGAAAGAAGCAGCGCGTCCAAGGTGCGGGAATGTGCCGGAACAGCTCATTCCATCCACCATGATCTTGTTTTCTGGGTTGGTTGAAATGGCTGTGCTTCATCACGCATGCATTTCAATGCGTAGCATCCACTACGGCAAACTGTCTGCGATACCTGACATATTCTGCTGCCCGCCGATGCAGCGCAGCAGCCCGCGACTCAGCGTCCCTTGAAGTCTTCCGGGATCAACTGGTGGCGGCCGAGCAGCTTGTAGAAGTCAGTGCGGTTGCGCTTGGCCAGTCGTGCCGCCTGGCTCACATTGCCGCCCGTGACCTGCAGGATCTGCGAGAGGTAGCTGCGCGTGAATTCATCCCGCGCCTCGTCGAACGAGGGCAGTCGGCCGGGCGCGCCGCCCAGGGCCTGCTCCACAATTTCAATCGGCATGATCGGCGTCTGTGCGACGGAAGCAGTTTGCTTCACCACGTTCTGCAGTTGCCGGATGTTGCCTGGCCATTCAGCTGTCGCCAGCAGTTCGAGGGCTTCGGGTGCATAGATGCGGCGATGGCCGGACTCCGTCGCGATTTGCGCGAGGAAGTGCGCGATGAGCAGGGGAATGTCTTCACGGCGGCGCGCCAGGGAGGGCATCTCGATCTGCACGACGTTCAGTCGGTAGTACAGTTCTTCGCGGAAGGCACCCGAGGCAATCAGCGGCTGCAGATCGGCCTGGGTCGAAGAGAGTACCCGTACGTTGATCGGCACGGAGCCGGCGCCACCCATTGGGCGTACCGCCTCGTCCTGTAATACCCGCAGCAGCTTGAGCTGCAGCTTCATGGGCAGTTCGCCGATGTCATTGAGCAGCAGGGTTCCGCCGTCGGCGGATTCGAACAAGCCCTGGTGGGCCTTCGCCGCGCCTGCCCAGGCGCCCGCTTCATGACCGAACAGTTCGCTGTCGAGCTGGTCTTCCGACGCAGCGCTACAGCTGACCGCGCAGAAAGGCTTGTTGCGACGGGGGCTGGCCTTGTGGATGGCGCGCGCGAGCAGTTCTTTGCCGGTGCCACTTTCCCCGCTGATCAGCACGCGGGCGTCGGTGCCCGCCACCATGTGCGCCTGCGAGAGCTTTTCTTCCATCAGCGCGCTGCGCGTGATGAAGGCAGAGCGCCATTCTTCTGTGGTGTCGGTGAAACCCGAAATTTTCAGTGCGCGCTGGATCTGGTCCAGCAGTTCCTGCTTGTCGACCGGTTTGGTCAGGAAGCCGAAGGCGCCCATCTGCGTCGCCTGTACCGCGTCGGGAATCGTGCCGTGGGCGGTCAGCAGGATGACCTTGAGGCCGGGCCAGCGGTTCTGCAGTTCCTTGAGCAGGCCGATGCCATCCATCGGCTCCATGCGCAGGTCGGTAATCACCAGGTCGGGACGGAAGCGGCTGGTGGAGGCGAGTGCCTGCGCACCGCCTTCAACCGCCTCGACTTCGTAGTTCTCTGCCCGCAACCGGATCGTCAGCAGCCGCAACAGCCCCGGATCGTCATCGACGATGAGTATTCGTGCCTTTCGCTTGCTGGTCTGGTTCACGGCCTGCGTCCCTCGGTCGGCGTCTTGCGCTCGGTGATGTTCCGCTCGATGTTGGCAATGGCGTCGAGTTTCGCGCGCGCTTCTTCCAGCGCGCGTCGCAGCTTAGCGTTCTCCTCGATTTCCGCCTGCAGTCGCTTCACGGCGACAGTGCTGACGGCCGGACTGGGTTCGCGGCTGCGGATCTGCTGCGCTTCGCCCATGAGGCGCGCGTTTTCCTCGTGCAGTCGAAGTTCCGCGTCGACCCGCTGCAGTTCCAGCAGGGCGAGGCTGCGTTCCAGCGGATTGAGGCGTTCGGGCGTGGCCAGGACGGTTCGCAGGAGTTTCTGGGCGACTGCAGGGTCGCGCGCCGGATGCCCGGGGGCAGCCAGCGCAAGGGCATAGCGCAGCGTCGCAGGCGCTGTGCGGGACTGTTCATGGGCGAGCCGGGCGGAGGACACGATCTCGGCCTGCTCGGCGGGGTTGCCCTGTACCAGTCGTTGCAATGTTTCCATCTGGCGTGCCAGCTGGCTGGCCGCTTGGGCGTCAGCAGTGGGCGTCAGGGGCGCACCACCGCGTTGCAGGTCCGCCAGTGAACCACAGCCGGAAAGCAGCGCGCCCAGGGCCAACGAAATCACCAGCCACAGGCTGCCTCGTTGGCTGGGGCGATACCGGTTATGCCGCATGCTGGCGTACTCCTTCTGGTGGGCGGCCCAAGGTGGGAGGCAGTGTTGCCCGCAAAGGCATACGGATGCGGAAGTGGGCACCTACGCATTCTCCATCGATAATCTCGACCTTGCCGTGGTGTGCAGTCACAAACTCCAGCACCACCGACAGGCCGATGCCGGTCCCCTTGACGTGTCCGCGGGGCGCCTTGCCGGTATAGAACGCCTCGAAAACCTGCTCGCGTTCGGCAGGCGGAATGCCGGGTCCGGAATCCCCGACATCCAGCACCAGTTCTGTGCCCTGTGACTGGGCGCGCATCAGGATCGTACCGCTGCGCGGTGAATACTTGATGGCATTGGACAGCAGGTTTTCCAGAATCAGGCGCAGTTTGCCGCGGTCAACGGCCAGCGTGATGTCCTCGACATGCACGTCCAGCCGCACGCGCTGCCCCAGCAGCGTGAGCTGCTGGTTCTCGATGACCTGCTTGATCAGAGGGCGCAGCCGGAATTCCGAGATCTCCAGGCCGACGTTGCTGGTCTGCCAGGCACTGAAGCTGAGCAGGTTCTCGATCAGCCGCTGTAGCTTCAGGCCATTGTCGCGCAGGATGCCGGTGACCTCGCGCTGCGCCGCATCCAGTTCGCCCACGGCGCCGTCCATCAGCAATTCAGTGCCTTCACGGATGTTGGCCAGGGGTGTCTTGAGTTCATGCGACATGTGTCGCAAGAAGCGGCTGCGCTCCTGGTCAACGTCCACCAGTCGTTGCCGCAGCCATTCCAGTTGCCGCCCCAGACGCTCCAGATCCAGTGGACCGGTGACTTTGATGGGCCTGAAGTAGGCGCCGCGTCCGAGTTCATCGATGGCACGGTCAATCTGCCGCAGGGGCCGACCCAGTCCCAGCGAGAAGGCGAAGATCGCAATCGTGGTCAAGGGAATGAGCAGCGCCGAGATCCAGAACAGCCGTTGCTGGGAGCGTTCCGTCTGTTGTCGCAGCGCCTCCAGGTCTGCGTCGATCTGTGCGTTGCCGCGTGCCGAGAGGTGCGTCGCCGCCTCATCCAGTTGTTCAAACAGGGGCAGGATCTGGTCGAAGTCCGGTGGCTGGCTGCCGGGAACCCGTACCCGCTCCTCAATGCCGTGGCGAAGGGTGGCGAACCGGATCACCGCTGCGAGCGCGTCAGGCGTCCGCAGTTGCTGGCCCAGTTGCGTTTCGATACGTGCCAGGCGCTGGTTTTGCGACTCATAAGACGTCCGCAGCGTGGCATCGCCCAGCACCTGGTAGAGCCGCAGGCTGCGTTCCAGCGATGCAGTCTGGGCGAAGAGCTCCTGGGTCAGGCGAGTGGCCTGCACGCCCTGCACCACGACCCGTTCGCTGGTTTCGTTGAGGCGCCGCAACTGGTACGCCGCCATCAGCAGGGCCGCCAACAGGGGCAGGGCGATGAGCGCCAGCCCGAACAGCAGACGCCCGTTCAGGGACCGGGGACGTGGGAAGGCCATGCTGTATTTTACGCGCTATGGCCCCGGGAAAGATGGCCGCCGCTTACCAGGGGGCGCGGGCCAGCTTTTCTTCCCAGCGCAGGGAACTGGCCACGATGGTGTCCAGGTCGTCCAGGGCGGGCTTCCAGCCGAGCACCTGTCGAATGCGCTCGGAGCGCGCCACCAGGCCCGGGGGGTCGCCCGCGCGCCGGGGCTCTTCGCGGATGACCAGAGGCTTGCCGCTGACCCGTTCGACGCTGCGCAGCACCTCGCGCACGCTGTACCCGTGGCCGTAACCGCAATTGAGCACCTCTGAACTGCCGCCCTTGCGCAGGTAATCGACGGCGTCGAGGTGGGCACGCGCCAGGTCGTCGACGTGAATGAAATCCCGCACGCCGGTGCCATCGGGCGTGTCGTAGTCCGTGCCATAAATCGCTACCTGCGGGCGGCGGCCCACGGCGGCCTCGCAGGCTACCTTGATGAGCAGCGTGGCCTTGCGCGTGGACTGCCCGATACGACCCTGCGGATCGGAGCCCGCGACGTTGAAATAGCGCAGGGCCACAAAGCGCAGGGACGTGGCTGCCGCGACATCGCGCAGCATCCATTCCGACATGAGCTTGGAGGTGCCATAAGGATTGATCGGGGCCAGCGGCGAGTCTTCGGCTGCCACGCCGGATTCCGGAATGCCATAGACCGCTGCGGTGGAGGAGAACACGAAGTGCCCCACGCCGCCCTTGACGCAGGCAGCCAGCAGGCTGCGCGTCTGGCAGGTGTTGTTGCCGTAGTACTTGAGGGGATCGCTCACGGATTCCGGCACGATGGTGTGGGCCGCAAAGTGAACGACCGTATCCACGCCGTGGTCGGCAATGACCTGGCCAACCAGCGCACTGTCACCCACGTCGCCTTCCACCAGTGTGACGTCGCCGAGCGACTGGCGGAACCCGGTGCAGAGGTTGTCCAGCACGATCACTTCATCGCCGCGTGCCCGCATCTGCAGCACCGTATGGCTGCCAATGTAGCCCGCGCCACCGGTGACCAGGATTGTCTTCTTCTGGCTTGATTCCATCAGTGCATCCCCGATTTTACAGATGGCCGTATGATCGAAGAATGATAGTGCCTATTTCTGATCTTGCTGTGACCGCTATTCCGGATTGCGCGGAATGAGCGTCCATGCCTTGCCATTCCAGGACCTGAGTCCCGGCGCCGTGCTGGCGGCCGTGGAGTCCACCGGGCTGCTCACCGATGGTCGTCTGTTTGCGTTGAACAGCTACGAAAACCGGGTGTACCGGGTCGGTCTGGAAGAGGCCCTGCCCGATAAGGGCGTGCCGGTTCCGGGGGTCGTGCCAGATGCGGTGGTCGTGAAGTTCTATCGTCCCGGTCGCTGGAGCACTGCGCAGATCCAGGAGGAGCATGACTTTGCCCGCCAGCTCGTAGACGCCGAGTTGCCCGTCGCCGCACCGGTGTTCCGCGATGGCGTCTCGCTGCATGACTACGAGGGCTATCGCTTCGCACTCTTTGCCTGTCGCAAAGGCGGCGCGCCGGACCTTGACGCACCGGGGGCGCGGGCCGTGCTGGGTCGGACCATGGGCCGCCTGCATGCCATCGCGGCGACACGGCCTTTCCGCCATCGCGAGAACCTCCTCTCCAGCCGCTACGGTGAGCGCTCCCGGCGCGCCATTCTGGCCAGTCCGCTCCTGCCCGAACCCCTGCGCGATGCCTACGAGCGGGCCAGCGCCGAGCTGGTCACGGCGATCCGCGACGGCTTCGACGCGCAGGACGATGTGCGCTTCCAGCGGCTGCACGGGGACTGCCACCTGGGCAATATCCTGTGGGATGCCACCGGTCCTGTCTTCGTCGATCTGGATGACTGTATCCAGGGCCCTGCCGTGCAGGACCTGTGGATGTTCCTGTCGGGGGGCGACGCCGATGGCCAGCAGGCCGAATGGGCGCAGCTGCTGGACGGCTATGAACAGTTTGCGAGTTTCGATTTCCGTGAGGTCGCGCTCATCGAACCGCTGCGCGCGCTGCGCATGATGAACCATGCGGCGTGGCTGGCTGCGCGCTGGGATGATCCCGCCTTTCCGCGTGCGTTCCCGTGGTTTGCCGAGCCCCGGTATTGGGGGCAGCACATTGCGGATCTGCGTGAGCAGCGTGAATTGCTGGCTGATCCGCCTTTGCTGCGCTCATGCTAGGGTTTGAAACGAGTTTTAGTGGGGGGAGGGTGTGCATGGCTTGCCTGAAAATCAGAGTTCCACGCTTTCCGCAGCGCCTGGCTACCGGGCTACTGGTGGCCTGTGTCGCGCTGGCGAGCGTGGGCTGTAGCAGTTCCGACGAGGTCCAATCCAAGGTTGCTGCGCCGGTGGCGTCCCAGGCGCCCACCCCGCAATCCATGGACGCGGAGCTGGTCGCTGCGGTGTCGCTGGAGCAAGGCAGTGCGCCAGTTGGCCTGCGATTCCAGTTGCTGGATCGGCCAGCGACCGGCAAATCGTTCCGGGTTCGCCTGCGTGTGACGCCCAGCCAGGCGGTGGACACGCTGCAGGCGACGTTCGAGCCGACCCAGGGGCTCACGCTGACGGGCCCGGCGTCCTTCCAGTCGGCGGGCATCGCCGTGGGGGACTCCCGGGATCACACGCTGGGTCTGCAGGCGACGGTGTCGGGCGTGTTCGAGATCCGGGTGCGCGTGAGCGTTGCCACGCTCCAGGGCCCCGCTTCGGCTGTTTTCTCTGTGCCGGTTATCGTCGACGCGCTCGACGCCGCTGCGCGCTGACAGCGACTGCGTAGCGATCATGCGGGAGATGCTGGAGCGACTGACCCGCCAAGAGCCGTTGCCGGACATCCTCGCGTCTGTCCGCCGCTGGGTCGAGACCCGCTGCCCAGGGTATGCCTGCGCAGTGAGCCTCACTGACGCCGATGGCCATACGGTGTCTGAGGTCGCCGCCGCCGATCTGGTCTGGTCCTGCGTAATCCGCGGTGCCGGAGGGCGCGTCCTGGGCGCCTTGGGTGTTTACGGTCCCTCCGCAGACCCCCTCTCAACGGAATTTCTGGAGAGCCTGGAACAGCTGGCCCTGCTGGCCGGGCTGGCCATCGAGCGTTCGCGTACCGAGCTGGCCCTGCAGGCCAGCGAGTCGAGATTCCGTGACCTCTACGGCAAGGTGCTCGAAGGGGTCTACCAGAGCGCCATCGATGGGGCGATTCTCTCTGCCAATCCTGCTCTGGTCCGCATGCTGGGCTATGACACGGCCGCCGAGCTGTACGCCCTGCCCAGCGCCGCCGCGATGTACTGGAATCCGGAAGAGCGAGCCGATTTCGTGCGTCAGGTGGTGCAGAAGGGCGAGGTCCACAACGTGGAGTTCGCCCTGCGTCGTCGCGATGGCCAGCAGCTCATTGTCCTGGAAAGCGCCAGTGCGGTGCGGGATGCGGCCGGCCGCGTCGTGGCCTTTGCCGGAACCCTGAGCAACATCACCGAGCGCAAGCGCGCCGAGCGCCAGGTGCTGGAAGAAAAAAATCGCGCCCAGGTGACACTGCAATGCATTGGCGATGCCGTCATCAGTACCGATGCGGCAGGCGTGATCGAATACCTCAATCCGGTGGCAGAGCGCCTGACCGGGTGGACGCTGGCGCAGGCTGTCGGCCTACACCTCAATGAAGTGCTGCATTTGGTGGACGAGACATCGCGCGATGACCTCGAGAGTCCGCTACTGCGCTGCCTGCGTGAAGGGATTGGCGTGGGGCTGCCCGATGATGCGGTGCTGGTGGGCCGCACAGGCGAGGAGACGGCGGTCCATGCCTCGGCCGCTCCCTTGCACAGTCGCGATGGGCGCAGCATGGGCGCCGTCACGGTGTTCCGCGATGTCACCCAGGAGCGGCGTCAGCAGCACGAGCTTTCTTACCAGGCGACCCATGATGTGTTGACGGGTCTGGTCAACCGCCGTGCCTTCAATGAGCAACTGCAGGTTGCCGTTGACGGGGCGCGTCGCGGCGCGGGCGAACACGTCCTGTTGTACATCGATCTGGATCAGTTCAAGGCGGTCAACGACACCTGTGGCCATCCGGCGGGGGACCAGCTGCTGGTGGATGTCACGGCGCTGTTGCAGGCCAGGGTGCGCAGCGTGGACACGGTAGCGCGCCTGGGTGGCGATGAGTTCGCCATCCTGCTCAAGGGCTGCCCGCTGGAGCGCGCCCGCAAGATCGCCGAGTCCATACGGCTGGCCGTCAAGGACTACCAGTTTGTGTGGAAGGAAGCCTCGATGGGCATCGGTGCCAGCATTGGCCTGGCCACCGTGAATCAGGCAACCGAGAGTATGGCCAGTCTGCTGAGCGCCGCAGACATTGCCTGCTATGCGGCCAAACAGGCGGGCCGCAATCGGGTGCACATCTCTGTGCAACCCGATTAGTCGAGCCGGCGGTTAGACGAAGCCGATCCAGCGACCGAAGCCGATGACGCCGGTCCACAGGATGAGCGATGCGAAGCCGGCGAAGCGGGCAGCTGGCGAGGCCTTGCCTGCATCCCACTGCGCCACGTTGCGAAACGTGACGAACTGGAAGTAGGCCATGTTCAGGCCTGCCAGTGCCAGCAGGACCATCTTGGCCCGGAACGGCACGTTGTCGTAATACGTCATGGCGTTGGCCGCAAACAGCATGCTGCCGGTCAGGGCGGCCAGCAGGAAGGCCCGCCAGGTCCAGGGCAGCACCTGGTCCGACAACTGCGTAAAACGCATTTGCCGCGAAGCCAGGCCCACCAGTCGCAGGTCAACGATGAAGATCGTGCCAGCCACCAGGGTCAGGGCGACGACATGGGCAGACTCGACCATCGGGAACCAGGTCTCGCTGATGGTCTGGGCGAAAGCGGTGCCTTGCAGCCACTCACAGAAGGTTTTGATCACTGCCATGCTCCTTCAGTTGGACTCGATGTAGGCGATATAACGGCCGGCAACGATGATCGTCGCCCAGAGCAGCAGCGAAACAACGGCAAGCATGGAGGCCAGGCCACCGACGGGCCGTGAGCCGCGGGCGAAGGCGCGCAACCACAGCGTCACGATGATGGCGGCGGCCAGGCAGATCATTTTGAGGTAGAAGGCCGGATTGCCCAGGGTGCGCGCAGGCTCTGCCACGATGAGCAGCGAGCCGGTGATCAGCAACACCACGAGGCAGGGCCAGATCGTGGGGATGAACCGGTCGGCCACGGCCCGCAGCGACTCCGAGCGCAGGCCGGTACCCAGCACGCGCAGGTCGACCATCAGGGCGGATGCAAACAGCAAGGCCAGGGTGAGAATGTGAACCGTCTGCAGAGACGGGATGACCCAGGTGGTGACCTGGATGAACTGGCTTGCTGATGTGGCTGAGAGCCAGTCGCTGAATTCCATCACTGTCATGGGTTCGCCCTTGATTGTTTCGCCGGATTATAGGCAGCGCGCATTTTAGAGTCGAGCCGTATCTCAAATGGCTTTAACATTGTCTTGTTGATTTCTCAATGATGGAGGCGTCATGCATTACCCTTCGCGTCTGTTCGGAGTGCTGCTGTTGATGTGCGGCCTGGGGCTGG
This sequence comes from Pseudomonadota bacterium, assembly GCA_947453065.1. GTDB lineage: Bacteria > Pseudomonadota > Gammaproteobacteria > Steroidobacterales > Steroidobacteraceae > ZC4RG30. The sequence goes on from CANGFJ010000067.1 coordinate 9,737, forward strand.
CTGGCACAGCCGTTGCGCACCATTCCTTTGCGGTGTTCTTTGACGATGCCCGCACGGTGACTCTGCGAGGCACCGTCGGCGAATTCCTGTTCCGCAATCCGCACGGCATCATCCGCTTCACGGTGCGCGATGCCGATGGCAGCGAGCAGGCCTGGAAGGCCGAGACCAACTCACCCTCTATCCTCGAACGCCGCGGCTGGACGCGCGAGAGCCTCAAGGCCGGGGACGCCGTGGTGGTAGAGGGCTGGCTGGCACGCGATGGGTCACGCTACCTGCGCATGCGCAAAGTCACGCGGGGCGATGGCACGCCGGTGGGCGTGCCCTTCGAGTCGGCGGAGCAGAAATGAGTCGGCAGGCAAGGGTTCTGCAGCAGGCGCTGCGCGTCGGGGCGCTCCTCGTACTGGGCTCTGCGCTGGCGGGAATATCGGCTGCACAGGCTGCGACGCATCCGGACCTGTCGGGGTTCTGGTCGCTGTCGCGCGCCAAGCCGGTGCGCGATCCCGTGCTGGCGGCCCGCATCCCGCCCAATACCGTGGAACTGGTGGACACGGGTGCCGTGGAGTTCGGCATCGGGGAGTTCGGTGGGCTCAAGCTCAAGCCCGCTGCGCTGGAACGCACCAAGCAGTGGAACAGCAAGGACGACATGACCGTGGCCAACGCTTGCCGCGTGCCCTCCATTGTCTATGCCCTGCAGGGGCCGTTTCCGATCGAGATCTTCCAGGGCACCGAGCTCATCGTGATGAGGCTCGAGTATTTCGATATGGCGCGCGTCTTCTTCATGGATGGGCGTGCCCACCTGCCTGCGGACGGGCCGCACACGAAGACGGGCGATTCGCTGGGCCATTGGGAGGGCGACACGCTGGTGGTGGAGACCACCCACCTGAAGGCGGCCACCATTACCAACAACGGACTGGACCACAGTGACCAGGTGCGCGTGGTGGAGCGGTTCCGCTTGTCCGCGGATGGCAAGCAGTTGCTGGCGACCCAGGAATTCGAGGACCCGCAGGTTCTCGATAATCGGGGCTTGCGCTTCATCACCTGGGACAAGGTCGCGGGCGACCATGTCCATGCCTATGACTGCGACCCCAGCTTCGCCGAGAACTACGCCAACTAGCGGGTGCGGGTGGCGCCCGCCAGGACCAGGTCGAGCAGCTTGTCGATGAAAGGCTTCTCGATCGAGGTGTGCGTGACCAGCACCCGGTGGAAGATCGGCCCCCACAGGGCATCGGCCAGGACGTCCAGGTCGACGTCGCGACGCACTTCACCGCTGGTCTGGGCGCGACGCAGGGTGATGAAAGCAGCCTTGCGACGGGGTTCGAAGAAGTCGCTGAACAGCAGTTTGCCGGTTTCCGAGTCGGCCTGGCCCAGCGCGATGAGCTCGCGCACCAGTTGACCGGCACGACCGCGGTAAATGGTGGCCGCCAGGTGCACCTGCTTGCGCAGGTCGTCGAGCGGCGAGTCGGTTTCGGCCACGGCGTCCATGCGGGGCGCTACGGCGACCAGGAAGGCCTCGACGGCCAGGGTGCCCTTGCTCTTCCACCAGCGGTAGATGGTGGCCTTGCCGGCCCCGGCCCGCGCGGCCACGCCCTCGACCGTGAACTCGGCAAATCCGCCCTCGCGCAGGATCTGGTAGGCGGCCTTCAGGATGGCAGCGCGCGACTCATCGGAACGCGGGCGGCCGGGCGCTCGCGCGGTGGATGATTTCTTCTTTTTGGCCATGATGCGGAATTCCAGTTCGCCGGTATTGAAGGTGACGCAGGAGGCGTCTCGATCCGGTCGCTCCACAGTCTACCTGTGCAGCGCCCAGGACTCACCTGCCGACAGTGCGGCAAGTGCCGGCAGGAAGACAGACCCCGGTCACCGCGTCAGGTTCCCTTCGTGCGCCCGGTTCCGCAATAGATTTCGTGCAGCGTCTCGATAATCTGCCGCGCCGGCCCTGCAGCGAGGCTGTAAATGATGGCCTGTGCCTCGCGGCGGGTCTCCACCACGCCATCGGTCCGTAGCACAGCCAGATGCTGGGACAGCGCGGACTGGCTCAGGTCGAGCAGTGCGTTGAGTTGTCCGACCGACCGCTCGCCCTCGGCCAGCAGGCAGAGGATCTGCAGGCGTTTCTCATTGGCCAGCGCCTTGAGCAGCAGCGAGGCCTCGTTGGCATGGCGGCGCATGCGGGTGGCGTCCAGTCTGGCGGGGGCCATGGCTCAGCCTCCGTGGGTGGTCAGGGCGAGCCCCGCTTCCACGCAGGCCCTGAGGCCTCCCTGGATCGACTGGACATCGCTGAAGCCCAGTTCCTGTAGCGCGACAGCGGCCAGTGCGGCCCGACCACCCCCGAGGCAATACACGACGATCTGACGCTGGCGGTCGGCCAGGGCCGGATCGGTGACATTGGCCACGGCAGGGTGGGCGGCGATCTCGAATTCCAGCATGCCGCGCGGGATGTTCACCGCGCCCGGCAGGTGGCCGCTGGCAAATTCTGCGGGCTCCCTTACGTCAATCAGGGCGACGCCAGAGGGTAAGGCCTGCAGCTGGGAGGCTGTGCACTCCCGGATCTGGCTGCGGGCGCGGGCAACGAGGTCGGCGGCGGAAAGGGGCATTGCGGTTCTCCCGGATGACAAAAGGACTTGCGTTGATATAAGGTGAGCCTAATATAAGAAGTCGCTAATGTAAATATCCGCTGGTGGAGGTGCTCGATGGCCAGAATCACGGTGGTGGGCGCAGGCTTGGGTGGCATGAGCGCAGCCTATGAACTGCGCGAGACGCTGGGAACCGCGCATGACATCACGGTCGTGGGGCAGGGTCCGCGATTTAGCTTTACGCCGTCCAACCCCTGGCTGGCCGTGGGTTGGCGCAAGGCCGAGGACATTTCGCTCAACGCCGGCGAGCACCTGGCCGACAAGGGCATTCACTTCATTCCCGACGCCGTCGAGCACATCGATCCGGTGGCCCGCCGGCTGCAGCTGGACGGTGGGGCGGTGGTGGACTACGACTACCTGGTGCTGTGCACCGGGCCCAAGCTGGCCTTTGACGAGATCGCCGGCCTGGGGCCGGATGGGGGCCACACGCAGTCCGTGTGCACGCTGCCGCATGCGCAGGCCGCGTGGACGGCCTATGAGGCCTTCCTGGCGAACCCTGGCCCGATCGTCATCGGTGCCGTGCAGGGTGCCAGCTGCTTCGGGCCGGCCTATGAATTTGCATTCATCCTGGATGCCGACCTGCGGCGCCGCAAGCTGCGCGACCGTGTGCCCATGACCTATGTCAGCAGCGAGCCCTACGTGGGCCACATGGGGCTGGGCGGCGTCGGTGATTCCAAGGGGCTGCTGGAGTCGGAGTTCCGCCAGCGCCACATCCAATGGATCGTCAACGCCAAGGTCGCCTCGGTGGAGCCGGGCGAGGCCGTGGTGGTGGAACACGACGCCAAGGGCCAGCCCTTGGAGACGCGCCGCCTGCCGTTCCGCTTCTCGATGTTCCTGCCGGCCTTCAAGGGCGTGGAGGCCGTGGCGGCCGTGCCGGGCCTGTGCAATCCGCGCGGCTTCGTGCTGGTGGACAAGCACCAGCGCAGCACGCGATATCCGAACATTTTCGCTGCGGGCGTGTGCGTGGCCATTGCCTCGCCGGAGGCCACCCCGGTGCCCACGGGCGTGCCCAAGACTGGCTTCATGATCGAGTCGATGGTGACCACCATCGTGCGCAACCTGAAGGCCGAACTGGCGGGCGAGCCGGCGACCTTCGAAGGCACCTGGAATGCCG
>CANGFJ010000068.1 GCA_947453065.1 Pseudomonadota bacterium
CTGCTGGCGGTGATCACGCAGGTGCTGGTCAAGACTGCGGATGGTCGCGGCCGCAAGGCCATCTGCGAGGTCCTGGTCATGACCAAGGCCATTGCCAAGCTCATCCAGAGCGACCAGACACACCAGGTACCCAGCCAGCTGCAGACCGGACGCGACCTGGGGATGCAGCTGCTCGACCAGTCGCTGTTGCAGGCGCTGCAGGCCAAGGAAATTGACCCCGACGATGCCTACGCCTATGCCGCAGACAAACGCGCCTTCCAGAAGTTCGTGACCGATACCAGCATCCTGCCGAAGCTCGATCCCTCGCAGATACCACCGGGAGTCTGACGCGACCATGGCACGAATCGACGAATTCCTGCTCGAAGTGGTCCGCCGGCGCGGCTCTGACCTGCACTTCCTGGCCGGCGATCCGCCGCGCATCCGCCTGCATGGCGATCTTGCGCCGCTGCGCGGCGAGCCCCTGGACGCGAACCTGGTGCGCGAGGCGCTCTACGAGATCATGCCGAAGAAGGCCAGCGACCGGTTCGAGGCCAGGGATGGGGCGGACTTCGCCTACAGCCTTCCCGGACACGGGCGCTTCCGCGTGAACATCCTGCGGCACCTCAATGGCATGGGCGCGGTCTTTCGCAGCATCCCCTCCAAGGCATTGACCATGGACGAGCTGAAGCTGCCGGAGTCCGTGCGCCAGCTGGCCAAGGCAACCAGCGGCCTCATCCTGGTAACCGGCAAGACCGGCTCGGGCAAGTCGACCACGCTGGCGGCGATGGTCGATGACATCAACACCCGCATGAAAGGCCATATCCTCACCATCGAGGACCCCATCGAATTCGTGCACCAGCGCAAGGGCTGCCTGGTGAGCCAGCGCGAGATCGGCATGCATGCGCCCAGTTTCGCAGCAGCGCTGCACTCTGCGCTGCGCGAGGACCCGGACGTGGTGCTGGTCGGCGAGTTGCGTGACCTGGAAACCATGAGCATCGCCGTCACCGCCGCCGAAATGGGCATCCTCGTGATGGGCACGCTGCACACCAACGGCGCGGCCCAGACCGTCGACCGCATGATCAACGTCTTTCCGTCGGACAAGCAGTCCCATGTGCGCACGATGCTGTCGACCTCGCTGCGCGGCGTGATCTCGCAGCAGCTGCTGCAGCGCGCCGACAAAGCCGGCCGCGTCGCCGCACTGGAAATCCTCATCAACAACACCGCGGCCTCCAACCTCATCCGCCAGGGCAAGCTCGACCAGCTGGAGAACACCATGCAATCGGGCTCCCAGACCGGCATGCGCACCATGGACAGCTCCATCCAGGCCCTCTACGACCAGCAAGTAGTGACCGGCCGAGAGGCCTACAAGAAGGCTATCAACAAATCCCGCTTCGAGGCCGTGAAGGACATCGGCTGAGCGCACTGTGGCCCAACCCACCCGCCCACCCATGGAACGATTTGCGCGGGCCTATTCGCAGGTGGCTCGCCGCTCACGCGTCGAGCTGCAGGTGTCCGCGGGCGACAGCGAACGGCGCTACACCGTGCAGCTGCTGGGTGTCATGCAGGCCGATCGCAACCTGCTGCTGAGTGCGCCGGCCAACGCCGACCGCTCGCTGATTGCCGTGCACCAGGGGCAGGCTATGACCTGCCGCTGGCTCAACCCCACGACCGCCTTTTTCTTCCGGGCCATCATCAACAAGCTGGCTTTCGAGCCCACGCCAGTGATGTACCTGGGCCAGTTGCATGACGTACGCCGTCGCACGCTGCGCTCGCTGCCGCGGGCACGCTGCGCGCTGAGTGCCGCGGTGCGGTCGCCGCAGTTCCTGCACGCGGCCCTGATCACCGACCTGAGCGTGGGCGGGGCCCAGATCGGCACCGACAGCGACTTGGGGTTGCAGAAGGGCCAGGCGCTGGAGCTGTCACTGCGACCGCAACTGCTCGACCGGGACTTCGTCGTCACCCTGCAGTGCACGGTCAGCGCGCGCCTGGGCAACCTCGACGCGGAGCATCCGCAGATCCACTTCTACGGGCTGACTTTCATCGCGCCCGGCGAGAAGGAACTGCTGGTACTGCACGGCTATGTACAGGAGCGGCTGGCACAGGAGGCCGACCTGCTGGGCCAGATGCTGCTGGGCGAGCCGGACAGCGGACCGGCGCTGGACTAAGGGCCGGGCAGCGGCCGCCTACCCGTGGCGCGCGTCGTGCGATAATCCGCCGCTCCCGCAGCCCCGGATTGCCAAGACCACCATGCCGCGCCAGATACTCGTCACCAGCGCCCTGCCGTATGCCAACGGCCCCCTGCACTTCGGCCACATCATCGAGGCCGTGCAGACCGACGTCTGGGTGCGCTTCCAGAAACTGCGCGGCAACGACTGCCTGTACGTCTGCGCCGAAGACACCCACGGCACGCCGATCATGATCCGCGCCCAGCAGGACGGCATCACGCCCGAACAGCTGATCGCCGCCTCGGCCGAAGCCCACTCGCGCGACTACGCCGGCTTCCTGATCGACTTCGACCAGTTCCACTCGACGCACTCGGCCGAGAACAAGGCCTGGACCGACACGCTCTACACGACCCTGCGTGACCGGGGCGTGATCACGCGCCGCTCGGTGCGCCAGTCTTACGACGAACAGGCCGGCATGTTCCTGCCCGACCGCTACGTGCGCGGCACCTGCCCGCGCTGCAGTGCCGCTGACCAGTACGGCGACAGCTGCGAGGCCTGTGGCGCCACCTATTCCCCCGCCGACCTGAAAGACCCGGTCTCTACCGTCACCGGCACCACGCCGGTGCTGCGCGATTCCGATCACCTGTTCTTCAAGCTGGGTGATTTCGAGACGATGCTGCGCGACTGGCTCAAGACCAGTGGCCTGCACGAGTCGGTGCGGGCCAAGCTGGGCGAGTGGTTCGAGGCCGGCCTGAAGGACTGGGACATTTCGCGCGACAAGCCCTACTTCGGCTTCGAGATCCCCGATGCGCCGGGCAAGTATTTTTATGTGTGGTTCGACGCACCCATCGGCTACATCGGCTCGTTTGCGGCACTGGCCGCCAGGCGCGGGCTGGACTTTGACCGCTATTGGCGCTCTGAGACCGAAACCGAGCTGCACCATTTCATCGGCAAGGACATCGGCTACTTCCACACGCTGTTCTGGCCCGCGGTGCTGCATGGCGCAGGCCTGCGTCGCCCGACCGGCGTGCACGTGCACGGCTTTCTCACCGTCGACGGGCACAAGATGTCCAAGTCGCGTGGCACCTTCATCACGGCGCAGCGCTACCTCGAACTGCTGCCGCCCGAGCCGCTGCGCTACTACTTCGCGGCCAAGCTGACCGGGGGCATCGAGGACATCGACCTGAACCTCGAAGATTTCACCGCCCGCGTGAACTCCGACATCGTGGGCAAGCTGGTCAACATCGCCAGCCGCTGTGCGCCGTTCATCGAGCGTGCCGGTGGCCACTTGTCCGAGACGCTGCCCGACCACGCCCTGTTCGTAAGCTTCACCGAGCCCCGCGAGCGCATCGCACAGCTGTACGAAACCCGCGACTACGCGGCGGCCATCCGCGAGGTCATGCACCTGGCCGACAAGGCCAACCAGTACGTCGACCAGCAGAAGCCGTGGATCGTCGCCAAGGACCCGGCCCGCGTCGATGAAGCGCGCGCCATCGCCACGCAGGCCATTAACCTGTTCCGCGTGCTGCTGGTGTACCTGGCGCCCGTCCTGCCGCGCATCACGCAGACGGCCGCCGGCTGGCTGGGCGAGCGGGCCTTTGCCCACTGGGATGCCGTGCAGGAACCGCTGCTGGGCAGCGCGCTGGGCAAGTACCCGCAGTTGGCCACGCGCGTCGACCCTGCCGTCGTGAAGCAGCTGGTCGCCTCGGCGCCCACCCCCGCGCCCACCGTGGCCACGGCGCCCGTCAAACCCGCCAAGGCCGCAGCCCCCAAGGCCGCACCCGCCCCCACCCTGGAACCCGGAATGATCGGCATCGACGACTTCGCCAAACTCGACCTGCGCGCCGCCAAGGTGCTGGAAGCCTCGCGCGTCGAAGGCTCCGACAAGCTGCTGTGCCTGAAGCTGGACCTGGGCGACCACCAGCGCCAGGTGTTCTCCGGCATCAGCGCCAGCTACGCCCCGGAGCAGCTGGTAGGCCGCTTTGTCGTGATGATCGCCAACCTCGCGCCGCGCAAGATGCGCTTCGGCATTTCCGAGGGCATGGTTTTGTGTGCCAGCGGCAAGGCTGATGGTGTGAGCGAGGGCGTGTTCCTGCTGTCGGCCGACAGCGGCGTGCAGCCCGGCATGAAGATCAGCTGAGCCGGGCATGAACCCCGCGCGGCGCGAAGCGATCTACCGCGGGCTGCGCGTGGCCACCCCGCAGCCCAAGACCGAGCTGGAATACAGCAGCGCGTATGAGCTGCTGGTGGCCGTCACCCTGTCAGCGCAAGCCACCGACAAGAGCGTGAACCTGGCCACGCGCGTGCTGTTCCCGCAGGCCAACACGCCGCGGCAGATTCTGGCACTGGGCGTTGCGGGGCTGACGCCTTTCATCCGGCACATTGGCCTGTTCAACAGCAAGGCCAAAAACGTGGTTGAGGCCGCGCGCCTGCTGATCGAGCAGCATGGCGGCGAGGTGCCACGTGAACGCGAGGCACTCGAAGCCCTGCCCGGCGTCGGTCGCAAGACCGCCAACGTGGTGCTCAACGTCGCCTTTGGCGAGCCGACCATTGCCGTCGACACGCACGTCTTCCGCATCGCCAACCGCACGGGCCTGGCGCCGGGCAAGACCGTGCTCGCGGTGGAGCAGAAGCTGCTGAAGGTGACGCCGCCGGAATACCTGCAGGACGCGCACCACTGGCTCATCCTGCATGGGCGGCATGTCTGCGTGGCGCGCAGCCCGCGTTGCCCGCAGTGCCCCATCGCCTCGCTGTGCGAGTACAAGTCCAAGACGCCACCGGAGCCCGCCTGATGTTCTTCGCCGGCAGTGAACGTGATGAACTGCGTCGCCGCTATTACCTGGCGTGGCAGCGCCGCCAGCAGGGCCTGCCGCTGGAGCCGCTGGATGCGGCCATTGCCGATGTCATCGCACTGCACCCGGAATACCACGCGCTGTTCGCCACCCCCGATGCGCTGCATGAAGCCTTCACGGTAGAGCGCGGGCAGACCAACCCCTTCCTGCACATGGGCCTGCACCTGGGCCTGCGCGAACAACTGTCCACGCGCCGGCCCGCGGGCATCGAAGCCGTGCATGCGCGCCTGGCCCGCAAGCTGGGGGACGTGCACGAGGCCGAGCACCAGATGATCGAGGTGCTGGCCACGACGCTGTGGGAGGCCCAGCGCGCGGGCCGCGCACCCGATGAGATGGCGTACCTGGAGCGGCTGAAATGCCTGTGACGATCGCGCAGCCTGACGGTCGACGCCGCTGGTCCACGGAAGAGGTGGAACCCCACCGCGCCCTCGCCTACTGGCGCGACACCGTCTGCGACCGCTTCCTCGACCTGGAAATCGATACGCCGGCCCGCCCCGCCTTCCGCGCCACGCTGGACCAGGTTGAGCTGGGCGCTGCCACAGCCAGTTTCATCCACGCCAGCACCCAGACGGTCCGGCGCACCCGCGCCAAGATCGCGCGGACAGACGAATCGCTGTTCGTGCTGATGCAGCTGCGCCGGGGCCAGATGCAGCTGCGCCAGCAGGGGCGCCTGGCGCATGTCGCAGCGGGCGAAAGCGTGCTGATCAACGCCACCGAACCTTACGAACTGGACTGCCCAGGCCCCAGCAGTGCGCTGGTCCTGCGGATGCCGCAGCCCTGGCTGGGCCAGTGGTTGCCCGGCGCAGAACGCCATGCCGTCCGGCAATTTGCCCAGGAAGGCTGGAGCGGTGCGCTCAACGCAGCGCTGGCCAGCCTGGAGGCTGACGCCTGCGACACGCTCGCGCTGCCACACGGGGCAGTCGCGGACCAGCTCGCCGCGCTACTGACCCTGGCCATCGGCCGCGACACGGCGCCGAAGCCCGACCGCCGACTGATCACCGCGCTGCGCCAGAGCCTGCGCGAGGCCCTGCACGACCCGGCGCTTACGCCGCTGGCGCTGGCAGCCCGCCACCAGATCTCCAAGCGGCGCCTGCACTATGCGTTTGCAGAGGCCCACACCACCTTCTCAGAGCAGTTGCTGCAGCTGCGGCTGGAACAGGCCCGCAGCCTGCTCGTCGATCCCCGCCAGGCCACGCTGCCGGTGGCCGAAGTGGCGGCGCGCTGCGGCTTTCTCGACCCCAGCCACTTCGCGCGTCGCTTCCGGCGCCAGTTCGGCCAGTCACCGCTCCACTGCAGGGCTAGTGCCCTCGGCCGGAAGCACTGAACCGGCCGCAAGGCCTGCCACCAGGGCCTTGCTTCTAGCGGCGCAACTCGAGCTTGATGCCCGCCTTCTCCAGCGTGATCTGTGTCAGGTCCTCGCGCTGCGAGAGTTTCTGGACCAGGTCCATCAGCGGGCGTGACGCCGGGTCGTAGTGCAGGGACGCAGGTCCCGCAGCCTGCATCGCATCGAGCAAGCCTGCGGGCATCGTCGCCCGCAGCAGGAACTCCTCGTCCGACAACCGCGTACCGATGCGCTGGCGCAGTTCGTCCAGCGGCGCCATGTCGGCCTCGGCACGCAGCTCGCGGGTGCGCGGCATCGCTGAGATGCGGTCCATGACTTGCGGATCGATCGGCACCGTCGGCCGGCCGAAGCGGCCGATGGCATAGCGGATCACCTCGTCCGGCACATTGGCGTAGCGCTCCTTGCCCGTGACATTCATGACGGCCTGGCCCAGCAGCATCTGCGCGAAGGGGGTCATCACGATGGGCCAGCCCAGTTCCTGGCGCACGCGACCCATCTCCTCGATGACCGCCGCCTCCAGGTGCGAGAGCCGCCCGTCGGCCAGCTGGCGACGCATGGTGCCGATCATGCCGCCGGGCAACTGATGGTGCAGGTAAGCGGCATCAAAGCCCTGGGGCGCACCCACCGGCAGGCCTTCGGCAGCAGCCACCTGGGTGAAATAGCGCTGCACCTCGGCCAGCGCGTCTTCATCGATGCGCACGGTATGGCCCATCGCCTTGAGGTTGGCGACCGCACGCGCTGACGACGGATTGGAGGTGCCATCGGAGGCAGCCCCCGACGCACACTGCAGGGCCGTGACGCCATGCGAAGGCGCCTCGGCATACAGCAGGTCGGCCTGGCCGATCGTGCAGTGCGCATGCAGTTCCAGCGGCGTGCTGCCGATGACCGCGCGCACGGCAGGAATGAGCGTGGCCGCGCGACCGGCCGACAGCAGCCCGCCCGCGTCCTTGATGTAGAGCGCGTCGATGTCCGGGCAGGCCGCGAGCTTCTTCGCACAGGCCACGTAATAGGCATCGTCATGGATCGGGCTGAGCGTGAACACCAGCGCCGCGATGACGTACTCGCCGCCATCGCGCTTGATCATGCGCGCGCAGGTGATGTTGGCGTCTGCGTCGTTCATCGGATCGGCCAGGCAGAAACGCCGGATGCCGTTGCGCGCCAGCGTGCGGAAAGCCAGCGCCATGAACTCCGGGCTGGCCGTCTCCCAAGAGATGAAGCGGAAGCCGGTCGACATGAACTGCAGCGGCGTGTTGGGCGTGGCCGCCGCCATGAGGCGCAGCCGTTCCCAGGGGTCTTCGCGCTTGTAGCGCACCGCCACGCCCATGTGCGTGGAGGTCGTGAAGTCGATGGCCTTGAAACCGACGCGGTCCATGACCGGCGCGATCTTCAGGGTGTTGGCGGTGGTGACGCCCAGTGCGCCCCACAGGCTCTGGTTGCCATCACGCAGCGAAGTCTCAACGATGTCTACATCAGCCATGGAAGTGCTGCCTGCCTTACTCGTCTTGTGTGATCGGGGGAAGCCGTGCCACGAAGCCCGTGTCCACGCCGCCCTGCCTGAATTCCGCATTCGCCAGCACGTGGCGATGGAAGTCGCGGTTCGTCGCCACGCCTTCCACCCGCATCGCCGACAGCGCCTGCTGCAGCATCGCGATGGCTGCCGCGCGGTCTGCGCCGTGCGCGATGACCTTGCCCAGCAGCGAGTCATAGAACGGCGGGACAAACGAGCCGGTCTCGATATGCGTGTCCACGCGGATGCCGGCACCCGTGGGCCACAGCGCCTCGCTGACAATGCCCGGGCTCGGATGGAAATCGCGCATCGGGTCCTCGGCATTGATACGGCATTCGATGGCGCTGCCCCGGAACACCACCTCGTCCTGCCGGATGCGCAGCCCCTCGCCGGCGGCAATGGCGATCTGCTCGGCCACCAGATCGATGCCCGTCACCGCTTCGGTGACCGGGTGCTCGACCTGGATGCGGGCGTTCATCTCCAGGAAGTAGAAGCAGTCGCGCTCCATGTCGACCAGAAACTCCACCGTGCCGGCGCCGCGGTAATTCAGCCGCCGGGCAAAGCGCACGCCCGCCTCGCGCAGCGAGGCCAGCAGCGCCGCAGACAGTCCTACCGCCGGCGTCTCTTCGATCAGCTTCTGGTAACGACGCTGCACGGAACAGTCGCGCTCGCCCAGGTGGATGACCTCGCCACGGCCATCGCCCAGCACCTGCACTTCGACATGGCGACCACGGGACACATAGCGCTCGAGGTAGACGCGCGGATCACCGAACGCCGCACCGGCCTCGGCGCTGGCCAGTTCAACCGCAGCGGCCACGTCATCCAGGTGATCGACGCGCTTCATGCCGCGCCCGCCGCCGCCGCCCACGGCCTTCACCAGCAGCGGCGTGCCAATGCGCGCGGCGGCCTCGATGGCTTCTGCGGTAGAGCTGACGGCAGCCCCGGGCACCACTGGCACCTCGGCGGCCTCGGCCTCGCTGCGCGCGCGCAGCTTGTCACCGACCGCGTTGATCTGTGCGGGCGTAGGGCCAATGAAGACCAAGCCGTTGTCCTCGCACAGCTGCGCCAGCGCCGCACGCTCGGACAGGAAGCCATAGCCCGGATGGATGGCATCGGCACCGGTCAGCAGCGCCGCATGCACGATCGTCTCGACCTTCAGGTAACTGTCTGCAGGCCGTGACGCACCGATGCAGACGGCGCGATCTGCCAGGCGCGCAGGCAGGCTGTGCCGGTCGGCCTGTGACACGCCCAGCACCGTCTCGATACCCAGCTGCCGGCAGCTGCGGATGATGCGGGCGGCAATCTCGCCACGGTTGGCGATGAAGACCCTGCGGATGGCCATCGCGTCTTACTCCGCCGGTGCGATGCGAAGCAGCACTTCGCCAAACTCCACCAGCACGCCATCACTGGCCAGGATCTGGGTCACCCGTCCGCGCAGGCCGGCACGAACGGTGCTCATGAGCTTCATCACTTCGATGATGCCGATCACCGTATCGGCTTCGACGACGGCACCGACCTCGACGAAAGGCGGCGCGCCCGGCTTGGGGGCCCGATAGAACGTGCCAAGCATCGGCGACGGAACGTCCTGGCCGCCGTCGGTGGGCAAGGCAGCAGCCGCTGCGACCGGGCGTGGCGCCACCGCGGGCGCTGCGGTCGGTGCCGCGGCAACCGCCACCGTCACCGGCGCCGGCGCGACCACGGCAGGCGCAGTCCCTGCCGCCGAGCCCCGCTTCAGCATGAGCTTCAGCCCATTGGTTTCGAGCGTGAGCTCATCGAAGTTCGATCCCTCGATGAGCCGCATGATTTCCTGGATGTCCGCCGCGGTAAGACTCACTTCTTGCCCCCAAAAATAGACATGACATGCAGCATCGGATCGGCCGCCTGCGCCACCGCGGGCCGGGCATCCTTGTTCGACCAGACGGTCTCGGGCCGGCTCTGCAGCAGCAACAGGCTGCCCGAATGCCGGTCGATGGCCCACTCGATGTCCTGCGCGCGGCCATAGTGCCGCTCCACCGCACGACCCACCTTGCGCAGTGCCTGCAATTCTTCGTCCGAGAGGCAGGGTGCGCGGCGCTGTGCCTCGTCCACCGGCTCTTCGGCGACGCCGCCCGTGGCCAGCGGCACGTGGCGAATGGCCTTGTCGGAAATGTCGCGCACCGGAATCTCGCCAGTGATCTTGCCCAGGACCCAGCGGTCGGGCGTGACCTCGCCGCCCACCACCGCCGAGCCCAGACCCCAGGCGCCTTCGATGGTGATGACCGACTTGTCACCCGTGGTCGGACTGCGCGTGAACATCACGCCCGCGGTGCGGGCATCGACCATCTTCTGCACCACCACCGCCATCGCCACGGCGGACTCCGGAAAGCGCTGCCTGCGCCGATAGCTGATGGACTCGACCGAATACAGGCTGGCCCAGCAACTGCGGATCTTGCGCAGCACTTCCTCAGGCTGCATCACCCACAGGAAGGTGTCCTGCAGGCCCGCGAAACTCGCATCGACCGCATCTTCGGTCGTGGCGGAGGAACGCACGGCGACGATCGGATCGCCCACCCCCGTACCCAGTGCCTGGTAGGCCGCAAGGATGTGGTGCTGCAGGTCCTCGGGCAGCGGCTCGGCTTCGCAGCGCGCGCGCAGCTCGACCGACACGGCCGTGATGCCCGCCAGGTCGCCCTCATCGAGCACCTCGACGCGCGCACGCACCGGCGCCTGCCGCTCCAGCGACGCGATGAAATGCTCGAAGGCCTCGGTACGCACGACAAAGCCCGGTGGCACGTCGATGCCGGCACGCTGCAATTCGCCCAGGCTGCCGCCCTTGCCGCCGACCTGGGGACGGTCGGCCAGGCCGACGTCCCTGAACCAGCTGATGTGTGTCGCAGACTGCATGGTTACAGCAGCGTCACGATGCCGCGGCCACCATCCACGCGGATCATCTGGCCATCCTTGATCTTCGAGGTGGCGTTGCCCGTGCCCACGACCGCCGGCAGGCCATATTCGCGCGCGACGATTGCCGCATGGCTCATCGACCCCCCGATGTCGGACACGGCAGCGCGGATCTTCTGGAAGATCGGCGCCCAGGTCGGGTTGGTGACCTGGCAGACCAGGATGTCACCCGGCTGCAGGCGGGAGATCTCTTCGACCGAGCGCACGATGCGCGCCGGGCCTTCGACCACGCCTGACGAGGCGGCAAAGCCGCGCACCTCGTTGCTGTCCTTGTCATCACCGGCCGTCAGCCAGCGATCCAGGCTCTCGCGCGTGATGCCCCAGAGCATGACGATGGCCGGATCGTCGATGACATCGGGAATGGGCCCGAGTGCCGGCGGCGTGTCGTGCTTGGCCCACTCGGCAATCGCCGCCTTGCGTTCGGCGACGATCGCCGGCCAATGCGAGGGACCGCGCGGCGGCGAACCACTGGCCCAGGAATTCATCAGGTCGATGATGGCCGCTTCCAGCTCGTAGTGCGTGAGGTGGAAGACGTCTGCGGTAGCGGGGAAGAACCCGGCCTCGGACAACAAGGCGCCGAACTCGCGGATCTTGTTGAAGAACAGGTTGGTGTACCAGTGCTCGCAGTAGAACTTGTGCCCTTCGACATAGGGGAACACGCGCTGCGCGAGCGTGATCATCTGGTCGTAGGTCGCGCGGTCCTCGTCGGTTTCCAGCAGCTCGCGGTAGTCCGCGATCAGCTCGGCGCGCTCGGCCTGCAGGCGGCCGATCTCGCGGTCCAGTGACTCACCGGCCCGCACGCGCTTCATGTATTCCGGTA
This sequence comes from Pseudomonadota bacterium, assembly GCA_947453065.1. Lineage (GTDB taxonomy): Bacteria > Pseudomonadota > Gammaproteobacteria > Steroidobacterales > Steroidobacteraceae > ZC4RG30. The sequence continues at coordinate 11,606 of CANGFJ010000068.1, forward strand.
GCGCCGCGAACGGCATCGACAGGTCGTCGTTCCAGCCGCGATGGTAGTGGTAGAAGCCATCGCCCACGTTGATGTTGAACCAGGGGTGGCGCGCCTTCTCCAGCGCATCAAGCCAGGACTGCCCCGGCTCGCCGGCCTCGCCCAGCGTCGCCAGGATCTGCTCGGCCGTCAGGCCGTCCTGGAAATGCGAGTCGACGTTCTGCTCGACGGCATGGCGGGCCAGGCGACGCAGCTCTTCGTCCGGGCGGAAGATCTCGGCCTCGATGCCGGAGACCATGCGGGCGATGGTCTGGTCGGTGATCTCGGGGAAGACCTTCTTGCAGAAGCCGAACAGCGTCAGGTAGGCGCCATAGCCCAGCAGCAGGAACTCGAAGTGGTGATGCCACATCCGGAAGTACCCTTCGAGGGTCTTCTGGTAGGTGACCAGCAACTGGTGGTTGGCGGCAATGCCGCGACCGGCATGCACATGGGCCAGCGGCTCGAACTCCGGCAGCACCGGCGCGGGCAGCGCCTGGGCGTCTTCGATCAGCGTCAGCATCTTCTGCTTCCACTGCGCGTACAGCGTTTCCCAGTGTTCGTAGTAGTAGAACGCACGCTGCTGGAATTCGGCGGTGCGACGCTCGATCTCGGCCGGATCGGTGACGCCATTGCCACCGATGTAAACGCGCCCGTTGATGATGCGGTGGTCGATGCCCAGCGTCGTGGGCAGGCAGTGCACGCGCGTGTTGGCGGCACCCAGTGCGCAATACGCGGCTTCGGCCGTCACCATGTCGAAGGCGCTCATGGGTTCCGGGAAATGCATCGAGTTGTAGAACCAGAACCGCTCGTCGTCGGTCTTGGTGAACTGGATGTGATACGGGTAGGCGGCCTGGGCGGCCTCGGTCCCTGGAATGACCTTCATCGAGCTGGGAAGCGGGAACCCGCGCTGTTCGACCGTCGAAGTCATGATATCCCCCGGAAATTAACCTGACACTGCCCCTCGTCGGGAGCTCTGTACCGTAGGCGCCCGGTGTACCCCGGGCCAGCCTGGTCGGCCTCGTGCAGAGTGTATCGTGGGGGACGGGGCCAAGCCCATGCGCGCACGTCAGCGCAGGAATCGGCCCCAGCGCGCAGGCCCGCCTAGGGTCGGCGGGGCTTGAGGATCTCGGCCAGCCGGTCCGGAAGGCCCGCGACGGACTCCAGGTGCGGATAGCGCAGGCCGCCGTGGTAATCGAGGCTGACCGTGCGATAGCGGTCCTGGTTCTTCACCAGCAGCTCGATGGGTGCCGGGGCCGTCTTGGCGGCCGTGACCGCTTCTTTGAGCAGTTCGCCGCTGAAGGCTCGACCGTTGACCGCAACCAGTGTCGTGCCCACCGTGAGCCCGGCCTTGAACGCAGGCGATTCCCACACTACCTCGGTCAGGGCTGCGTCCTTCGACACGACGATGCCCAGGCCATAGCCCAGGTCGGTGTGCTTGCGCTCGGCCTCGGCGTCCTTGATCTCGGCGTTGGGCAGCTCGTCATAGACCAGCTTCACGCCGGCCAGTGTCGGGCCGTCCAGCGGCGCGGCAGTCGCGTAGACGCGCTGGTCCAGGTGGTCCTTCCAGTCGTAGGCGGCCACGGCGGTGAGCGCCTTCACCACATCCTCGTAGCGGTAGGTGGACACCGGGCCCTGCGTGGCGGGCGCAGCGAGGAAGGCGTTGGCCGTGGCATCCAGGCCCTTAGTGCCGCCGCTGAGGCCGCGCAGCGTGGCATCCACGCCCAGCCACACCAGGGCCGACTCGGCGTAGTAATCCTCGCTGCGCTGCCAGCTCACCCAGGCCAGCGGGCGCCGGGCCGTGACGATCGGCTGGTGGGTGGTGTCGGCCAGTGGCCGCCAGC
>CANGFJ010000069.1 GCA_947453065.1 Pseudomonadota bacterium
ATCGATGAATAAGCGATTAGCTTCTTCATGTCCTGCTGCACCAGGGCAACAAAGCCGATGTAGACCACGGCAATCAGCGACAGGCTGATGATCACCCAGTCCAGCTCGCGGCTGGCGTCCGGCGTCATGGTCAGGCTAAAGCGCAGCAAGCCATACCCGCCCATCTTCAACATGATGGCCGCCAGCACCACGGACCCGCCCGTGGGCGCCTCAACGTGGGCGTCGGGGAGCCAGGTGTGCACCGGCCACATCGGCACCTTCACCGCAAACGCCAGCAGGAAGGCGATGAAGATCCAGCGCTGCTCCGCCAATGTCAGTGGCAACTGCTGGAACGCGGCAATCGAATAGTCACCCGTCTTCAGGTACATGTAGATCAGCGCGATCAGCATGAAGACGGAGCCGAGGAAGGTGTACAGGAAGAACTTGATCGTTGCGTAAACGCGCCGTGGCCCGCCCCAGATCCCGATGATCAGGAACATCGGGATCAGCATCGCTTCCCAGAAGAAATAAAACAGCAGCGAATCCATCGCCGAGAACACACCCACCATCAGGCCTTCCATGATGAGGAAGGCGCCGAAGTACTGGGCAGCCCGCTGGGTGATGACCGTCCAGCCGGCAATCACCACGAAGATCGTGACGAAGGTCGTCAGCAGGATCAGCGGCAGCGAAATGCCGTCTACGCCGAGGTGGTAGTCGGAATTGAACGACGGAATCCACGGCCCTCGCTCCACGAACTGGAACGCGGCAGTACTGCCGTCGAACCCCAGGTACAGCGGTATGCAGAGCACGAAAGCCAGCAGCGCCGTGCCCAGCGCAACCCAGCGTGCCGAGGCGAGGTTCTTATCCCCCATCATCAGCGTGATGAAGCCACCGACAATGGGCAGCCAGATAAGGACGGTAAGTAGATTCGAGGACAGCATGAACCGATCCTAGTGCGCTTTCAGAAGGAACCAGCCAAGCAGTGCTGCCAGGCCAATCACCATCCAGAAGGCATACGAGTAGAGATAACCAGTCTGCACCCGGCGCGCGATGCCCGAGAACCAGCCGACCGCAGCAGCCGAACCGTTGACCAGCGTGCCGTCGATAACGGCCTGGTCGCCGGCGCGCCAGAAGAACTGACCCAGACCACGGCTCGCGCGGGCAATGACATGCTCGTTGAACCAGTCAAAGTAGTACTTGTTCGAGAACAGCGTGTGCAGGCCCTTCAGGCGACTTTCCCAGGCAGCCGCCCATGACGGGTTCTTGAGGAAGAACAGCCAGGCGCAGACCACGCCGGCCAGTGCCAGCCAGAATGGCGCACCCAGTGGGCCGTGCAATGCAAATGCCACGGGGCCATGGAAATGCTCACCGATTTCCGCCACCACGTCGTTGTGGTGAAGGACGCGGATCGCCCCTTTGAAGTAGCCACCGAACAACACCGGCTGGATGGTGAAGAAACCAATCAACATAGACGGAATCGCCAGCGCCACCAGGGGCGCCTTCATGTCCCAGCCCACGTCATGGAAGTGATCCTTGGCGTGGTGATCCAGACGCTCTTCGCCATGAAAGGTCATGAACAGCATGCGGAAGGTGTACAGCGCCGTGACGAAAACGCCGAGCAACACACACCAGTAGGCATACACGGCACCGGCACGGTGCGACTCGGCCACCGCTTCGATGAGCGCGTCCTTCGAGTAGAAACCCGAGAAGAACGGCGTTCCGATCAGGGCAAGAGAACCAATCAGCGTGGTCCAGTAAGTGACGGGCATGCGCTTGCGCAAACCACCCATCTTGCGCATGTCCTGCTCATGGTGCATGGCGATGATCACCGCGCCGGCCGCCAGGAACAGCAGCGCCTTGAAGAAAGCGTGCGTCATGAGATGGAAGATCGCAACGCTATAGCCCGACACGCCCAGCGCGACGGTCATATACCCCAGCTGCGACAGCGTGGAGTAGGCCACCACCCGCTTGATGTCGTTGTTGACGATGCCCAGGAAACCCATGAACAGCGCGGTGGTCGCACCGATCACCAGCACCGTGGACAGGGCAGCCTCGGAGGCCTCGAACAGCGGCGACATGCGCGCCACCATGAAGATACCTGCCGTGACCATGGTGGCCGCGTGGATCAGCGCCGAGATGGGGGTCGGGCCTTCCATGGAGTCCGGCAGCCAGACGTGCAGCGGCATCTGTGCCGACTTGCCCATCGCACCGATAAAGAGGCAGATGCAGATGACAGTGATGGCCGACCAGGTGTGGCCCGGCAGGATCTCAAAGGTCTGGCCGGCAATGGCCTGAACAGAGGAAAAAGCGTCCGCGTAGTCCAGCGACCCGGTGAAATGGGCCACCCCGGCGATACCCAGCACGAAGCCGAAGTCACCCACGCGGTTAACGAGAAAGGCTTTCATGTTGGCGAAGATCGCCGTCGGCCGGGTGTACCAGAAACCAATCAGCAGGTAAGACACCACGCCCACCGCTTCCCAACCGAAGAACAACTGCATGAAGTTGTTCGACATCACCAGCATGAGCATCGAGAAGGTAAACAGCGAGATATAGCTGAAGAAGCGTTGGTAGCCCGCGTCATCATGCATATAGCCGATGGTGTAGACGTGCACGCACAGCGACACGAAGGTGACCACGACCATCATGAGCACCGAGAGCGTATCGACCAGGAAACCGACCTGCATGCGAATGCCGTCGGTGACCAGCCAGGTGTACACCGTGCCGTTGTAGGCGCTGGCACCTTCGAAGACCAGTTGCTTGAAGACAACCAAGGACAACAGCAAGGCGCCGAGAACGCCGGCTATGGTGATCGCCGAAGCGCCGGCACGACCCACCATCCGGCCAAAGAGGCCAGCGATGACGGCCGCAGCAAGCGGCAACAGGGGAATAGCAAGAAGCAGATTCGGATTCATGGGCTTCGGCATCAACCTTTGAGGGTGCTCAGGTCTTCGACATTGATGCTGCGGCGCTCGCGGAACAGCACCACGAGGATCGCCAGCCCGATTGCCGACTCGGCAGCGGCCACGGTCAGGATGAAGAAGACAAAAACCTGCCCCTCGATGTTGCCGAGGTAGCGCGAGAAGGCCACGAAGTTGAAGTTCGCGGACAACAGCAGCAGCTCGATGCACATGAGCAGCAGGATGACGTTCTTGCGATTAATGAACATGCCGGCCACGGACAGCGCAAACAGCAGACCCGAAAGCACCAGCATGTGCTGCAGCGTAATCATTCGCGCGTCTCCGCCTTCATCTTGATGATCCGGACACGGTCCTCTGCACGGGTGGCAACCTGGGCAGCGATGTCCTGCACCTTAAGGCCCTTTCGCTTGCGCATCGTCAGCACGATGGCCGCGACGATGGCCACCAGCAGCAGCACGGCAGCCAGCTCGAAGGGATACACATACTTTGTATAGAGCACCTGGCCCAACTCGCCGGTGTTGCTGTAGTCGGCCGCCAGCGGCTTGGGGGCCTGCGTCACGTCGACACCCAGGCGACGCACCATCACCACGCCGAGGATTTCGCACAGCACCGCCACCACCGTCAGCCAGCCCAGCCAGGCGTAGCGGGTGACGCCCTTGCGGACTTCTTCGACGTTGATGTCCAGCATCATGACAACGAACAGGAACAGCACCATGACCGCGCCGACGTAGACCAGCACCAGCACGATGGCCAGGAACTCGGCCTCGATCAGCAGCCACAGGGCCGCGCTCGTGAAGAAGGACAGCACCAGGCACAGCGCCGAGTGCACCGGATTGCGCGACGTGATGACACCGAACGCCGAAGCGATCAGCACCGCCGAGAACGCATAAAACAGGAACTGAACCAGCACGACTCTCCCCTTCCCTATCCCGCCTTAGCGGTAGCGGGCGTCCGCGGCTTTGTCCGCATTGATCATGGCTTCATAGCGTTCACCCACGGCCAGGAGCTTGTCCTTGGTCATGATGTTCTCGCCACGATGCTCCATGTGGTACTCGTGGATGCGCGTCTCGACGATCGCATCCACCGGGCAAGCCTCTTCGCAGAAGCCACAATAAATGCACTTGAACAGGTCGATGTCATAGCGCGTCGTGCGGCGCGTGCCGTCGTCGCTGGCATCAGACTCGATCGTTATCGCCAGCGCAGGGCACACGGCCTCGCACAGTTTGCAGGCGATGCAGCGTTCTTCACCGTTCGGATAGCGACGCAACGCATGCAGGCCGCGGAACCGGGCTGACTGAGGGGTCTTTTCTTCCGGATAGTTGATCGTGATCTTCGGGCGGAAGAGCGTCCGCAGTGTCAGCCACATGCCCTTGAGCAGCTCGCTGAGCAGGAACGTCTTGATGATACTTGCGCGCGACATGGTCAGACGCTCCAGGGACCGATCTTGAAGTACACCATCAGGCCTTCCACGGCGATCCAGACAATGGTCACCGGTATGAGGACCTTCCAGCCCAGCCGCATGATCTGGTCATAGCGGTAGCGCGGGAACGTGGCGCGCAGCCACAGGAACACACACAGGAAGAAGAAGGTCTTGGCCAGCAGCCAGTGCAGGCCGCTGTTGAGGAACAGCCCCAGCAACGGGACCTGGAACAGGGCGTTGTCTGCGGCCAGGTATCCCTCGAGCGGGCTCAGCCAGCCACCCAGGAAGAACACCGACGTCAGCGCCGCCACCAGGATCATGTTGGCGTATTCGGCCAGGAAGAACAGCGCGAAGGCGATGCCGGAGTACTCGACGTGGAAGCCGGCGACGATCTCGGACTCGCCCTCTGCCACGTCAAACGGGGCGCGGTTCGTCTCGGCGACGCCAGAGATGAAGTACACGACGAACAGCGGGAACAGCCAGAACCAGTTCCACGCAAACAGCGCGCCGCGCTGCTGCTCGACGATCGTGCCGAGGTTCAAGCTGCCCGACACCATGAGCACGCCGACCAGGGCAAAGCCCATGGCGATTTCGTAGGCGACGATCTGGGCTGCCGAGCGCATGGCACCCAGGAACGCGTACTTGGAGTTCGAGGCCCAGCCGGCCAGGATCACGCCATAGACGCCCACCGAAGTCAGCGACAGGACGTACAACAGGCCCGCGTCAACCTGCGCAATGGCGAACCCGGGCGCAATCGGAATGACCGCCCAGGTGGCAAATGCGGGAATCAGCGCAATGGCCGGCGCGATGCGGAACAGCACCTTGTTCGCCTTGGCCGGGATGACCACTTCCTTGATGAGGAGCTTGATCACGTCGGCAAACGGCTGGCCGATACCCGGCAGCAATCCGAAGATCGCGACGCGATTAGGTCCCCTGCGCACCTGCATCCAACCAATGAGCTTGCGCTCCCACAGCGTCAGCAACGCCACGGAGACAATCAGCACGATTGTCAGGGCAAGGATAAACAGCGTCGAATGGACGAAGTCCGGCAGGCTGTTCCAGAAAGACAGGAGTGCGTCCATCACGCGACTCCCTGCATGCTGGCAGCCTGACCATCACGGGTGGCCTGCAGCGACGTGGCCCGGCGCACCACGGCGTCGATCTGGTACATCGGCACATCCACCACGTGGGCATCGGTCGCCACCGCGGCGACCCGCGGCGCAGACACTGACACCGACGCCTGACCAGCAGAGGCATCAAGCAGGGCCCGCAAGTCAGCACGCACGTCTTCGGAAGACTGCTGTTCAAAGCCCTGCAGGCCGAGCAGGTTACCCAGCACCCGCAGCACCTTCCACGCCGGGCGGGACTCGCCCACCGGCTGGGCAACGCCCGGGAAGCTCTGCCACTCGCCTTCGAGATTGACGTATGTGCCCGACGACTCGGCGAAGCTGCCGATCGGCAACAGCACATGGGCAGCGGCCTTGAGCTCTTCACTGGCGTAAGGCGTGAGCGCCACGACAAACTGCGCTCCGGCGAGGGCCGCCGCGGCACCCGGCACCAGGGAATCGGCGACAGGCTCGACGCCCATCAGCACGTAGCTGTGCAGGCTCTTCTCGAGCATGGCGCGTGCATTAAGGCCCACGGTAGCCGCTGCGGCTCCACCCGCGACGCGACCCGGCAGCACGCCGGCAAGGTGCGCACCGGCGGCATTGGCACCCTCGGCCAGCACACCCAGGGTCGCGCCCGTGGCTGCAGCCAGCGCTGCGGCCAGCGAACGCAGCGAAGCGTAGGCCGGATGACGAACCGCCAGCGCACCCAACCAGATGGCCTTGCGCTCGGCCGACTTGAGGCTGGCCACGACATCAAGATGGCGCTGCTCCACGGTGACACCGACTGGCGCAGTCGCATCGGTAGCAGCGGCCAGCAACGCAGACAACTCGGTGAGTTGCTGCGCCGGCGAAGCCACGCTGTAGCTGGCAACCGGGAACAGGTATTCGAAGCGCGCGGGATTGATGAACGAGACCTTCGCCCCGCCACCCACCGCAGCCTTGCGGACGCGGCTGGCCAACAGCGGAATCTCATGGCGCAGGTTCGAACCCACCACAAGAAGCGCCTGCAACTCGTCTACGCTGGCAATCGACAGGCCCAACGACGGCTGAGTGGCATCTTCTGCATCGCCGGAGAAGTCGGACTGCCGCAGGCGATGGTCGATGTTGGCGCAAGAGAGGCCACTGGCCATCCGGGACAACAAGGTGAACTCTTCGACCGTCGCGGACGGACTGGCGAGGAAACCCAGGCTGTCGCGCGGTGCGGCCTTAATGCCTGCGGCGACGGCATTGAGCGCCGTCTGCCAATCCACCTGCTTCCACTGCCCGTGCTCGCGCAGCATTGGCGCCGTCAGGCGATCAGCGCTGTACACGCCCTCATAGCTGAAACGGTCGCGGTCCGAGATCCAGGTCTCGTTGATCGCGTCGTTCTGGCGAGGCACGACGCGCATGAGCTTGCCGCGTAGCACATGCCCGAAGAGGTTCGAACCCAGGCCATCATGCGGCGACACCAGCGGCTGCTGGGTCATTTCCCAGGAGCGCGCCCGGAAGCGGAACGGCTTGCTGTTGAGCGCGCCGACCGGGCACAGGTCGATGATGTTGCCGGAGAGCTCGTGATCGATGCTCTTTTCGATGTAGGTGCCGATTTCGTTGTGTTCGCCCCGACCGGTCGTGCCCATTTCAGGGAAACCGGCGATGTCCTGGCCGAACCGCACACAGCGCGTGCAATGGATGCAGCGCGTCATGTCCGTAGAAACGAGAGGCCCGATGTTCTTGTCTTTAACGACGCGCTTACGCTCGTTGTAGCGCGAGATGTCGCGGCCAAAGCCCACGGCAAGGTCCTGCAGCTCGCACTCGCCGCCCTGGTCGCAGATCGGGCAGTCCAGCGGATGGTTGATGAGCAGGAACTCCATCACCGAGCGCTGGGCCGCAATGGCCTTGGGCGACTTGGTGTGGATGACCATGCCTTCGGCAACAGGCGTTGCGCAGGCCGGCAGCGGCTTGGGGGCCTTCTCGACCTCGACCAGGCACATGCGGCAGTTGGCGGCGATCGGCAGCTTCTCGTGATAGCAGAAGCGCGGCACATAGACGTCGTTCGCATCGGTGACGCGAATGATCATCTCGCCCTTGCGGGCTTTCACCGGGCGACCGTCTACGGTGATGTTGACAGTGTTGTCAGTCACTTGGTCGCTCATGCTGCCACGCGTTCCCCGTCGACGATGCTGCGGCCACCGTGATCGATCATGTATTCGAACTCATGGCGGAAGTGTTTGATGAAACTCTGTACGGGCCAGGCCGCCGCATCGCCCAGTGCGCAGATGGTGTGGCCTTCGATCTTGTTGGCGACTTCGACCAGCATGTCGATGTCCTCGCGATGTCCCTGCCCTGCGATGATCCGCTTGAGCATGCGATTGAGCCAGCCCGTGCCTTCGCGACACGGCGTGCACTGGCCACAGGACTCGGACATGTAAAAGCGCGACAGGCGCTCCAGCACCTTGACCATGCAGGTGGTCTCGTCCATGACGATGACCGCGGCAGACCCGATGGCGGAGCCAATGGCACGCACCGAGTCATAGTCCATGTTCGTACGCATCATGACCTCGCCCGGCACCACCGGCGTGGACGAGCCACCCGGGATCACGGCCTTGATCTTGCGGCCACCCTGCATGCCACCGGCCAGCTCCAGCAGCTCGGCGAACGGAATGCCCATTGGCACTTCGAAGTTACCCGCCTTGGCGACATGACCGGACACCGAGAAAATGACCGTGCCGCCGGAATTGGTCGGGCCCAGGCCTGCGAACCAGGCCGCGCCCTTGCGCAGGATGGTCGGCGTGGACGCGTAGCTTTGCGTGTTGTTGATCGTGGTCGGCTTGCCGTACAGGCCGAAGTTGGCCGGGAACGGCGGCTTGAAGCGCGGCTTGCCCTGCTTGCCCTCAAGCGACTCGAGCAACGCGGTCTCTTCGCCGCAGATGTAGGCACCCGCCCCCACCGCGCAGAAGATATCGACGTCGATGCCCGAGCCCTTGATGTTCTTGCCCAGCAGGCCGGCGTCATACGCCTCTTTCAGCGCTGCCTCGAAACGCGGCACGGGCTCGCCCAGGAACTCACCGCGAATGTAGTTGTAGCCGACCGTCGCGCCCATGGAATAGGCGCCGATGGCCATGCCTTCGACCAGCGAATGCGGATTGAAGCGCAGGATATCGCGGTCGTGGCAGGTGCCTGGCTCGCTCTCGTCGGAGTTGCAGACGGCGTACTTCTGGCCCGGCGAGTTGCGGGGCATGAAGCTCCACTTCACACCGGTCGGAAAGCCGGCGCCGCCGCGGCCGCGCAGGCCGGAGGCCTTGACCGTCTCGATGATCGTCTCGCGCGGGGTCTTCTCGGCGAGGATCTTCTCCCAGGCCTCGTAACCACCGACCTTGCGGTAGTTCTCGAGCTTCCAGGATTCCGGGTGCTTGAGTGCCTCGAAGCACACCAGGTTCATCTTGTCGTCCCACTTACCCATGGCGTGCCTACTTCAGCTCATCAAGGACGCGGTCGATCGACTCGGGCGTCAGGTGTTCGTAGAAGTGGTGGTCCACCATCATCATGGGCGCACCGGTGCAAGCGGCCAGGCACTCTTCCTCGCGCTTGAGGAAGATGCGGCCGTCGGCGGTGCTCTCGCCCGTCTTGATGCCGAGCTTCTTCTCGACATAGGCCACCACGCCATCGGAGCCGTTCAGCATGCACGAGATGTTCGTGCAGACGCTCACATGGTGGCGACCGCAAGGGTGCGTCTCGAACATGGAGTAGAAGCTGGCCACTTCGAACACCTGGATCGGCGGCAGCGAGAGGTACTCGGCCACGGCCTCCATCAGGTCAGGCGTCAGGAAGCCGTCGTTTTGTTCCTGCACAAAACGCAACGCGGACAGCACGGCAGAACGCTGCTTGCCTTCCGGGAAGCGGGCCACCCAGCCATCAATCTCGTGGCGGGTGTGTTCAGTGAGCAGGGAAATCTTGCTGGTGGCGTCGCTCATTATCGATCGACCTCTCCGAATACGATGTCCTGCGTGCCGATCACGGCGACGACGTCGGCCAGCATGTGCCCTTCCACCATTTCTCCCAGCGCAGACAGGTGCGCAAAGCCCGGCGCACGACACTTGAGCCGATAAGGCTTATTGGCGCCATCGGACACCAGATAGATGCCGAACTCGCCCTTCGGCGCCTCGACGGCGGCGTAGGTGTCGCCCTCGGGCACGCTATAGCCCTCGGTAAAGAGCTTGAAGTGATGGATGAGCGATTCCATGTCGCCTTTCATCTCTTCGCGGCGCGGCGGGCGAACCTTGCGGTCATCGACCATTACCGCACCCGGGTTTGCACGCAGCCAGTTGACGCACTGTTGGACAATGCGGTTGGACTGGCGCATCTCTTCGATGCGGACCAGGTAGCGGTCGTAGCAGTCGCCACCGACGCCCACCGGAATGTCGAAGTCGAGGTCGGCATAGACCTCGTACGGCTGCTTCTTGCGCAGATCCCAGGCCACGCCTGAACCACGCAGCATCGGGCCCGTAAAGCCCAACTGCATGGCCCGCTCGGGTGACACCACGCCAATATTGACCGTGCGCTGCTTCCAGATGCGGTTGTCGGTCAGCAGGGTCTCGTACTCATCGACACAGGCCGGGAACCGGCGCGTGAAGTCGTCGATAAAGTCGAGCATCGTGCCGGAACGCGCTTCATTGCGGCGGTCGGCGTCCTTCTTGGAGCGCCAGCGCGAGGACTGGTACTGCGGCATGGCGTCGGGCAAGTCCCGATACACACCACCCGGGCGGTAGTACGTGGCATGCATGCGCGTGCCGGAGACGGCTTCGTAGCAGTCCATCAGGTCTTCGCGCTCGCGGAAGCAGAACAGGAACACGCTCATTGCGCCGATGTCGAGACCGTGCGCACCCAGCCACATCAGGTGGTTGAGGATGCGGGTGATCTCGTCGAACATCACGCGGATGTACTGGGCACGGACCGGAACGGGTATGCCCAGCAGCTTCTCGATGGCCAGTACATAGGCGTGCTCGTTGCACATCATCGAGACATAGTCGAGGCGGTCCATGTAACCGATCGACTGATTGAAGGGCTTGGACTCTGCCAGCTTCTCGGTGCCCCGATGCAGCAGGCCCACATGCGGGTCGGCCTTCTGGATGGTTTCGCCATCCATCTCGAGGACCAGGCGCAGCACGCCGTGCGCAGCCGGATGCTGCGGACCAAAGTTCAGGGTGAAATTGCGGATTTCAGCCATTGGGACGACCGTCCTTCAAGGCAGCCTCATAGCGGTTGTCGTCGCGGATGACGCGCGGCACCAGCGTACGGGGAGTGATCTGGACCGGCTCGTAAACGACTCGGCCCTTGGCCTCGTCGTAGCGCACTTCAACATGGCCTTCAAGCGGGAAATCCTTGCGGAACGGATGCCCGATGAAGCCGTAGTCGGTCAGCAGGCGACGCAGATCCGGATGGCCGTGGAACAGGATGCCGAAGAGGTCGAAGGCCTCGCGCTCGAACCAGTTGGCGCCGGCGTAAACGCCAACAACCGACGGCAGCGAAGGCTCTTCGGTGCCGGTGCAGAAAGCCCGCACCGTAAGCCGCTCGTTGTGCGTGACCGACAGCAACTGATAGACGGCGGCAAAACGCGGACCGTCATGCGTGCCACCCAGCCCGGCGCGGTTGACGCCCCGCCCGAAGCCACTGGCACTGGCCGCACTGGTGCGCCATTCGCTGCGCCCGTAGTCGAGGTAGTCCACGCCGGCCACATCGATGAGGATCTCGAACCGCAACGTGGGGTCATCGCGCAGCATGGTGAGCGCTTCGACCAGACCCTCGGCCGGGACATCGAAAGACAGGTCACACGGCAATGCCGCGCGACGGACAGCGTGCTCGCCCAATCGAGCCTGGATGCGCGCTGCCAGGGCTTCGTTTCGCTCGCTCATGAGGTCATCACCGAAGTACGCAGGATTTTCTTCTGCAGCTGGATGATGCCGTAGAGCAGCGCTTCGGCGGTCGGCGGGCAACCTGGCACATAGACGTCGACAGGAACAATGCGATCACAGCCCCGCACGACGGCGTAGCTGTAGTGGTAATACCCGCCGCCATTGGCGCAGGACCCCATGGAGATCACCCAGCGCGGATCGGGCATCTGGTCGTAGACCTTGCGCAGCGCAGGGGCCATCTTGTTGACCAGGGTGCCGGCCACGATCATGACGTCGGACTGGCGCGGGCTCGGACGAAACACGATGCCGAAGCGGTCCAGGTCATAGCGGGAGGCACCGGCGTGCATCATTTCGACCGCACAGCAGGCAAGGCCAAACGTCATCGGCCACAGTGAACCCGTCCGCGCCCAGCTGACCAGACTGTCCAGCTGCGTGGTGACGAAACCGCGCTGCGCGAACGCCTCGGGATTTTCCGGGGGGAGCTCGACCTCTTCTAATCCCACTCGAGCGCCCCTTTCTTCCATTCGTAGATGAAGCCAACGACCAGGATCGTCAGGAAAATACCCATTGCCACCAGGCCAAACGTGCCGATGTGACTCAGCGAGACCGCCCAGGGAAAGAGGAAGGCGATCTCGAGGTCAAAAACGATGAACAGGATGGCCACCAGGTAATAGCGGACATCGAAGCGACCGCGCGTGTCTTCGAAGGCTTCGAAGCCGCACTCGTACGGAGAGAGTTTCTCGGTGGCGCCGTAGGTCTTGGAGCCCAACCGGCCCAGAAACAGGCCGAGACCCATGAGGACCGCGGCCAAGGCCGTGGACACGCCGAGGAAAATAAGGATGGGCAGGTAGTTAGCGAGCATGACCGTCCACATCAAAAAGGGACAGTAGATGTCTCGGTAACGAGACAACTCCTGCCCCCAAAACAAGGTTTGCAGTGTAGCAAACCGCTCAAGAGATCGGGTGGTGCCGACGGACGGACTCGAACCGTCACACCTCGCGGCGCTAGCACCTCAAGCTAGTGTGTCTACCAATTCCACCACGTCGGCAACGAAACCAGATCTCTCTATTTACTTGGCAGGCGGAACCGATGGCACCGCAGGCGGCGCAACCGGAGCCGAGTCAGACGGTGCCGAGGCCCCGCCCTGCTCCTGACTGGAAAGCTGTTCAAGAATGCTGCCCTTGCCCTGGGCAGCAGGCTTACCCGTATAGGCCAACGACAGGCTCGTGATCATGAACACCGCAGCAAGAATGGCCGTGGCACGAGACAGAGCCGTGCCCGCACCCTGCGCGCCGAACACCGTACCCGAAGCGCCCGAACCGAATCCGGCACCGGCGTCGGCACCCTTGCCACGCTGGATGAGCACCAGCCCGATGATCAGGACGGCGCAGATCACGTGAATGACCATCAGGACCGAATGCAACATGTTCTAAGGCAGCCTATGTCTTCAAATCACGCGGCCATCGTGGGCCGCAGCACAAATGGCGAGGAACTCCTCGGCCTTGAGTGACGCACCACCGATGAGACCACCATCGACGTCTGGCATCGCGAACAATTCGCCCGCGTTGCTAGCCTTGACGCTACCGCCATACAGCAGCGGCAAATCGGCCGCGATATTACCATCGCGAGCGGCAATCCGCTCACGTACAAACGAATGAATTTCTTGTGCCTGTTCCGGCGTAGCGGTGCGGCCGGTGCCGATGGCCCAGACCGGCTCGTACGCGATGACCGCACGGGCGAGGCAAGCCACGTCAGAGACGGCCAGGACCGCATCGAGCTGGCGACCAATGACCTCGTGGGCACGGCCAGACTCGCGCTCGGCCAACTGCTCGCCAACGCAGAGGATGGGGATGAGCCCCTTGGCCTGGGCCGCGGCGAATTTGCGTGCCACCAACTCGTCGTCTTCGCCGTAGAGCGCCCGGCGCTCTGAATGGCCGACCAGCACATAGTGGCAGCCAACATCCTTGAGCATGGCGGCGGAAACTTCGCCTGTGAAGGCGCCCTGGGACTCGGCACAGACATCCTGCGCACCCAACTGCACGGCCGTGTCACGCAACTGCCGGGAGACATCGTGCAGG
>CANGFJ010000070.1 GCA_947453065.1 Pseudomonadota bacterium
CCTACAAGTGGCGGTCGGACATCAAACCGTCTGAATACGTCTGCGAGGAAAACAATCGCAATGCGCCGGAAAACGGCGTCACGGTGGCCAAATGAAACTGCTCCTCACCCTTGCGGCCGTGGCGGCCACTGCCGTGGCCAGCGCCCAGGCCCCGCTGAATCCGGCCCTGCCTGACCTGACCGGAGTCTGGCAGCGTGCCGAGTACCGCCCTGCGGCCAAGCCGCCGCTGCTGCCCGAGGCCGCCAAGCTGTATGCCGAGCGCAAGGCCGCCCGCGCCAAGGGCGATAAGACCCTGGACCCATCCAGCGCCTGCCTGCCCGAGGGCATTCCCCGGCTCATGCTCAAGGCCGAGCCCTTCGAGCTGCTGCAGCGGCCGACGCTGGTGGCCTTTGCCTACCAGATCAACCGACTCAGCCGCGTGGCCTACCTGAACGAGCCGGTGGCCAAGGAAGACGGCGATTACTACCTGGGCGAGTCGACCGCCAAGTGGGACGGCGACACGCTGGTCATCGACACGCGCGGCTTCAACGACATCACCTGGCTGGACGACACCGGCCTGCCGCACGGCACGGCGATGCACGTCACCGAGCGCCTGCAGCTGGCCAAGGGCGGGCAGCGGCTGGTCAACCGCATCACCATTGAGGATGCGGAAAACTACTCCGCGCCCTGGGACCTCACCGTGAACTACGAGCGCTCGAAGTCCCCGCGCTTCCCCGAAGATGTCTGCGCCGAGAAGATCGGTGGCAGCAAGCCGCGGCCAAAGAAATAACTGCACAGAGGCGAAGACCATGCTGAAAACCGAAGTGGAAACCGGCGCGAAGAAGCGGATTTCGCGGCGCGATTTCGTGATCGCCGGCGTGTCGGCCACGGCCGTCATTACGGCGCCCACCATCCTGGGCGCCACGAGCAAGTCCGGCACGCGCCTGCCCGTGATCGGGCAGGGCGAGTATATGTTCGAGGTCGAACACGACTGGGCGCTGCCCAACCTGCCGTCCTCGATCAAGTACGGCAACACCCACAGCATCGTGCAGGACCACAACGGCAACGTCTATGTGCACCACACGGTGCATCCGGACAGCCAGAGCTCCGACGCGGTGGTGGTGTTCGACCACAAGGGCAAGTTCGTGCGCAGCTGGGGCGCCATGTTCCGCAACAGCGGCCACGGCATGCACCTGCAGAAGGAAGGCAACACCGAGTACCTGTACTTCGCGGACGAGCGCCACGGCATCGTCACCAAGCGCACGCTGAAGGGCGAGGAAGTCTGGACGATGGCCTATCCGCAGGAATCGCCCACGTACCAGAAAGGCCCGGGTGCCAAGGGGCCGGGCGGTACGGCCGGCCTGAACTATCGTCCGACCAACACCTGCGTCGACCCGAAGACGCTGGATTTCTGGATCGGCGACGGCTACGGCGCCTATTACATGTTCCACTACTCGCAGAAGACGTCGACGTCGCAGCCGGTGCTGGTACGCACCTTCGCCGGTCCGCCGCCGAAGCCTGCCACGCCGCCGGCTGCTGCCGTGCCGGCCACGCCCCCGGTTGCCGGCGCCGCGCCTGCACCGGCTGCCACGCCGCCGGTTCGCGTGCCGCCGGGGCTGGAATACACCAACAACCCGCACGGCAACTGGATCGACACGCGCGACCCGCAGAACCCGGTGCTGCTGATCGCCGACCGTGGCAATCGCCGCATCCTGCGCTACACGCTGGATGACAAGCCCATCGATGTGATCGAAGGCACGGGCCTGCCTTGCCATTTCCACCAGCACAAAGACCTGCTGGTGGTGCCCGACCTCGACGGTCGCGTGCACCTCATCAAGGAAAACAAGGTCGTGTCGTCCTTTGGTGGCGAGCAGGCCGGCAAGCCCAACCCAGACCGGGTGACGCAGAACCGCGCCGAGTTCGTGCCGGGTCAGTTCAACAAGCCGCACGGGGCTTGCTTCGACCACGACGGCAACCTGTTTGTCGTCGAGTGGGTCGAGATCGGCCGCGTCAACAAGCTGCGCCGGCTCTGAGCTAGCGCGCTCCGAACGCGGCGGTCTGGTGGCCGCCGCGTTGCTCCTCGGGCCGGATGCGGTTGCCGAGGTAGTAGACGGCAATGCTTTCTGCGTTGTCCGTCTCCAGCTGGAAGGGTGGGGTGCCGTACACGCGGCGTCCCACCAGGTCCACGCCCTGGATGCCCGACAGCAGCTTTTGCCCGGTGCTGTCTGTGACCTCGACGCGCGCAGGCGCGGTCACGACGAGGAAAAACCGCAGCGATTTGTCTTCTTCCGGCGCGTCGACTGCCGCATCGACCGGTGGCGGTTCGGCACTGGGCGCGTCAGCCGCTGCGGGGGTGGCCGCTGCCGGGGCGGGCGCAACCGGCGCTGCGGGCGGCAGCGCTGGCTTGGCCGGGAGGGCGGCGGCGCGGGTGGGTGGTGGCGGCTCCTGCGAGTCCCAGCCGCCGAGCCAGTACAGCGCGCCCAGCAGGCCTACTGCCAGCACCAGCAGCGCGGCAGGCAGGTACTTGCGCAGCGGCTCCAGGTCGGCCGCAGTGGCTGCAGGCGGCGGTGGCAGCGACGGCGGAGCAGGCTGCTCGGTGGGCGCTGGGGTGGCGGCCTGCGCCGTGTACGGCGGTGCACCGGCCAGCGACAGCGGCACACCCAGGTAGTCGGCATAGGCGGTGGCCGCCTTCTCAGCGTAATACGGCGTGTAGAAGCTCGAGCGATCGTCGGTTTCCAGGCCGCGGATCTGGTTGTCGGACAGGAAGCTGTTGCGGGCGGCTTCCATCTCGCTCAGGCCCCGGGCCTTGCGGGCCGCGCGCAGGGCGGCGGCGAATTCAGACGGAGATCGGGTCATGGGGCAGGCCGGGATTACGAGACGATGAATGCAGGATAATCGCTACAATCTACACCACAACAAAATCGGCCGCTGTGGCAGGCCGGGACGGGGTTCGGTATGACCGGAATGGCTCAGGGCTTTGATTACGTCGTGGTGGGTGGCGGCACGGCGGGCTGCGTGCTGGCGGCGCGCCTGTCCGAAGATCCGCAGCGCCGGGTCTGCCTGCTTGAGGCCGGCGGCTCGGGCAAGAGCCTGTATGTGAACATGCCCGGCGCCATCGTCATGGCGCAGCGCTCCGATGCGCTCAACTGGCGGTTCCAGACGGTGCCGCAGGCACAGCTCAATGGTCGCCGCATCGGCGTGCCCCGGGGTCGCGGGCTGGGCGGCTCTGCCCTGATCAACGGCATGGTGTATTTCCGCGGGAACCCGCGTGACTACGACGCCTGGGCCGCTGCAGGGGCCACCGGCTGGAGCTATGGCGAGGTGCTGCCGTACTTCCGCAAGAGTGAAGACAACGCCAACTTCGGACCATCGGTGTATCACGGCCGGGGTGGGCCGATGCATGTGCGCAGCGTCACGCGGCCCAATCCGCTGAACTTCGCGTTCTTCGAGGCGCTCTCCGGACTGGGCGTGCCCGCGCGCGTCGACCTGAACAGCGAAGACTCCGAAGGGCATAGCCTGCGGCAGCTGTCGATCCGCGGTGGCACGCGCCAGACCACGGCGGGCGCGATGCTGGCGCCGGCGATGAAGCGCCCGAACTTGGTGGTGATGACGAACGCGCGCGCCACGAAGCTGCTGCTGGAGGGGCAGCGCGTCGTGGGCGTCGAGGCCCTCACCGAGCAGGGCCTGGTGACGGTGCGTGCGCATCGCGAAGTGGTGCTGAGCGCCGGCGCGATCCAGTCGCCGCAGCTGCTGTTGTTGTCGGGCATCGGCGATGGCGAACACCTGGCCGAGATCGGCATCGGCCTGCGGCATCACCTGCCCGGCGTAGGGCGCAACCTGCACGACCATGTGGCCAGCCCCGTGCACCGGAGCATGGACCACCCGGCCTCCTATGGCATGTCGTGGCGCGCGCTGCCGCGCAACCTGTTTAACCTGGCCGAGTACGCGCTGCTGCGTCGGGGCCCGCTGGCCAACAACATCTTCGAGTCGGCAGCCTTCGTGAAGACCCTGCCTGGGCTCGATCGGCCCGACGTTCAGCTGGTGTTTCAGGCGGCCAAGCGGCCGTCACCGTCGTTTCCGTTTCCACTGGGGCACGGCTTTGCCGTCAGCCCTGTCAGCCTGTACCCGCGCAGCCGCGGTCGGCTGACGCTGGCCAGCCCCGACCCGCTGGCCGCGCCGCTGATCGACCCCAATCTGCTGTCGGTGCCCGAAGACGTCGAGCCGCTGTTGCGCGGCATCCGGCTGGCGCGGCAGGTGTTCGAATCGCCGTCGTTTGCCCGCTACGGCGCGCAGGAAACCGCGCCGGGTGCTGGCATCGTGAGCGACGAGCAACTCGTCGAGTACATCCGCGCCGAGGCCTATACGGTGCACCACCCCGTCAGCACCTGCCGCATGGGCAGCGATGCGTCGGCCGTGGTCGACCCGCAGTTGCGCGTGGCGGGCCTGCAAGGCCTGCGCGTCGCCGATGCCTCGGTGTTTCCGTCGATCATCGGCGGCAACACCAACGCAGCAGTCATCATGGTGGCCGAAAAGGCCGCTGACCTGATCCTGGGCAAGCCGCCCCTGGCGCCCACCCTGTTTGACCCTCAATAAGGACATCCCATGACCACTGCCCTGAGTGCTGCCGAGCGTATCGAAATTGAACGGGCCTGCGAGCGCCTGGTGTACGTCTATTCGCGTGCCCTGGACCTGGGCGACATGAGTGCGGCGGCCGACTGCTTTGCCGAGCACGGCACGATGGCCCGGCCGATGACGCCCGACCAGATCGTGGAAGGTCGCGAGACCATTCGGGCCTCGCTGCTGACGCGCCCGAAGACGCTGCTCACCAAGCACCTGGCCACCAATGTCGTCATCGATGTCGAGAGCCGCGATGCGGCCACTGGCCTGTCTTATCTCACCATGATCGCCACGACGCCTGGCGCCGATGCCAAGCCGCCCTTTGTGTCAGCCGGGCCGCTGTACTTTGGTGAGTTCAAGGACCGCTACGTGCGCGAGAACGGCGAGTGGAAGTTTCTCGAGCGCCGCGGCTCCATCCAGATGAAGTTCTCGGGCGCGTTGGCACTGTGATCAACGCTGTGCAGCGCCTGGCTGCGGCCGTCTGCCTGGCGGCCCTCCCGGCCCTGGCGCTGGCCGCTGAATCGGCAGCGGTTTATGTGGGTGTAGACGCCGGCTCGGCCCAGCAGGATTTCCGCCCCCACTACACGTTTGCCAATGGCTGGACGCCGTCGACGTATCACAACTCAGGCAGCGGCATGGCCCTGGGCGCCCGCGTGGGCTATCAGGTGGCTGTCACCGAGCGTTTCTCGGTGGCCGCACAGGCACACCTGGGATGGACTGCAGCCGAGTGGCGCCTGACGACCGGCGAACCAGCGAAGCTGGAAGAGAAAATTGGCCTGCACTACACCGTTGGCCTTGTGCCCTCGCTGCAGCTGCTACCGCGCTGGCGCGTCTATGGTGAGCTGGGCATTGGCCAGGGCCAGATCAGCGAGAGCAAGGTCGCGCCCACCCGCAGCAATTACGACTATGCCAGCTGGACGGGCCAGGTGACCTGGGGCGCCGGACTGTTGTTCCAGGCCACCGACCGCCTGGGTGTGTACGGCGAATTCCGCCGCACTCAATACTCCCGGGTCAGCTATGTGTCCGCCCTGCCCGGTAGTACGGCCATCGTGGAATACATCGCCGACAGTCCGCGTGCAGAGGTGCTGACTGTGGGGCTGCGCTACGCCTTCAACTAGCGGCGCCCCGGCAGCCTGATCATCAGCTCACGTCGCTTGTAGTCGATGATCAGGGTGTCGACCACGCCGAGGATGTCCATGCCGATCATGATGGCGGGCTCCTCAGTCAGCTTCCAGTGACTGAAAATGGTCATGTCCCCGAAGGTGATGTGGGCGCTGCGGATTTCGAGTTTGCCGAAGGTGATCGGCGAGATGACCAGTCCTTCGCCGGACTGCATTTCACCGGTGGCCCCGGTAATTTCATCTTTCGATACGGTGGCGTTGCGCAGGCGGCGCTCCAGTGCCTTGCGCAGGGCCAGATTGGCCACACTGGCCTGTGCGCCCGTATCGATAATGGCCAGCGCCCGCACGCCGCCCACCATGGCATTGACGACCATCAGCCGGCCGCCGCGCCGGAGCATGGGCACAGTCGTAAAGTCGGGTTCTGCCGCGGCGCCCCGCGAACGCGCAATGTTGATGAAGTCGTGCCGGAAATCGATGTAGATGCGCTTGTCGCCCAGTCCTTCGTTCCCCAGCAGTCCTTCGGCACCACCAAAGGCATCGGCCACGATAGGCAGGGTGGTGGGGGCGATGTACAGGTCGCCCACTTCCAGGCTGTCGGCGCGGATCGTGGGCACGATGGCGGTGCCGGTCACGCCACGCAGGATGACCGGCGGCGAGACATCGGTGGGAATGCCCAGCCGCGTTGCGACGCTGGCGGTGACAGCCGTGCGGGTGGCACCGGAGTCGAGCACCAGGCGGAACGGCCCCTGCTTGTTGATGAACACGGGGACCCACACGCGGCCGATACGGTCGCGGCGCGTGGGCGCGACGTAGCGCGGTTCGGGCGCCTGGATGACGATTTCGGCCAGTTCGTCGGGTGGCGTGGCCTGCCGTGCGGGCTCGGCGGCGTTCAGTCCGCCCACGACCACGGTGGCCAGCAGGCCCGTCGAAACGGCAATGCGGTTAGCGAGGGTATTCATGCCCCACCCACGGTATCAAACCGGGCGGGGCAATCAACGCAGGTCGTGTGGATCAGCGCTTGCGGCGGATCTTGGCTTCGGTCGGCGCCGCGATGGTGCGGGTGAAATCGACCACGTAGTGGTCGCCGTCGAAGCTGATGAGCTGGCCGTTGAGATCCTGGCGCACATGGATGCTGCGTTTGATCTTGCCGGTGGAGGGCGTGACGATGACCATGCGGATCGTCAGGTCGCCATCGCGCGCCAGCGCCAGGTGCTCGGCCAGCAGCGTCGTGGTGCGGGCTTCCGGGCCTTCGCCCTTGATGTTGCCTTCGAAACGCAGCACGCCAATACCCGGACGCGCCAGGCGCGAGGAGTCGCAGGTGAGAATGACCGAGCCGTCTGCGGCGACGGCCGAGAGGCCACGCAGCTTGTTCTCGAGTTGCGCGCCGTAGCGCGCAAAGGCCTCAGCCAGATTGAGTTTCTGCACGGTGTCTGGCTCGCACGGCATGTGATGGGGAATCAGCGGCACAAGCGCTAACCCTACTCACGTTACAGGACGACGACAGTCGCCGCTTGCCTTTCGGCCCCGCTCAGGCGTCTGCGAACAGGGCTTTCCAGCCGGAAATGCCTAGTTTTTCCAGTGTTTTCAGGTTCGTTCCGAAAATCGATTCTGGGTCCGGGAAGGCCGCTACGGCCTTGTCGAGGCTCTCTTCGCGAAGCAGGTGCAGCGTGGGAAAGGGCGCGCGGTTGCTGTAGTTGCCAATGTCATGCGGCCCGGTGTCGGCAAACTGATAGTCGGGGTGGAAGCTGGCTACCTGCAGCACGCCGTCAAGTTGCAGTGCGTCGACGGCAGCATCGGCAGCTTCAAGGAAGTCGTTGTAGTCGAGGAAGTCGGTCATCGCCTGTGGGTGGATCAGCAGCGTCGTGCTGATGATCTCCGGGTCCGCCTGGTCGAGCAGGGTCAGTTCCTGCGCGAGTTCGGCCAGCAATTCATCGGCCGTGGTCGCGCCGGTGACGACAAGGCGCACCTGCTGCTTGATGTATACGGCCTTGGCAAAGGGGCACAGATTGAGCCCGATGACTGCGCGCTCCAGCCACACCCGCGTGCGCGCGATGACGGCCTCGGCGGCAGCCGCATCAGCCAGGGGAAAGCGCGATGCAATCGTCATGGGTCACCCATCCTGGAAAGTTCGGGTATTCCAATGGGCGGCGTGGCCAGCCACGGAACGGTATAGCAGCGGGCCGCCAGCCCTGCGGCGATGCGTTGCATCTGGCGGCGCTCGCCCTCCAGGCGAGCCTGCAGCAACGGATCTTGTGTGCCGGTGGCCACGAGGCTTTTGTTCAGGATCCACGCGTAAGGCTCGATCTGCGCGCGCCGCAGGTCGTCCTGTAGGGCCTGGGCCTGCGACACAGGCGTGGCTTCGGGCAGCGTGACGAGCAGGATGCGGGTGTAGGCGGGGTCCTGCAGTCGCATGAGCGGCGTCACGATGTGGGCGGTGCCACCGCTGTCCAGTTCGCGCACCATCTGACGGTGGTAGGCGCCGGTGGCGTCCATCAGCAGCAGCGAGTGGCCAGTGGGCGCGGTGTCCAGCACGACGAAGGCACTGCGTGCCTGGCTGACCGTGCGCGAGAACGCATGGAAGACCGCGACTTCTTCGGTGCAGGGAGACTGCAGGTCCTCGAGCAACAGTGCGCGGCCGGCTTCGTCCAGGGCAGGGCCGCGTTGTGCCAGCACGCGGGCGATGTAGCGCGCGGTCTCGGCCTCGGGGTCGATGCGGTCGACGCTGAGCCCCGGCAGGCTGCCGTTGACGGTGGTGGCCAGGTGGGCCGCCGGATCGGTCGTGCTGAGGTGGACGCTGTGTCCGCGGTGCACGAGGGCAATGGCCAGTGCCGCCGCGATCGCTGTCTTGCCGACGCCACCTTTGCCCATGACCATGATCAGGCCATGACCCTGCAGCGCCAGTTCGTCGGCCAGGCTGTTGAGCCCAGGGGGTGGTGGCGGTGCCGCCAGATTGGTCGCGGTGGGAACCCTGACCGGTCCGGTGTCGCCCTGAAGCAGGGCGCGCAGGGCAGGCAGGCCCACCGTATCGAAAGTCCGCAGGGGGATTGCATCGCAGGGCAGGGCGCGCAGCGCGTCCGGCAGGTGCGCTATGGCACGGTCGCCGACCTGCTGCAGGGCCCCTGCGGTCGCGTCGCTGGCATCGCTGGCGTGAAACACACCGTTGATCGCCAGCCGTTGGTTGTCCAGGCCCAGTGCATGCAGCTCTGCGGCCGTGCGTGCAACCTCGGTAATGGCGCCGGCGTCGGGCCGCGTGACCAGGATCACCGTGGTCTGGGTGGCATCGCAGAGCGCAGCCAGCGCCGTGCGAAAGCGCGATTCCTGCATTTTCAGGCCCGAGTGCGGCCCCAGGCAGCTGGCGCCGCGGTCGTTGTCGGCGAGGAAACCGCTCCAGGCCTTCGGCAGGCTGAGCAGCCGCAAGGTATGTCCCGTGGGCGCCGTGTCGAAGATCACATGCTCAAACTGGCCGCTGTCTTCCGCCAGCAGCGCCGCAAACTCATCGAAGGCTGCGATCTCCGTCGTGCAGGACCCCGAGAGCTGTTCGCGCACGGTGGCCCGTTCCGCCGGCGTGCTGGCGGTGTCCATCTGGGCGATCACACGCTGGCGGTAGGTTTCTGCCGCGGTAGTCGGATCGATATTGAGCACCGAGAGCCGCGGCACATCGGGCACTGGAGTGGCTGCGTTACGCAGCGTGACGCCGAGCATTTCGTCGAGGTTGGAGGCTGCATCGGTGCTGACCAACAGCACGGAGTGGCCCGCATCGGCGAGCGCCAGCGCCGCAGCGGCAGACAGCGAGGTCTTGCCGACGCCGCCCTTGCCCGTAAAGAACAGAAAGCGCGTCGGCGCCTGCAGGAACCCTGGCAGGCGGCCGGGGATCACCACATCAAGTCGTCGGGAACGACGAAGTCCTTGTACGGGTCGTCGGTGTTGTCGACGGCCTTGGGCACGTTGTGGTGGATGACGGCGCGCTCGACGCGCGAGCGGATGTCGGCGGCGATGGCAGAGGGCACGAAGGCATAGCGGCCTTCGTTGCGCACGATGGCCAGGTCGCCGCGGATCAGCCGCTCACGCAGTTCTGCGGAAACCGGCACGCGCTTGATCTTGGTGCCGTCGACAAAGTTGTAGAAGTCCTCGGACTCGACCCGCGCCACCTGGTGCTTGTCCACCAGCTGCTTGATCTGGGCAAAGCGCGCCTTGCGGTCGGCCTTTTCCTGTTTCTTGCGGTTGAGTTCGGCGTCGCGCTGGGCCTTTTCGGCCTGCGCCCGCTGTGCGGCCGCCTGCTGCAGCGTGGGTTCCTGCTGCTGCTTCTTGCCGCGCGGGGCCTGGTATTGCTGGCGGTTCTGCTGGCGCTCGGCCTGCTGGACCTGTTTCTGGGAAACCAGGCCGGCCTGGAGAAGCTGTTCGCGAAGGGAGAGGCTCATGGTCGCGCATCCTACAGGATCAGGAGCCGCCCGGAATCAGGCCCTGATCAGGGCCTCGTGCAGGAACTCAGGCGTGTCATGCGTGTGTTCCTTGCCCAGTTCGCCCAGCAGGTTCTCCTGCAGCTTCACGTGGTAGTGACGGCGCAGTTCGCCCAGCGTGCGTGGCGGCGCAACAATGAACAGCCGCTCGATGTCGCCGGCCAGGACCTGGCTGTTGAGCCAATCGGCCGCGGCGGCGGCATAACTGTCTTCCTGCAGGTGGCGCTCGCTCGGGTTGGCCGCGCCGCTGTGATGCTGGCGGGTGGCGCCGTTGCTGTGTGCATGGATCTCTGGCGTCGCCAGTTCCATCAGTTGCAGGTGCTGCTCGTTGCCCGTGTTGCGGAACAGGCGCAACTTCTGCCCGTCGGTGACGGCGATGGTCGTGCCATGGGGATATTGCATACGGGTCTCACTCTGTGCGGATTGCTCGAACCGGAGTGAGTATCCGTACCGCACCCATGCAGGCCTATAAGGGCTTTTCACATCGCGGCGAGGGGGCTGCGCAGTCTTGGTAGCATCGCGCCCATGTCTGACACACCCCATACCCTTGCGGTCTACGCGGGCTTCTGGCGCCGGGCCGCCGCCGCCGTCATCGATGGTGGCCTGCTGCTGGCTGTGCTGCTGGGCCTGAGCCGCCTGGCGGGCAATCCGGACCTGCTGCTGCGCGAGGACTGGCTGCCCAGCCTGTTCAGCGGGCTGCTGGGGCTGGCCTATGCGGCGGGCTTCGAGAGTTCGCGCCTGCAGGCCACGCCCGGCAAACGCCTGATCGGTATCAAGGTCACCGACCTGGGTGGCCGGCGCATCAGCCTGCGCCGTGCGGTGGTGCGGCACCTGGGTCAGTTCCTGTCGGCCGCCGTGCTGATGCTGGGCTATGTGATGGCAGCCTTTACGCAGCGCCGGCAGGCGCTGCACGACAAGCTGGCCGGCACCCTGGTCGTGCGAGCGGCCCTGAGCGTGGAGCAGGTCGCCCAGGCGGCCCCGGCGCAGGCCTGGTCCCGCTGGTCCATCGCCGCCCTGCTGGCGCCGCTGCTGGCCACCTGGCTGGCGCTATGGGTGCTGGGCCTGGAGCAAGGCGCCACGCGGCCCGCGCAAAGCGATGCGCGCTATCACGCGCGCACCGAGGTGGCCGCCGCGCTGTATTACGCCAGCGAGGCGATCGACCTGGCCGAGAGCGCCTATGCAGAAAACAGCGATTTCACCAGCGTGAACCTGCCGTCCGTGGAACTGGGGGCCGAGGCGTCGCGCACCATCGCGTCGCTGCAGGTCGCGGCGGGCAGCCTCCACATCACCTTTGGGGGCGAAGCCGCGGCGGTGCTGCAGGGGCACACGCTGACACTCACGCCGGCCCTCGACGGCGAGGGCAACATCGCCTGGGTCTGCGGCTATGCCGAGGTGCCAGAGGGCTATGACGTGGTCCACGAGGACTATCTCAGCCTGACCGATGTCGACGCCTCGGCCTTGCCGCCGGACTGCCTGCCGGAAGCCGAGGCGGCGCCGGAAGCCGAGGAACCGGCGCCCGGCCTCAAGGCCTGAACCGACTCAGGCCTGGCGCAGCAGGCCCTGCAGCGCCGGTTCCAGCTGCGGGTGCGCAAAGGTAAAGCCCGCCGCCAGGGCGCGTGCCGGCACCACATGCTGCCCGTCGACCAAGAGCTGCGCCATCTCGCCCAGCGCAGCGCGCAGCACGAAGGCCGGCACGCGCAGCCACAGGGGCCGGTGCAGGACCCGCGCGAGCGTGCGCTGCATCTGGGCGTGGGTGACGTGGCCGGGTGCCACGGCATTCACCGCGCCAGCCAGCTGCGGCTGGTCCAGGGCAAACTCGATCAGCCGCACGACGTCCTCGATGTGGATCCACGGCGCGCCCTGCCGGCCGCTGCCCAGGATAGCGCCCAGGCCCAGCCGCACGGGCAGGGCCAGCTGCGGCAGTGCGCCACCATCGCGGCCCAGCACCACGCCCAGACGCAGCCGCACGACGCGGCTGCCCAGCCCCTCTGCCGTACAGGCGACTTCTTCCCACTCGCGGCACAGCCGGGACTGGAAGATCGGCTGGGGCGCGGCCTGCTCATCCAGCGGTTCATCGCCGCGCACGCCGTAGTAACCGATGGCGCTGGCACTCACGAACACCGGCGGATGCTGGCCGTCATCGGCCAGCGCCTGGATCAGCGCGCGGGTGGTGTCGAGACGGCTGGAGAGCAGCTGGCGTCGCCGCGCGGCCGTCCAGGGCAGGCCCAGGATCGGCGCCCCGGCCAGGTTGACGACGGCGTCGATGTGCTGACCCGGTGGCGGTCGTTCACCCCGGCGCAGGCCAATGACCTGATCGCCCCGTGCCCGCAGACGAGCCAGCAGGTGGCGGCCGATAAAGCCGGTGGAGCCGGTGACCAGGATGCAGCGGGGCGGTGTCGGGGGTGTCATGGCCCAAGGTTACGATGAATGCGCCAGGCCCGGCAGCACCAAGCCGCCGGCGTACCGCATAATTGCCGTCTTCCCCTGAGTCGGAGCTGTCATGAAGATCCTCCCCCCGTCCGCATGGGCCGTGGTCTGTGCCGTGGCCCTGGTCGCCAGCGCGACGAGCGCCTATGCCGTGCCCGATGGCCTGATTTCCGACGCAGCGCCGGTGGCTGCCGTGACACCCGATGCAGCCATGGCCGCTCGCCTGGCCTACAACCTGGGCTATGAGGACTTCGAGAAGGCCCAGGCCGAAGAGGCCGCTGGCGCAACGCTCACGGGCGCCAAGGCCAAGGCGTCGGCGGCCAAGGTGAAGGCCCTGTTCGCGCAGGCGCGCGTCCAGTTCGAGGCGGCGGCCAAGGCGGCCCCCTCGACCAAGGAGGCCTGGAACCTCATCGGCTACACCAGCCGCCGCCTGGGTGAGTACGACACGTCGCTGGCGGCCTACGAGCAGGCGCTGGCGCTGAACCCGACGTACAACGAAGCCATCGAGTACCGCGCCGAGGCCTACCTGGCGCTCAACCGCCTCGATGAGGTGAAGACGGCCTACCAGACGCTGTTCCTGACCTCGCGTCCACATGCGGCAGTCCTGATGCAGGGCATGCAGAAATGGGTGGCCGAGCGCCGCAAGCAGCGCGGCGGCGTGTCGGCCGCTGATCTCGATACCTTTGCCAAGTGGGTCGA
>CANGFJ010000071.1 GCA_947453065.1 Pseudomonadota bacterium
ATGCCGGTAGGCATGCATGGCATAGCGGTCATCGATGCGCGGGAACTCATCGATCCACTCAGAGAGTTTCTCCACCTTCGAAAACGCCTCGCCTTTGCTGGCCATGTCCACGGTCCAGGGGTGCAGGTAAGGACGACCGGCAATCGGGTCAAACGGCGCGCCATGCACATCGGGGAAGAACGGGAACGAGTTGTTGTTGGCCACCGGAATGTCGAAGTGGATCTTCGTGCCGTCGTTGAAGGCATTCATCACGTGGCTGGCAAACACCGTGGCAGGCGCCTTGAACCAGCGCAGGTCCTTGGCGGTGCCGCCGTGACGGGGCAGCACGCCCAGCCACACCGGCAGCGTCGTGTCGAAACCAAAGTGCGGCAGCCCGGCCTTGAGTCGATCCCAGGAACTGACGATCGGCACGGTGTGAAACACCACGTAATCTTCGGTGACGCCGAAGTCATGCATCATGCAGTAGTACTTGTTGTCGAACGGCACCTCCAGGACGACCTTGCCCTGCGGGTCGATCTCGAAGTAGCACATCTCCTTGGTGAGCAGGCCCTGGGTCGCATAGCCAAAGCCGCAGAAATTGCCGGTCTTCGGATCGATCTTCGGATGCGCGCAGAAGGTCTGGCTGCGCAAGGCACCACCGAAATCCGTATAGCCTTTTGATTCGAGTGTCAGCGGGTCCATGAGGAAGCAGGGGCTGTCTTCTTTCATCGCATAGAGCTGGCCTGCATGCACCATGACATTGGTGTTGGCGGTGCCGCGGAT
This sequence comes from Pseudomonadota bacterium, assembly GCA_947453065.1. GTDB lineage: Bacteria > Pseudomonadota > Gammaproteobacteria > Steroidobacterales > Steroidobacteraceae > ZC4RG30. The sequence continues at coordinate 763 of CANGFJ010000071.1, forward strand.
CTTGCCCTTCACGGCCTCCTCGTCGGTCAGCGGATTGCGGTAGGCACCAAACAGCGAGCGGCCCGCCGTGCGCTCCAGCTTCCACTTGTCGGTCTGCACATACCGTTGCTTGAAATCGATGGTGCCGCCGCGAAAGCGGAACAGGCTGACCATGCCGTCGCCATTGAAGAACTGGTCGCTCTCGAACTTCGGCGGGAACTGCGCATCCGGATGGACGCGATGGAACGTGCCGTTCAGCTGACCGGGCACTTCGCCCTCGACCTCCAGGTCCAGGATGTCGCCTTCAAGGCGTAGCGGTCGAAGCGTGCCACTGAAACCACGCTGGGTAGGGAAATGCGACATCGGGAGGACTCCGGTACAGGGAACGTTGCGTTGACAACTAAGGGTGAGGCCCCGGCCTGCGCCCGTCTGTCGTGGCTTTCCACATCCCCGTTGCCAGGCTGAAATGTGATCCGGGCCGTTCCGGTTATGTTGTAAAAAAACACCGTTGTATTTTCCAAGAGACAGGGCGTATGCTTCGCTCCGTGGTGCCGACTTGGTAACGCCTAACGGACTGAATACCTTACGTATTTAGTCTCTTGTGGGTTCCGGGACACAGAAGCCCGGCCAGTCAGACGGGGGGAGATGACGCAGGAGACTCACACCTGCCGGGGGAACGGACGGAACAAACCTAGAAACCCAGACGATCGACGTGAACACGGGCATGCAGGGGCGAGCGAATCATCGCAGTCACTGTGGAATCGACAAAAGCGCGAACTGACGCGCAGGCCATGCAGATTGCAGCCGGGCGCAAGTCCAGGGATTCCGACCCGCAACATTACTGTTCACGCGCAGCTCGCCAAGGCGAGCTGCACCGAGCGATCTGAGGCGTTTGCTGAACTGAAAACCCCGCCAAAAGCGGGGTTTTTTTTCGCCTGGCAGCTGGGCAGCCGGCCCACAAATCTGCTGAAACCGGGCAGTTCCAGCACTGCCTGGGCCGGCGGAGCGCCGACAGACTGGCGGGATGAACACCCAAACCACATTTCATTTGCGACTGCCCGGCGCTTTTCTTACCATGGTCATGACCATAGTCATACATGTGGGGAAAGCCATGGACACCATCAAGGCATCAGACTTCAAGGCGCGCTGCCTGGCCCTCATGGACGAGGTGGCGCGCAGCGGCAAAACACTGGTTGTCACCAAGAACGGCAAGCCGGTCGCTGAACTGCATCCTCACCGCGCGGTGTCCGGTAGCCCGCTGGGTGCCTGGGCCGGCCAGGTCAGCATCACGGGTGACATCCTGGCCCCCATCAAGGCGGACTGGGACGCCCTGCAGTGATCACCCTGCTCGATACGCACGTTGTCATCTGGATGGCGACTGCGGACCCGAAGCTGGGCAAGCGCGCCCGCGGGCTCATCGAGGCGGCGGGGGCGGCCGACAACCTGGCGTTCAGCGCCATCAGCCTGTGGGAAGTCGCCATGTTGCTGGAGCGTGGCCGACTCCAGGCCAGCTTGCCGGTAGAGGCGCTGCGCAACCGGCTGCTGCAGACCGGCATGACCGAACTGCCCCTGACAGGCGACATTGCCCTGTTGTCGGCACAGCTGGCCTTGCACGGCGATCCGGCCGACCGCTTCATCGCCGCCAGCGCCGTGTCGCACGGCGCCCTACTGGTCACCGCCGACGAGCGGCTGCTGGGCTGGAAGCACGCCCTCAAGCGCCAGGACGCCCGACGCTGACGGGGCGCGCAGACCTACTCGCCGAGCAGGTCCTTCACCGTGTTGCCCTGAGAGCCCAGGATCGGCAGCCGCCGGGCCTGCGCCAGATAGGCCAATTCGCCGGTCATCGCCTCGCGCCAGGGCTTGCCGCATTCGTCGTGGCGGCCACAGCCCACGACCGTGCCATAGCCCGGGTAGCCCGCATGGCGGTACGGGTCGTCCTTCGGGTTGCACACGGGCGGCTCGACTTCCTCGCCCACGCGCTCGGCATGGATCGGGAACATCCAGCAGACCGAGGGCTTGAAGGTCCAGGGGTGCTGGCCGCGGGCGCGCGCCAGCTTTTCCAGTTCGCAGAAACCCTGCGCGTCGCCGAACACGCAGCGGGTGCGGGTGAAGTGCTTCGGGAAGTCCGGGCTCTGGTACTCGTGCGTGCGGGTCGCCGTCTTGCGCCCCAGGTGCTCGCCGTTCCAGCTGCCCTCGACGACGAACTCTTCGGGCAGGTGGGCCTTGAGGGCCGGCACGCGTGCCACGAGCTCGTTGAGAAAGGCCTCTTCCTGCGGGTCGAGGTAGGCGCCGTCATAGCAGCACATGGCCTCGCACTTCAGCACGTCGCAGACTTGCAGCTTGGGTTCGTCGTCTATCATCGGCCCACGATAACGGAAGGCACACCATGAATCGACCCACCCTGTTTGCGGCGCTGCTGGTCCTGACCATCGGCACCGCCGCCGCCGCCGACCTGCAGTACGTCACGGGACCCACGGGCACCGAGGACCTGGTGCGCGTTGCCGGCACGCCTTGGCTTATCGGCAGCGGCCTCGCCGAACCCCAGGTGCCGGGCCGGCTGCACCTCATCGACAGTGCGCGCAAACAGTGGCAACAGGCCTTCCCCGCGGCGGCGATGCGCAGCATCCCCGATGCCCGGCGCTTTCCGGACTGCAGCACGCCGCCGGATGCCGCCACCTTTTCAGCGCATGGGCTGGCGATCCGGCCGGTGGGTCGAAGCCACCACCACCTGCTGGTGGTCAACCATGGCCGCGAGGCCATCGAATACTTCACCGTCAACAGCGCGGGCAAGACGCCGCAGCTGACCTGGGTGGGCTGCGTGGCGATGCCAGCCGATGTGTACCTGAACTCGGTCGCCGCGCTACCAGACGGCGGCTTTGTGGCGACCCAGTTCTATGCGAAGAGCCAGGGCGGCATGGGCGCCATCCGCACGGGCGCACTGACCGGCGGCGTGCTGGAGTGGCACCCAGGCGGGGTGGTCACGCCCATCGCGGGCACCGAACTCTCGGGCGCCAACGGCATCGAGACCACCGACGGCGGCCGCGTGCTGTACGTAGCAGCCTGGGGCGGGCGGCAGATCGTGCGCTTCGACCGTCGCGGCATCGACCTGAAGAAGGACAGCGTCCCCGTCGATTTCGCCCCTGACAACCTGCGCTGGTCTCGCAGCGGCCGCACCTTGCTGGCCACCGGGCAACGGTTCGACGCCAGCGGCAGCGGCCCGCTGCAGATGGCTGGGTGGCGCGTGGTGCGCGTGACGCCCGCGACGCTGGCGGTGGCACCGGTGTACAGCGCCGATGCCAGTGAGCCCCTGCAGGGCGTCAGCGTTGGTCTGGAGGTCGATGGCCAGCTGTGGGTCGGACCGTTCCGCGGCGACCGCATCGGCTATCTGCCGCTGCCACGCTAACCTCCGAACATGCTCACCCTCGAGCCCATTGGCGTTCTGCGCTGCCCGCAGCAGACGAAGGTCGAGGCGCCCCGCCAGCCGGCGGCTGCCGATCACCTGGAAGGCGTGATTGAGCTGTCCGCGTCGCGCAACTTCGAGCATGCGCTCGAGGACCTGGCCGGCTGGCCGCGCATCTGGGTGATCTTCTGGTTCCACCACAACGCCGGCTGGCGGCCCAAGGTGCTGCCGCCGCGCAGTGACAGCGGCCGCAAGGGCGTGTTCGCCACGCGCTCGCCACACCGGCCCAATCCGCTGGGCCTGTCCGTGTTGCGTCTGGAACGCGTCGAGGGACTGAAGGTGTTCGTGCGCGATGTCGACCTGCTCGACGGCACGCCCATCCTCGACATCAAGCCTTACGTGCCCTACACCGACGCCTTCCCCGACGCCGAGGGAGGCTGGCTGGCGCCGGACCCGATCGCGGACTATACGGTGACGTTCAGCGCCGAGGCCGAGGCACAGATGGCGTGGATCGCCACGCGCAGCCCGCTGCCGCTGCGCGAACGCATTGAAACAACGCTAAAGCTGGGACCGCAGCCACACCCGTACCGGCGCATTAAGGCCGACAGCGATGGCGTCATGCGCCTGGCGGTGCAGGACTGGCGCGTGCGGTTTGAGGTGGCAGGAAGGGCGATCCACGTGCTCGCCCTGCGCTCGGGTTATCGTCCGTCGCAGCTGGCAGCAGATGCCGCGGCACCCAGCGAAGCCATCCGCCTGCACCAGGCGTTCACGGCCGGCTGGGGCGAAGCGCGCTAGCTAGGGCGTCTGCGCGGCGAGCTGCGCCTTCTTCAGGATGCGCAGCACATTGCCGCTCCAGATCTTGGCCAGGTCGTCCTTGCTCAGGCCCTCTTTCAGCAGGCGCGCGGTGATCTTCGGGTAGTCCGTCGCATCCTCCAGGCCTGCGACACCGCCACCACCATCGAAGTCCAGGCCGATGCCGACGTGGTCGACGCCGGCAATCTTCACCGCATGCAGCAGGTGCGCGATGAAGTCCTCGAAGGTGCCGCGCGGAATGGGGAACTTGCGATCGATCTCGGCCAGCGCTTTGGCCTGGGCCTCGAGCGTGACGCGTGAACGCTGGCCCGCGTACTGCTTGCGCAGCGCTGCGATGGCGGCTTCTCGCTCGGGCGGCCGCGGATTGGGCACGAAGTAATCGCTGTAAGCGTAGATCTGGATGACGCCATCTTTGGCCGCGAGGCGGCGCAGGTGTTCGTCATCGACGTTGCGCGGATGGTTGTAGATGGCCTTGGCACCCGAATGCGTCAGCACGATCGGCGCCGTTGACAGCTCCAGCAACTGGTCCAGCACCTGGTCGGAGGCATGCGAGGCGTCGATGAGGATGCCGAGGCGATTGGCCTCCTTCACATAGGCCTTGCCGATCGGGCTCAGGCCCTGCCACTGCGGCCCCTTGGGGTCGGTGCTCGAATCGCCCAGGTCGTTGTTCAGAAAATGCACGGGACCGGCGATGCGCACGCCCAGCGTGTAGTAGGTGGTGAGCAGCGACACGTCCTGCCCCACCGGGTAGCCGTTCTCCATGCTCAGGTAGACGATGCGCTTCTTGGCAGCGGCGATGCGCGCGGCATCGTCAGCGGTATAGGCGATCTCGAACTTGCCGGGGTTGGCAGCCACCAGCTGGTGGATCTCCTGCAAGCGCAGCAGCGCCGCATCGCGCGCGGCAGCGCGGCCCGCATCCGTCAGCGGACCCTGCCCGATGTACGTGGCGAAAAAGCCGCCATCGAGGCCACCCTGGATCATGCGTGGCAGGTCGAGCTGCGAGCCATCGGCCACGACGCTGTGGTGGTCGAGCATGCTCCAGCCCGCGACCCCCAGCAGCGCGGGGGTGTCGAGGTGGCTGTCGAGCGCGATGAATGATTCGTGGATGGCGCGGCTGCGCGCGTCCACGTGTTCGGCGGCGGGCGACGACGCGGCGCAGAGCGCGGCGCAGGCTGCTGCAATGCATGGCAGGAGCGGTGTACGGATCATCGGCTGCGTTCCCCGAGTAGTTCAAGCGTAGACAAAGTCAGCGCCGCGACGCCCGCGCGCAGCGTGCGCTCGCGGTCCGGTGCAAAGAAGGGGGTGTGCACGCCGGGTGCGAGCTGGCCGGCAGCCCGGGCCTTGTCGAACACGTCGGGCTCGATGGACCCGACGCGCAACTGCAGCGACGGCGCGCCGGCGGCACGGCCGAATACGCCGAAATCCTCCGATGCCATGGTGGGCTCGATGGCCTGCACCGCTGCGTCGCCCAGGCCGCGACGCAGGGCCACCTTCAGCCGCGCTGCCATCGCGGGGTCGTTGTAGACCACCTCGGCGGCTTCGTGCGGATCGACGGTGACCGTGGGCTCGCGCAACGCGCCGCCGGCGGCTGCTTCGGCCTTGGCAATGCGCGCGATGGCCGCGAGCAGCTGCTGCTGCACCTCGGGCTTGTAGGAGCGCACGGTGAGCTGCAGCAGGGCGTCCTCGGCAATTACGTTGCGTTTGGTGCCCGCATTGAAGGTGCCCACCGTGATGACGGCCGGGTTCAGCGGATTGATCTCGCGCGCGATGATCGACTGCAGCGTCACCACGATGCGCGCGCCGATGAGCACCGGATCGATGGCCAGGTGCGGCAAGGCGCCATGCCCACCCTTGCCGTGGATGACGATGTCGACGCTGTTGGATGCTGCCGAGGCCGGCCCTGCGATAGCGTCCACCTGTCCGGCGGGCAGCAGGTTGGTGTCATGGATACCCAGCACATAGTCCGGCTTCGGAAACCGCGTCAGCAGGCCATCCTGAACCATGCGGGCGGCGCCCTGCCCGATCTCCTCGGCCGGCTGGCCAACGAACACCAGCGTGCCCTTCCAGCGGCTCTTGGACTGCGCCAGCAGCGTCGCCGCCCCCAGCCACGACACCATGTGGATGTCATGGCCGCAGGCGTGCATCACGGGCACCGTGTCGCCGCGATCATCTTTTGTGGTCACGGTGCTGGCATACGGCAAGCCGGTCTGCTCGCGGACCGGCAGCGCGTCCAGGTCGGTGCGCAGCATGACCACAGGGCCCGGGCCGTTCTTCAGCACGGCCACCAGGCCGAACCCGCCAACGCCTTCGGTGACGTCATAGCCCAGCGCACGCAGCGGCGCCGCGAGCTTTGCCGCGGTCTGCGCTTCGTGGTTGGAGAGTTCCGGGTGCTGGTGCAGGTCGCGGTACAGCACATCCAGCGCGGGATAGGCCGCATCGAGACCGGCCAGCGCGGCCGGTGCCGCGGCGCTGGCAGCGCCAACACCGACCACGAGGCTCGCAGCGAGCGCGAGGGACAGTGACCTGGAAATGTTCATGCTGTCCCCTGTTGGCTGCCGCGGTTAGCGGACTTCTTCGGGCCAGTAGAGCCGCATCGGGTTGTCGACCAGCAGCTTGCGCTGCAGCTCGGCCGTCACGGCAATGTGCGGAATGAAGTCGACCAGCAGGCCGTCATCGGGCATGTGGTTCTTGAGGTTCGGGTGCGGCCAGTCGGTGCCCCAGATCACGCGGTCCGGGAATTCCTCGACCACTTTGCGGGCGAACGGAATCACATCGACATAGGCGTTCTGCTCGCCGTTCAGGGCGACGGGGCCCGTGACCGACAAGCGCTCGGGGCAGGTGGCCTTGCACCACACGTTCGGGTGTTCGCGCATGAACTTCAGGAACAGCGAGAACTCCGGCCCGTCGATGGGCTGGGTCACGTCGGGACGGCCCATGTGGTCGACGACCACCGTGGTTGGCAGCTGCGTGAAGAAATCCCACAGCTCCGGCAGGTCGACGGCCTCGAAGTAGATCACCACGTGCCAGCCGAGCTTGGCGATGCGACCGGCGATTTCCATCAGTTCGTCTTTGGGCGTGAAGTCGACCAGGCGCTTCACAAAGTTGAAGCGCACGCCGCGCACGCCGGCGGCATGCAGCGACTGCAGCTCGTCATCGGTGATCGAGCGGCGCACCGTGGCCACGCCACGTGCCTTGCCACCCGAGGACAGGCAGGCATCGACCATGGCGCGATTGTCGGCGCCATGGCAGGTGGCCTGCACGACGACATTGCGCGCAAAGCCCAGGTGGTCGCGCAGCGCATAGAGCTGCTGCTTGGACGCATCGCAGGGCGTGTACTTGCGCTCGGGCGCGTACGGGAACTCGGCACCGGGGCCGAACACATGGCAGTGCGCATCCACGGCGCCGGCCGGCAGCTGGAAGCGCGGCTTGGCCGGCCCCGTGTACCAGTCGAGCCAGCCGGCGGTCTTGATGAACGTGTCGGCGCTCATGAGGCTTCCATGCCCAGGTAGCCCAGGATGCCCTTGGCCGCTTCGCGACCTTCGAACACGGCCGTCACCACCAGGTCAGAGCCCCGCACCATGTCACCGCCCGCGAAGACCTTCGGGTTGGTGGTCTGGAACGGCGTCTGCTTGGCGGCCGACACGCGCAGGCGCCCATTCGGATGGGCGGCGATGGCATGCTTCTCGAACCACGGCGCCGGGCTCGGGTTGAAGCCGAAGGCGATGATGACGGCATCAGCCGGAATCACCTGCTCGGTGCCCGGGATGACTTCGGGCATGCGGCGACCGCGCGGGCCCGGCGCACCCAGGCGCGTCTCCACGACCTTCACGCCTTCGACGCGGTCGGTGCCAACGAGCTCGATCGGCTGGCGGTTGAAGAGGAACTCGGCGCCCTCTTCCTTGCTGTTCTTGTAGTCGCGGCGCGAGCCCGGCATGTTGTGCTCGTCGCGGCGATAGGTGCAGGTCACCGACTCGGCGCCCTGGCGGATCGCCGTGCGGATGCAGTCCATGCCCGTGTCACCGCCGCCCAGCACCACGACGCGCTTACCAGTGAGGTTCACCCACTCATTCTCGTCGGGGATTTCCAGCTCGCGGTTGATGTTGGACACCAGGTACGGCAGTGCTTCGTGCACACCCGGAAGGTCTTCGCCGGGGAAGCCACCTTTCACATACGAATAGGTGCCCATGCCCAGGAACACGGCGTCGTACTCGGCCAGCAACTGCTCGAAGCCGATGTCCTTGCCCACCTCGACGCCGAGGCGGAACTGCACGCCCATGCCTTCCATGATCTCGCGGCGCTTCTCGACGACTTCCTTTTCGAGCTTGAAGGGCGGGATGCCGAAGGTCAGCAGGCCACCGATGCGCTCGTACTTGTCGAACACCACCGGGGTCACGCCATTGCGCACGAGGATGTCGGCGCAGCCCAGGCCGGCCGGACCCGCACCAATGACAGCCACGCGCTTGGTGGTCTTCACCACGTTCGACATGTCCGGACGCCAGCCCTGCTTCAAGGCCTCGTCGGTGATGTACTTCTCGATGGAGCCAATCGTCACGGCACCGAGGCCGTCGTTCAGCGTGCAGGCACCTTCGCACAGACGGTCCTGCGGGCAGATGCGGCCGCAGACTTCCGGCAGCGAGTTGGTCTTGTGCGAGAGCTCGGCCGCCTCAAAGAGGTTGCCCTCGTTGATCAGCTTGAGCCAGTTCGGAATGTAGTTGTGCACGGGGCACTTCCACTCGCAGAACGGGTTGCCGCAGGAGAGGCAGCGACCGGCCTGCTGCGCGGCAGCCGGCTGGTCGAACTGCGCGTAGATCTCCTTGAACTCCGTGACGCGCACCTCCACAGGCACTTTCTCCGGATCGTGCCGCGGGATGTCGAGGAATTGCAGATTCTTGTCAGCCATCAGGCGGCCCTACTCAGGTTCTCGATGAGGGATTCCAGCGACGCGGCCTTGGGCTTCACGACCCAGAAGTGGCCGATGTAGCTGCGGAAGTCGCGCAGGATCTCGGCGCCCCAGACACTGCCGGTCTCTGCGACGTGCTTTTCGATCAGGTGCTGGAGGTGCTGCAGGTTGGCCTGCATGCCTTCCGGCGTGATGCGATGGATGTCGATGAGCTCATGGTTGTAGCGATCGACGAAGCTGCGATCCAGGTCCAGCACATAGGCGAAACCGCCCGTGAAGCCAGCACCGAAATTCACGCCCGTACGACCCAGCACGGCCACGACGCCACCGGTCATGTACTCACAGCAATGGTCGCCGGCGCCTTCGATCACGGCCACCGCGCCCGAGTTACGCACTGCGAAGCGCTCGCCGGCCTGGCCAGCCGCATACAGCTCGCCGCCCGTTGCGCCGTACAGGCAGGTGTTGCCCATGATCGGCGTGTCCTTCGCAAGGAAGCCCGACTGACGCGGCGGCTTGAGCACCAGCTTGCCGGCGGCCATGCCCTTGCCGACGTAGTCGTTGGCATCGCCTTCCAGGACCATGTGCAGGCCACCGGCGTTCCACACGCCGAAGCTCTGGCCCACCGAACCGGACAGGTTCACCACCAGCGGTGACTGGTCCATGCCGTAGTTGCCCCAGCGACGCGCGATCTCGCCGGAGATGCGGCCGCCCATGGAGCGGTTGAAGTTCTTGACCTCATAGCTCCACTGGCCGCCCGTGCCGCCCGCGATGGCTGCACCCATGTCCAGCACCATGCGCTCGGCCAACTCACCCTTGTCGAAGGGCGGGTTCTTCGGCTCCAGGCAGAACTGCGGACCGCCCACCGGCAGACCGTGGTCAGAGATCAGCGGCGAGAGATCGAGGCGACGCTGGCGCGGCGACTGGCCATCGGCCGGCTCCAGGTACTGCACGCGACCGATGAGCTCGGCCATCGTGCGCACGCCCAGCTGCGCCATGATCTCGCGGCACTCCTGTGCGACGAAGCGGAAATAGTTGATGACCATTTCCGGCAGGCCGATGAAGTACTTCGTGCGCAGCACGTTGTTCTGCGTCGCCACGCCGGTGGCGCAGTTGTTCAGGTGGCAGATGCGCAGGTACTTGCAACCCAGGGCCACCATCGGCGCCGTACCGAAGCCGAAGCTCTCGGCACCGATCACTGCGGCCTTGATCACATCGAGGCCCGTCTTCAGGCCACCGTCGGTCTGCACGCGCACCTTGTGGCGCATGTCGTTGCGACGCAGGGTCTGGTGCGTCTCGGCCAGGCCCAGCTCCCACGGGCTGCCGGCGTACTTGATCGATGTGAGCGGGCTGGCGCCCGTACCGCCGTCGTAACCAGAGATGGTGATCAGGTCGGCATAGGCCTTGGCCACGCCCGCGGCAATCGTGCCGACGCCCGGCTCGGCCACCAGCTTCACCGACACCAGCGCGGTCGGATTGACCTGCTTGAGGTCGAAGATCAGCTGCGCGAGGTCTTCGATCGAATAGATGTCATGGTGCGGCGGCGGCGAGATCAGGCCCACGCCCGGACGCGCGAAACGCAGCTTCGCGATCATCTCGTTGACCTTGTCGCCGGGCAGCTGCCCGCCCTCGCCGGGCTTGGCGCCCTGCGCGACCTTGATCTGCAGCACTTCGGCGTTCACGAGGTACTCCGGCGTCACGCCGAAGCGGCCCGAAGCGATCTGCTTGATCTTGGAGTTCTTCTCCGTGCCGAAGCGCGCCGAATCTTCTCCGCCCTCGCCCGAGTTGGAGCGGGCGCCGAGCCGGTTCATCGCGATGGCCAGCGCCTCATGCGCTTCAGGCGACAGGGCGCCCAGCGACATGCCCGCGGAGTCAAAGCGCGAGATGACCGCCTCGATCGATTCGACCTCGTCGATGGGCACCGGCGTAGCGCCCGGCACCAGCTGCAGCAGGTCGCGCAGCGCCGAGGCTGGCCGGTCGTTCACCAGCTTGGCGAACAGCTTGTAGTGCTCGTAGTTGCCCGAGGTCACCGCCGCCTGCAGCGTGGCGATCACGTCGGGGTTGTACATGTGGTACTCGCCACCATGCACGTACTTCAGCAGGCCGCCGTGCTCGACAGACTGCATGGCATTCCAGGCACGCTTGGCCAGGTACTGCTGGTCTTCCTGCAGGTCCTCGAAGTTCGCACCCTCGATGCGGCTGGTCGTGCCATGGAAGCACAGGCTCACCACGCTCGACGACAGGCCCACGATCTCGAACAACTGGCCGCTGCGGTAGCTGCCGATCGTCGAGATGCCCATCTTGGACATGATCTTGAACAGGCCCTTGCGGATGGCCTTGCGGTAGCTGCGGCCGAGTTCGGCCCGTTCGCTCGCGCCCAGCTTCACGCTGCCCTTGCGCATCATGTCGAACAGCGTCTGGTAGGCCATGTACGGATACACGGCCGTCGCGCCATAGCCGATGAGGCAGGCAAAGTGGTGCGGATCGCGCGCCGTGCCCGTTTCGATGATGAGGTTGCACTTGCAGCGCAGCCCCAGCTTGACCAGGTGGTGATGGATCGCGCCGGTGGCCAGCAGCGCATGCAGCGGGATCTTGTCCTTGACCAGGTAGCGATCCGAGATCAGCAGCACGAGCGTGCCATCACGTACCGCGGCTTCGGCCTCGCGGCAGACGCGGCGCAGCGCTTCCTCGAGGCCTTCTTCCGGCGTGTACTGCAGGTCGATGAAGGCGTGCGAGACACCCTGGTCGGCCATCGAGATGATCTGGCGCAGCTTGCGCTGCGAGAGCACCGGCGAATTGAGCACGATCTGCTCGGCATGGTGTGCCGACGGGTGGAACACGTTGAGTTCCGGCCCGATCTGCGTCTGCAGCGACATGACGATCGACTCGCGCAGCGGGTCGATCGGCGGGTTGGTCACCTGCGCGAACTGCTGGCGGAAATAGTCGTAGAGGTTGCGCTGCTGGTGCGACATGACCGACAGCGGCGTGTCGTCGCCCATCGAACCCACGGCCTCGCTCTCGTCGCGCGCCAGGATGCGGATGACCTCGTCACGCTCTTCCGCGGTGACGTTGAACATCTTGCGATAGACGTTGAGCGTCTCGCCGTCCATCGGCTCGGCGGCCAGCGCCGGGTCAATGAGGTCGGACTCCAGGTACTTAACGCCCTTCTTGAGCCAGGCCTTGTACGGATGACGGGACTTCAACTGGTTGTCGATGTCCGCGTTCTCGAGCAGCGTGCCGGTCTGCAGGTCCAGCGCCAGCATCTGGCCC
>CANGFJ010000072.1 GCA_947453065.1 Pseudomonadota bacterium
ATTTCCTCGGCTTCCTCGATGTAGTGCGTGGTCAGGATGATGGTGACGCCGTCATCGCGCAGGGTGCGCACGACGTTCCACATGTCGCGCCGCAGTTCCACGTCTACGCCGGCCGAGGGCTCGTCCAGGAACAGGATGCGCGGCTCGTGCGACAGGGCCTTGGCGATCAGCACGCGGCGCTTCATGCCACCGGAGAGGGTGGTGATCTTGCTGTCTTTCTTGTCCCACAGGGACAGGCTGCGCAGGACACGCTCCAGGTGCGCGGGGTTGGGGCTGCAGCCGAACAATCCGCGACTGAAGCTCACCGTGGCCCACACCGTCTCGAAGGCATCGGTCGTGAGTTCCTGGGGCACCAGGCCGATGACCTGCCTGGCGGCACGGAAGTCCCGCACCACGTCATGGCCATCGGCCAGCACCGTGCCGGAGCTGGGGTTAACCAGCCCGCAGGTGATGCCGATCAGCGTGGTCTTGCCCGCACCGTTGGGCCCCAGCAGCGCGAAGATCTCGCCGCGCTGGATGGTGAGGTTGACCGATTTGAGCGCCTGGTGGCCGCCGGCATAGGTTTTCGAGAGGTCGCGGATCGAAAGGATAGGCATCATGGCCTCAGAATAGCTTCTCCGGAGTTCGCCAGCATGTCTCCTCGCAATCTCGCCCTATCGCCCGATGTCCATGCGTACCTGCTCGGTGTTTCGCTGCGTGAGCCGCCGGTGCTGGCTGCACTGCGGGCCGCCACTGCACCACGCGCCGAGGCGGGTATGCAGATCAGCCCCGAGCAGGGCCAGTTCATGGCCTTGCTGGTGCGGCTGATGGGGGCGCGTCGATGCATCGAGGTCGGCACCTACACCGGCTATTCGGCCCTGGCGGTGGCGCTGGCATTGCCTGCAGACGGCACGATCGTGGCCTGTGATGTCAGCGAGGAGTTCACGCAGGTCGGGCGACCTTTCTGGCGCGAGGCCGGGGTTGCGGACAAGATCACGCTACGTATCCAGCCTGCACTCGCCACCTTGGATGAACTGCTGGCGCTGCCCGGCGGGCGTGGCGGTTACGACTTCGCCTTCGTGGATGCGGACAAGGACAACTACATCCCGTATTACGAGCGCCTGCTGCAACTGGTGCGCACGGGTGGGCTGATTGCCATCGACAACACGCTCGCGCTGTCGAGCGTGCCGATCCTGCACCTGGAGACGCCCGCTGCCATCGCGATGAAGGCGTTCAATGCGCATGTCCACCAGGACGCGCGCGTTGACCTGTCGATGCTGCCGATTGGCGAGGGACTTACGCTGCTGCGGGTGTTGTAGAACCCGGCTGGCGGGCGAACACGACGAGCAGGTTGTTGGCAGGCAGCCGCGCGAGGCTGTGCACCCTGAAGCCCTGCGCCGCAGCCAGGGCGGTGACCGCTTCAAGGTCCCTCACGCCCCAGTCCGGGTTGCGCGCGCGCAGCGAGGTATCAAAGGCTTCGTTGGACGGCGCGGTGTGCCTGCCGCCTTCCCGGAACGGGCCATACAACACCACAAGGCCCGGGCCGTCGGCGCGGAGCACCCGGCCGGCGCCCGCCAGCAAGGCGGCCGTCGCTGACCACGGGGCGATGTGGATCAGGTTGGCGCAGAACACCGCATCACACTCATCGGTCACGCGCCAGGGCGACTGGTGCACATCCAGTTGCAGCGGGGGGTGGACGTTGTACAGGCGAGCCTGGTCGCAACGGGTGGCCGTCGACAGGACATTGAGTGCATCCGGGTCGGACGGCTGCCAGGTCTGCTGCGGGCAGGCCGCTGCGAAATGGGCGACGTGCTGGCCGGTACCCGAGGCGATTTCCAGCACGATGGCGTCGCGGGGCAGTACGCGCTGCAACTGCTCGAGGATCGGTGCCTTGTTGCGCTCGGCGGCGGGAGAGTGGGGCAGTTCGCTCAGCATGGGTCAGCGTTGCCGCGGCGGCACGGTGGCCGCAGGATCAGAGGTTTCTACGGAGAGCGTGAAACGTCGTTGCTGATGGCCTTTCAGAGCGCCGACGTTGACCACCTGGCGGGCGATTTCCTGGTTCTTTTCGTCGTGCACGACGATCACGATGCAGTATTCGGCATCACGGGCGCCGCCTTCGGGTTGCAGTGTGCCCTCGATCTGCCAGGCGACCTGCGGGGTCTGGGCGACGAGGCTGTCCGCGTTGCCGCCGAACCGCAGGTGATGCCGGCAGCCCGGGCAGACGACCGCGCTTTCCAGGATCGTCGCCTTGCAGTGAGGGCAGGCCCGCGTACTGCCCAGTTGCCCGGGTCGGGCGGCGATCATGCGGCGCTGCTGCGGCCCTTGATGTCGGTCGCAGCGACCTTGCCGCTGTCTTCCCAGCCGAACTCCACCTGTCCGCGCATGCGCGAGCCCGCGGCAACGGTCAGCGTGCCGGCTTTCACGTCACCGGTGATGCTGCCGCCCTGCTGCAGGTCGACGCGTCGGGCGGCTTCGATGTTGCCCTGTAGTTCGCCACTGATGGTCACTTCGCTCGCGCGCACCTGGCCTTCCACCTTGGCGCCGACGTCGATGTGCAGGTTGCCTTCAACCTGGACGTCGCCCTTGAACTTGCCCGCCACCCGAACATGGCCCGTGCCGATGATCTTGCCTTCGATGATCAGGCCGGCTGCAATGACCGATTCCTTCATGTCAGTGCGATCCTTTGATTGGGTGTGGACGTCGGCGGGCACAACGGAAGGCGTGGCCGGGCGGGCGGCCTGGGAGTCGGCGTTGTGGGAAGCAGCAGGCGCTGCCGGGGTCGAATCCTTGGGCCAGAGGGCCATGGCGTCCTCACGATGCAGGGTGTGGACGTCGAAGGTAACCCGATCGAGGGTGACGGGGAAGGCGTCGCCAGATGGCGAATGCCTTCCCCTCAAAGGCTACTTGCCTTCGGCCTGCGCCTGGATCTTGGCGGCATCCGCCAGGTTGCGGGACTTCATGCCAAAGGGTTCGCCAGATGCCGTGACAGCGGAGACGACATAGCCGCCTTCATGGCCATCCTTGAGCGGCGCGACATTGACGGTGATGGCGTCACCGACATTGATCATGCCCTTGCGGTAGCCGTTGCGGTACATGTTGTTCGTGCTGTGGCCTTCGAACTCGATGTCGTGCGTGCCCTTGGCGTCGGTGACGGCCAGGATCATCTGCATGTGTGGGTTGATGGCACGGAAGTGCTTGACCACGCCCTTGATCGGCACCTGCTTGGTGAAATCAAACTGCACGGCCGAATGGTGGGCGCTTGCCGTCGTGGCAAGCCCGAGCAGGGCGATGGTGGCGGCCAGCGTGAGGGTGATGTTCTTCATGGCAATGTCTCCTCGGAGCAATCGGTTCGTGTTCAGGGAAGCGCAACGCCGGCTTTCTTGGCCAGCTCTTCCAGTCGTTTGATCCAGTTCTCTTCCGCGCACTCATAGGGCAGCAGGCGGCCGTTGGGCACCTGCGCCCACTTCTTCTGTGCAGTGACCGGCGCGGTGTAGAACGCCGGGTCTGTCATCGTCATGTCGGCCACGAGGATGCGACGGCCCTGCGCGTCAGGGGCTTCCAGATGGTAGCGCTCGACGACCTTCGCCTCGTCGGAATGCGCGTACCGCTGATCGATCTGGTCGACCAGGTTGTCGGTCTCCACGACCAGCGTGTTGCCTTCCCAGTGGCCGGTTGAATAGCCATTGCGGCCGGGCACACGGTCATTCTGCGGGGCGTTGCGGGCACCAAAGTACACGCGGCGCGTTTCATTGTGCGCCTCGTACACGATGGTGATCTGCTCGGGCCGCTGGATGATCTCCATCGGGTAACCGCCGGAGCCCAGCATGGAGCCAGGCAGCCCCGTGCCCAGACACCAGCCACCCGGGGTCTCGCCCAGAGGCGTCACCAGCTTCTGGTAGGCATCGACGCGGGCCTTGGCCTCCGGGCGGATGGGCAGCGGCTGGGCGGCCGGGCCCGTCGTGCCGCCGATGGCCGGCGCACCCGCATTGGTCCAGACCCCGGTGAAGTCCGGCGGGCCTTTTGGCGCCGCCGCGCCGGCCACGCTGCTGCAGAGCAGCGCGCAGGCCGCAGCCATCGACAGGCCCGTGGCTTTCTTGATCGAAACAGTCGTCATACGTCGTGTTCTCCCCGCCATCCTGGGATGGCGGCACAGGTCAGTAGTTAAAGCGTACGCCAGCCCGGTAGAAGCGGCCAATCTGGTCGAAGTAGACCGGGTTGGTCGGGTAGGTGGTGCTGGGGGCCATCGGCGGCGTGCGATTGAGCAGGTTGTTGACCGACGCAAACAGCTGCAGCTTGCGCGTGCCTTCCTGCATGACGTTGTAGCTGCCGTTCAGGTTGAAGTAGAACGCGCTCTTCACGATGTTGTCGTTGATGGGCGAGTACGTCACACCGTTGAAGGTGGCCTGCTTTGTCTTGTCGATGATGAGATAGCGCGGGTCATCCGGGCCGATGTTGGTCGCGCTGAGCAGGCCCTTCGGGATATAGCGCCCGGAGAGCGTCAGTGACAGAGGCCCGTTCGAGTAGGTGGTGTACAGGTTGACCAGCCAGGTCGGAATGCCACCCGCGCTGCCCGTCGTGCCCACCTGGTCGGTAATCACACCGAAGAGGTTCGTCTTGCTCTCGAACGTGCGTGTGGCCAGCAGACGCAGATCGAGGTTGCCACCTAAGTCCTGGTTCAGGACGTCCAGCGGCAGCCGGTAATCGGCTTCCACGTCCAGGCCTCGCGTGCGCAGCCACTGCAGGTTGACGTTCACGTTGCGGATTTCGGCCAGGTTGCCCTGCGGGTTGCTACCCACCGCCGAGAAAGTGATTAGCGGGCAGGTCAGCGGATCGTTCAGGTTGTAGCAGCGGTCGACAATGTTCTGCGCGCCGCCCGGCGTGCTGATGTAGTTGTTGACCTTGATGTCATAGTAGTCCGCCGACAGCCGCAGGCGGTCGCTCCAGCCCCACTTGGGCTGCAGCACCAGGCCCACCGTCGTGGTGGTGGCATCTTCCGGTCCGAGGTCCGGATTGCCGCCGGCCAGACCCGCGGGGAACTGGCCGACGTTGCCGTTCCAGCGGTTGAGGACTGCCGTGAAATTGCTGGCGCTGGCCTGGAACAGCTCGTTGAAGTTCGGGGCGCGGATGTCCTTGGAACGGGTCGCACGCACGCGTGCCCACTCCAGCGGATCCCAGACCAGGCCGACCTTCCAGCTGCTGACGTCAAATTTGTTGGAATGCGCGCCCTGGTCGTAGCTGCCGACACCAGAGGTCTTGTACTGCGTCTGGCGTGCCGCGGCGTTGAGCGAGAGGTTGCGGGCCATCGGCAGGTCTTTCAGCAGCGGCACCTCGGTTTCGACGTAGCCTTCGAACACATCCT
Organism: Pseudomonadota bacterium; assembly: GCA_947453065.1. GTDB lineage: Bacteria > Pseudomonadota > Gammaproteobacteria > Steroidobacterales > Steroidobacteraceae > ZC4RG30. Next base: position 5,339 of record CANGFJ010000072.1, read on the forward strand.
GCGTGGCGCGGTAGTCCGCACCGAAGTTCTGGAAATAGGCGAAGGACTGCGAGTAGAGGTCGTGGATTGTCGAGGTGGAGTCGCGACGGTATTCCAGGCCGGTGGCCACGGACATCGGGCCCGCCCACAGGTTGAACAGTTCGCCCGTGACGTTGGCGGCGACCACGTGCTGGTCGATGTTGATCTGTTCCAGCAGGTTCCGGTAGACGTAATCGAGCGAGGCCTGCGAGGCCTGGCCCTCACCGAACGGATTGAACGGTACGCAGCCCGCTGCGGCAGCGGCGAGCGCTGCGTTGGTGCTGAGCGTGGCGCGGCAGACAATGCGCCGCTGTGCGGCCGGTAGCGCGGCATCGGCCGGGTTGTAGACCGCATCGTTGGCCCAGGTCCAGAAAGCGAGGGCACCCGGGGCTTCCAGGCCGCCGCTGCCAGGCTTGTTGATGACGCGCGAGGCGCCGACCACCAGGTTGTTGGCCACTTCCTGGTCGCGGTCGGTGTGGGCGTACTGGTAGTAGGTGTCCCAGGTCCAGCTGCCTGCCAGCTTGCCGTCGAGGCCGAAGGTGACGCGGTAGGTCGTGGCCGTGGATGCGGATTCGCCGCGACGCTGACCCAGCACCTGGAGGTTGAACACGCCGGCGGCGGGCCTTGCCAGCGCCGGGGTGGCCGAGGCGGGAGCGGCCAGCGAGGGGGCTACACCGGCCACGGCACGGATGGCGGCGGGGATGTAGGGGTTGTCCGCGAAGATGGTCAGCGCAGTGCCGAAATAGCGGGACTGCAGCGTGGTGCCCGACACATGGCCATACGAGCCTTCGATGAAGCCGTGCAGGGAGTCCGTGAAGTTGTAGTCCAGGTGGCCGTAGGTCGTGTAGCGGTCGACGGGCACCAGCAACTGCGTGGTCGTCATGCCTGACACGGCATCGCCGCCAACGCCCATGCTGGTGCCGCTCGCCGGGGCACCCAGTGTGTAGGCGACCGGCTGGCCGACTGCATTGAAGGTGACGCCGCCGGTGGTGCCGGTGTTGCCGAACATGCCGCGGATCGGCGCGGTGGCCGACGTGCTGTTATTGATGTAGTTGATTACACCGCCCGTGTTGGCCTGGAAGCCGCCGCCGACATCGGTGCGGACCAAGTAGGGCTGTCCAGCCACGGCACCGACGCCGGTGTTCGTGACGACCTGGCCGCCATGGCACCACGGCCGAGTGAAGCAGTCGCCGATGCCGTCCTGCTTCTCGTACTCGCCGCCCAGGATGAAGTGGCCCTTGCCGCCGCCGAAGTCGTCGCCGCCAGCCAGCGAGACGTGGATGTCGGAGCCGTCACCGCGCCAGGAGGTGCCGTAGTCGACCTGGCCCTTGATGCCCTGGAGCTTCTTGTTGAGGATGACGTTGACCGCGCCAGCGATCGCATCGGAGCCGTAGGCCGCCGAGGCACCCCCCGTGACAACGTCCGTTCGCTCCACCAGGCCGCTGGGAATCAGGTTGAGGTCGACCGTGCCTTCGCGGGTCACGGGCGCGAAGCGGCGACCATCGACCAGGACCAGGTTGCGGTTCACGCCCAGGCCGCGCAGGTTCACGATCTGCGCGCCGACGTTGAAACTGCCCCAGCCGTTATTGGTGGGGGTGTTGCTCGGCTTGAAGGCCGGCATCTGGCTCACTGCGGCACCGACATTGGTGGCATTGAGGTCTTCCATCAACTGCGCACTCAACACGGTGACCGGCGTCGGGGTCGTGTAGCCGGTCTTCGCGATGCGCGAACCGGTCACGGTGACTTCCTGCAGGGAATCGTCTGGATTGGCGGCGCTCTGGGCCTGGGCCAGGCTTGCCGTGACGGCTGCGGCGACCAGGCTGGCGAAGCCGGTTGCGACGTACTTCGCCGTCTTTCTCTGGCTGCCAATTCTTTGAATTTTCATGGACATATCCCCCGTTTTAATCTTGAGTCTGTCTTCACCGGCGGCCGATGAAGGGTGGTCTGGTTTGCGCTGGTGTTGAAACAACCGGCATTTGTTCTTTTTGTGCGGCCTGCCATTCACAGCACCGCGCTTTTTTTAACCGTAATCGGATACAGGCCCCCTGTAAAGAGGGGCGCTTGCTCTGCCACTGTTTTCGCAGGAGCATGCAGCCCTCGCCAAGAAGAGACTCGTCCATGAAAAAAACAATTTCTGCGGTGCTGTTGGGGGGGCTGGTCCTGGGGCTGGTCGGCGCTGCCAACGCCCAGGTGCCTGGCACAAAGTTGCCCGGTGGTGCGGTTGTGCCGAACCTGACCGGCATCTGGGAGCGTGCCGAAGGCATCCGCTTCAATCCCACCAATCAGCCGCCCCCGTTCAATGCGGAATACGCTGCCAAGTTCAAAGCCACCACGGCGGCTCGCGCCCGCGGTGAAGTCATCGCCGATCCCACCTCGCGCTGCCTGCCGCAGGGCATGCCGCGGTTCATGGTCGCCAGTTATCCGCTGGAGATCCTGCAGACTGCCGGGCAAGTGACAATCATTGCCGAGTGGTCGAGCCAGGTGCGCCGCATCTTCACCGATGGCCGCAAGCTGCCGCCGGCCGATGAGGTGGACATCACCTTCAACGGCTATTCCGTTGGCCGCTGGGAGGGGCAGACGCTGGTTGTCGAGACGATCGGCATTCGCGGTGACACCAGTTTTGATGCCACGCCGCTGGAGCACAGCGACCAGCTCACGGTCAGCGAGCGCATCCGCCTGACCGACCCGAAGACCATCGAGGACGTCATCACCGTGACCGATCCGGGTGCCTTCACGCAGCCCTGGGTCGTGACGCGGCACTACAAGCGTGGCGGCCCGGGACTGCAGATCATGGAATATGTCTGCGAAGAAAATAACCGCGACATCATCCTGCCTGGCCAGAAGACCACGCCGTAATTCACAAGGGAGCAGCACAAAATGAAACTCACGTTCAATCAAGGGTTCGCCATGTGTGTCGCGGCGGGGCTGTGTGCCACGCCGGTGGTTGCGCACCACTCGGCCAACATGTTCGATCCGCAGAAGGAAGTCGTGCTCGACGGCACGATCAAGGAATTCCAGTGGACGAATCCGCACATCTGGATCCAGGTCAGCGTGCCCAACGCCAAAGGCGGCGTGGACGAATGGTCGGTAGAAGGCGGTAGCCCCAACCTGGTGGGTCGCCAGGGCTGGAAGCGCAACTCGTTCAAGACGGGCGACAAGGTCGTGATGAAGATCCACCCGATGCGTAGCGGTGAGCCGGGTGGCTCCTTCATGAGCGCCACCTTCCCGGACGGGCGCACGCTGGGCAATGGTGCGGGTGCGACGCCAGCGGCGGGCGCCGCTCCGGCGTACTGAACTGCGCGGCGCCATGGACTGCCGTAGCGGGTGTGGCGCCTGTTGCATCGCGCCGTCGATCTCCAGCCCGATTCCCGGCATGCCGCAGGGCAAGCCGGCGGGCGTGCGCTGCGTGCAGCTGCTGGACGACTACCGCTGTGCCATCTTCGGTCAGCCGGAACGGCCGGCCTGTTGCGCGGGTCTCGCGGCCAACGTCGAGATGTGCGGTGAGTCCCGGCAGCAGGCCCTGGCCTGGCTGACAGTGCTGGAGGCGCAGACGTGTCCCGGTCAGGCGAGAGACGTTTCATGAATCACGCCCTGACGGCACTGCTGGGAAGCCTGGGGCTGGGTCTGGCGCTGGGTGCGATGGCCCAGGTGCCGGGTACCAGGCTGCCCGGTGGTGTCGTGCCGGACCTGGGAGGTATCTGGGAGCGCGCCGAAGGCACCCGCTTCAATCCCGCCAACCAGCCGCCCCCGTTTAATACGGCCTATGCCGCCAGATTCACCGCTACCTCGGCTGCGCGGGCGCGTGGAGAGGTGGTTGCCGATCCGACTTCCGGCTGCCTGCCGCCGGGCATGCCGCGGTTCATGGTGGCCAGCTATCCGCTGGAGATCCTGCAGACAGCCGGGCAGGTGACGATCATCGCCGAATGGTCGAGCCAGGTGCGTCGCGTCTTTACCGATGGGCGCAAGCTGCCGCCGGCCGATGAGGTGGACATCACCTTCAACGGGTATTCCGTCGGTCATTGGGAAGGACAAACGCTCGTGGTGGATACCATCGGCATCCGGGCCGATACCAGCTTCGATTCGACGTCGCTGGAGCACAGCGGCCAGCTCACGATCCGTGAACGCATCCGGCTCACCGGTCCGGAAGCCCTGGAGGACGTCCTGACCTTGACGGACCCCGGCGCCTTTACCCAGCCCTGGGTCGTGACCCGTCATTACAAGCGGGGTGGGCCCGACCTGCACATCATGGAATATGTCTGCGAGGAAAATAACCGCGACATCATCCGGCCCGGCCACACGAGCACGCAGTAACCCACACGGGGACAGAAGCCGATGACACTCACGTTCGTTAAAGGGTTGGGCCTGTCTGCGCTGCTGGTGCTGGGCGCGGCCCCGGTGCTGGCCCATCACTCGCGCACCATGTTCGACCTGCAGAAGGAAGTCGTGCTCGAGGGCACCATCACGGAATTCCAGTGGACCAATCCGCACGTCTGGATCCAGATCAGTGTGCCCAACGCCAAGGGCGGCATGGAGGACTGGTCGGTGGAAGGGGACAGCCCCAATCTGGTGAGCCGGCAGGGCTGGAAGCGCAATTCCTTCAAGACGGGCGACAAGGTGGTGATGAAGATCCACCCGATGCGCAGCGGCGAGCCGGGTGGTTCGTTCATGACGGCCACCTTTATGGATGGCCGCACGCTGGGAACCCCCGGTCCGCAGTACTGACTGACTGGGTGCCAGAGACTGGCAGAGCGGTTAGGCTGCAGGGCGCGCAATGGGTTCAGCGCGCTGGGAGTGCGGTTTGACGGAAGAACGGTCTGGATCGGCTGCGGCGTTTGAAGACGCGGCACGCGTGCTGGAGTCCTCGGGCGATTACCGCGTGCTGCGCCGCTTGGTGCCGCGCGACGAGTTCGGCGTCAAGGCCGCAGGCCCCCTGCAGAAAGCCATCGTGCTGGACACCGAGACCACCGGCACCGATCCAGAGGCCGACCACATCATCGAACTGGGCATGGTGTGTTTCGAGTTCGTGCCTGCCACGGGCGAGATTGTCTGGATCACCGATGTGTATGACAGCCTCGAGGATCCGGGCCGCCCCATACCGCCTGAGTCGACCCAGATCCATGGCATCACCGACGAGATGGTCGCCGGTCATCGCATCGATGACGAGGCGGTGGCCGAGATGCTCGAAGGCGTCACCTGGGTGGTGGCGCACAACGCCGCCTTCGATCGGCAGTTCCTCGAGCGACGGTTGCCGGTGTTCGAGTCTCAGCGCTGGCTGTGTTCGTATGCCGAGATTCCGTGGGCGCGCGAAGGCTTCGCCGGCGCCAAGCTCGATTACCTGGCCGGCCAGCAGGGCTTCTTCTATGAAGGCCATCGCAGCGAAATTGACTGCCGGGCACTGTTGGAAGTCCTGCGCCTGCCGCTGCCCAAGTCCGGTGACATCGCCTGGCGTCGGCTGCTGGAGTCCGGCCCGCAGCTCTCCTATCGCCTGTCAGCGCTTGATGCGCCCTTCGAGAGCAAGGATGCGCTGAAGAACCGCGGCTATCGCTGGGACGCCAAGCGTCGCTGCTGGCACAAGACGATGACGCGCGATGAGGCCGCAGCCGAGGCGCCCTGGCTCAAGGAACACGTCTATGGGGGGCGCAGCCGCGAGGTGGAGGTCGAGATCCACGATGCCTTGACGCGCTATTCCAGCCGGCCCGGGCGGCGGGTGCTGCGCGCCCTCTAGGCCGGTGCGAAAGGGAAAATAAAAAGGGCCCCGCTTGCCGGAAGCTCAAATCCAATCGGGAGTCTGAAGGGTCCGATGGGAGTCCGTTGATGGCAGGCTGGGGCCTTGGGATTCACTTTACGCGGCGGAGATGAACGTCTCGTGAATCGCCCGCCTGCAGGGCGGCCAGTACGCGGGCTGGCGTTAACGGGTACTCCTGCATCCGTACGCCGGTGGCATCGAAGAAGGCGTTGGCAATCGCACCGGCTGCTGCGGCCATGGTTTCTTCACCCGCGCCGGTAGAGCGCTGATCGAGCCGCTGCACCACGATCGGCGTCACCGCCGGGCAGTCCTCGAAGCGCAGGATGGGGTAGCTGGCCCAGTCCAGGCTGGTGACGCGCGCGTGGTCGAAGGTCACTTCTTCCTTGAGCAGGCGACTGGCCGTCTGCACCAGTTGGCCGGTGATCTGGCTCTCGACATTGGCCGGGTTGACCACCAGGCCTGCATCGATGGCGCCATACAGGTGTTTGATCGCTACGTGCCCGGTCTTCAGGTTGACCTCGATGTCAGCGACGGCCGCGCCATACGACACCAGGTGCGTACCCAGGCCGATGCCACGACCCCGCACGATTGTGGCCCCCGCGTTGGGCAGCCTCTCGGTGGTGCGCGGCGTCCAGCCTGCGGCCTGGGCGACAGCGTCGAGCACGCCCAACCAGCGCCCGTCCTTGATGTTCCGGCGGCGAAAGGCATACGGATCCAGCTGTAGGGCATGCGCCAGCTGGTCGATGGCCTGTTCCGACGCAAACGAGAACGACAGGTCCAGCGGGGAGCGCAGCCAGGCCCCCCGCAGGTACTGCAGCCCCGGCAGGCGGTGGTTAACCAGCTTGAGGTGCGGGATGTCGTACATGCCCCCCGCATCAAGCGGGTTTACGCCCTGCACGGCGGAGGCGGGCCATTCGGCTGCCGGCACGCCGGTGAGCTGTGCGCTGGTTTCCACCAGGCTCCAGCCATGCTGCCAGCCGTGGTACTCGTAGGCGGTGAGCCGGCCCTCGGCGCTGGCGGCGGCCCGCACTTCGCCGACATGCGCGGGGCCATAGGTGTCCCAGCCGTGCTCGTCCCAGCGCATGAACTGCAGGCGCACCGGCTGGCCGGCCAACTGCGAGAGCAGGGCCGCGGCCTGCGCCACGTCGTCATAGCAGCTGTGGCCGAAGGTGCCCGCGCCTTCGCCGTACTGCACGCGGACCTTGTCCACGGGCAGGCCCAGCAGCGATGCAATGCCACGCCGCGCGTTATAGACGTCCTGCGAGGAGCAGATGACCCGCGCAGCCTCCGCGCCCACATCGGCCAGCGCGCAGTTCGGTGCGAAGGGCACATGGGCCTGGTAGGGGCCGCGACAGGTCTGCGACACCGTGTACGCGGCGGTGGCGAAACCGGTGGCCAGGTCGCCACGCTCCAGGGCCACGCGCGTATCGACCTCGCTGGCGCGCATCTGGGCATGCAGCCCCGCGGTGCCCGGCAGCGCAGGGGGAGTATCCCACGTGACTTTCAGTTGCTGGGCGGCGCGCACCGCATCCCATTCCGATGCCGCCACGACGCCCAGGAAGTCAGCGCGGCGCAGGACGCGCGCACCGGCAATGTGTCGGATGGAGCGCTCATCAACGCTGACGATGCGGGCGCCGGCACCATAGGCGCTCTGACCACGGGGCCGCACCACGCGGGCGTGGAGCATGCCGGGCAGGCGCAGGTGCTGGATGTAGGCGTGTTGCCCGAGGACCTTGGCGGTCGTGTCGCGGCGAGGCAGCGGCTTGCCCACCAGCCGGTAAGCCTCGACGG
>CANGFJ010000073.1 GCA_947453065.1 Pseudomonadota bacterium
CGGGAAACAGCACCTCGCGCGGATCGGGTGACCACCACAGCACGGGTTGGCCGGGCGAATACCACGGGAAGATGCCGCGCTGATAGGCCGCCAGCAGTCGTTCCGGCGACAGATCCCCGCCACCGGCCAGCAGGCCGGCCGGGTCGTCCAGCGCCTGGTCAACGGGTGGAAAGCGGTCGGGTGGATCCTGCGCTGACAGCCAGGTGATGCGTTTCATGCGCGCCGGAAGGGCGTGTGCTGTGCAACCTGCGTGGCGTAGGCCTCGACCGCCGGGCCCTCGCGCGTGAGAAACCCTGCGATGGCCGAGCGGAAGCGGGCGTCGGGAATGTAATGCGCGGACCAGGTGTATTGCGGGGCGAAACCGCGGCTGATCTTGTGCTCGCCCTGTGTGCCCGGCTCGAAGCGCTGGATGCCCTGTTCGATGCAGAACTCGATGCCCTGGTGGTAGCAGCACTCGAAGTGCAGGCTGTGAAAGTCCTCCAGCGCGCCCCAGTAGTGCCCGTACAGCGCGTCCTGTGACCAGAAGAAGATGGCTGCAGCCACGGGCCGCTCGCCCTGGACCGCAAGCTTGACCATCAGCCTGTCACCCAGGGTGCGGGCGATCTCCGTGAAGAATGCGCGGGTCAGATAGGGCTGGTTGCCGTGCCGCAGGAAGGTCTCCGCGTGGAAGCGGTAGATGACCTCCAGCAGTGCCGGTGTGAGGTCGGGGCCGCGCAGGGTCTGGAACCCGATACCGGCTTCCTCGCAGCGCCGCCGTTCGCGCCGCGTCTTCTTGCGCTTCTCGGCTGTGAAGGTAGCGAGGTAGGCCTCGAAGTCCGCATAGCCCTCGTTGTGCCAGTGAAATTGGCAGTCCCGGCGCAGCAGCCAGCCTTCCTGCTGCAGCAGTTGGCGGTCAGCGTCCTCGGGAAAGAGCAGATGGGCCGACGACAGCTGCCCTGACTGCGTGATGTCCTGCAGACGGTGGATCAGTTCGCGGGCGACGGTGTCGTGGTCGGCGTCAGGGCGCACCAGCAAACGGGGGCCAGTGGCCGGTGAAAAGGGCACCGCGGCCACCAGCTTCGGGTAGTACTCCAAGCCCACCCGTTCATATGCCTGGGCCCAGCCGTGATCAAACACGAACTCGCCCCAGGAATGGGACTTCAGGTAGGCGGGCACGGCACCCACCAGGCCCTGCTCGTCATGCAGCAGCAGGTGGGCAGGCTCCCAGCCCGTGCCGGGGCCCACGCAGTCGGTGTGCTCCAGCGCCGCGAGGAACTCGTGGCGCAGGAACGGGCAGTGCGTCCCGGCGAGCGCATTCCAGTGGCTCGCCTCGACGGTGTCGATCGAGCGGATCTGCTGGGTGCGCAAGGCCATGGGCGGGTCAGCCTGTCGCGTCGAGCGACTCCAGATACTTGTCCGCATCCAGTGCGGCCATGCATCCGGAACCGGCCGAGGTGATCGCCTGGCGGTAGACGGCATCGGCCACGTCGCCGGCCGCAAACACGCCTGGCACGCTGGTGGCCGTTGCATTGCCCTCGCTGCCGCTCTTGACCGTGAGGTAGCCGTTTTTCATGGCCAGTTGGCCGTTGAAGATCGCCGTGTTGGGGGAGTGGCCGATGGCGATGAAGGCGCCGGTGACGGCGATGTCCTGGGACGTGCCGTCGCCGGTGGTGGAGGTCAGGCGCAGGCCACTGACACCGCTGTCGTCGCTGAGCACTTCGGTGACCTCGTGGTTCCAGATGATGCTGGCCTTGCCGGCCTTTACGCGCTCGTGCAGGTGGTCCTGCAAAATCTTCTCGCTGCGCAGCTTGTCGCGGCGATGCACCAGGGTCACATGGCCGGCGATCTTCGAGAGGTACAGGGCCTCTTCGACGGCGGTATTGCCGCCACCGATCACGGCCACGTTCTGGCCACGGAAGAAGAAGCCGTCGCAGGTGGCACAGGCCGAAACGCCCTTGCCCTTCATGGCTTCTTCAGAGGGCAGGCCCAGGTATTTGGCGGCCGCGCCCGTGGCGATGATCAGCGCGTCGCAGGTGTAGGTGCCCGAATCGCCCACCAGCTGCAGCGGGCGCTGCTGCAGGTCCACGGTGTGGATGTGGTCGTTGACGATCTGGGTATGGAAGCGCTCGGCGTGGCGGCGCATGCGCTCCATCAGCGCCGGTCCCTGCAGGCCCTCCACGTCGCCAGGCCAGTTGTCCACCTCGGTGGTTGTCATCAGCTGGCCGCCTTGCTCCACGCCCGTGATCAGCAGGGGGGCGCGGTTGGCGCGCGCCGCGTAGACGGCAGCACTGTAACCAGCAGGGCCAGAGCCCAGGATGATGAGGCGGCTGTGTCGGGAACCCGTCATGTATACTTTCCTTCAGTTCGATCGGCAGCTCCTATTGTGCCGTAACCAGAGAGAATTCGAGGTTTGGCGCAAGCGTCTTCGCTTTCCGGCGGTTCCCGGTTTACCGCCTTGGTCCTGCGGGCACTGCGCGAGAGCGCAGCCCTCGTGCTTGCCGTCGTGGCCCTGGTCATCCTGGTAGCGCTGCTCAGCTACCACCCCGAAGACCCCGGGTTCTCGTTCACCGGGTCCTCTGCTGCCGTCCACAACGCCATCGGGCCCATCGGTGCCTGGGTGGCCGACTTCCTGTATTTCCTCTTTGGCCGTCCGGCTTACCTGCTGCCGGCCATGCTGGGCGTGTCCTGCTGGCTGCTGTTCCGGCGGCGGGTGGGCGCGCTGCCCCAGCCCAGCACACGGGCCAACACGGCCGTGCGCATTGCCGGGTTCGTGCTCACCCTGCTGGCCAGCTGCGGCCTGGCGATGCTGCACTGGCAGCCGGGTGTGCTGCGCCAGTCCGCCGGTGGCGTGGTGGGCATCCTCATTGGCGGGGGCCTGTCGGGTGGCTTGCAGGTCCTGGGTGCCACGCTGGTGCTGATCGCGGCCTGGATGTCGGGCATTGCCCTGGCATTCCATGTCTCCTGGCTGCAGGTCATCGACAAGCTGGGCTACTGGGCCTGGAACGGCGTCTCGCTCCTGCGCACGCACCTGGCCGCCAAGCGCGACCGGGACGAGGGCAAGGAGCGCAAGAAGGCGCGCCAGGAAACCAAACAGGTCGAGCAGAAAAAGAGCGCCACGCGCGTGGTGCCGATCATCGAGCAGCCTGCGCCGGTCATCGAGAAGAGTGAGCGCGTCGAGAAAGAACGCCAGGTGGCCCTGTTCGAGGCACCCCAGTCCAAGGAGCTGCCGCCCCTGAGCTTGCTGGACGATGCGCCGCAGCGCGTGGCCTCCCACACCCCGGAGGCGCTGGAATCCCTGTCGCGGCTGGTCGAGATCAAGCTGCGCGACTTCGGCGTCGAGGTGGAGGTCGTGGCCGTGCACCCCGGCCCGGTGGTCACGCGCTTCGAAATGCGCCCTGCGCCGGGCGTGAAGGTGAGCCAGATCAGCGGGCTGGCCAAGGACCTGGCGCGCTCGCTGTCGGCGATCAGCGTGCGCGTGGTCGAGGTCATCCCGGGCAAGTCGGTCATGGGCCTGGAGATTCCGAACGAGAAGCGCGAGATCGTGACCCTGGGCGAGATCATCAAGTCCCGGGTCTATGACGAAGTGGCCTCGCCGCTGGCGCTGGCGCTGGGCAAGGACATCGCGGGCCATTCGATGGTGGCGGACCTGGCGCGCATGCCGCACCTGCTGATTGCCGGCACCACCGGTTCCGGCAAGTCCGTGGGCATCAACGCCATGGTGCTGAGCCTGCTCTACAAGAGCACGGCCGAGCATGTGCGCCTGATCATGATCGACCCGAAGATGCTCGAGCTGTCGGTCTACGAGGGCATTCCGCACCTGCTGGCGCCCGTCGTGACCGACATGAAGCAGGCGGCCAATGCGCTGCGCTGGTGTGTGGCCGAGATGGAACGCCGCTACCAGCTGATGTCTGCGATGGGTGTCCGCAACCTGGGTGGCTTCAATCGCAAGATCAAGGACGCCAACGCCGCCGGAAAACCCATCAAGGACCCGGTCATGATCGCGCGCGCGGCCAACGACCCGACCTTCGATCAGCGCCTGATCCCCGACCTGGAGCCACTGCCGTACATCGTCGTGATCATCGACGAGTTGGCAGACTTGATGATGATCGTCGGCAAGAAGGTCGAAGAGCTCATTGCCCGGCTGGCGCAGAAGGCGCGTGCCTCGGGCATCCACCTGATCCTGGCCACGCAGCGACCATCGGTCGATGTGATCACCGGCCTGATCAAGGCCAACATTCCCACGCGCATCGCCTTCCAGGTGTCGGCCAAAGTCGATTCGCGCACCATCCTCGACCAGAGCGGCGCCGAGTCGCTGCTGGGTCATGGCGACATGCTGTATTTGCCGCCGGGCACCTCCGTGCCCACGCGCATCCATGGCGCCTTCGTGTCCGACGAGGAGGTGCATCGCGTGGTGCAGGCGTTGAAGTCTGCCACGCCACCCAACTACATCGACGAGGTGCTCTCCGGCCCGACGCAGTCGATTCCGGGGCTGATGGGCGAGGATGACGGCAGCACGCTGGGCGGCGACGCCGAGCAGGACGCCTTGTATGACGAGGCGGTAAAGATCGTTGTCACCGAGCGCAAGCCGTCGATCTCGTACGTACAGCGTCGCCTGAAGATCGGCTACAACCGCGCCGCGCGCCTCATCGAAGCAATGGAGACGGCAGGCCTGGTCGGGCCGCTGCAGTCCAATGGTGCGCGCGAAGTGCTGGCGCCGCCGCCGCCCGGAAGCCAGTCATGATCCGGCTGATGCGCAGGCTGGCCTGTGCGGCGCTGATACTGCTCGCGGTGACAGCAGGTGCGGCAACGCCCGCTGCCGACACCGCGCTTGATCGCTACCTCGACGGCCTGACCACCTGGAGCGCGACCCTCACTGAGTCGGTGGTGGATGCCCGCGGCAAGTCCGTGGGGCAGGGCAGCGGCAGCCTCACGATCGTGCGTCCGGGCAAGTTTCGCTGGGACCTGGCGCCGCGTGGCGCGGGGCAGGGTGGTCAGTTGCTGGTGGCCGATGGCCGCAACCTGTGGTTCTTCGACCGCGACCTGGAGCAGGTCACGGTCAAGCCGATCGACGCAGCCTTGTCGCAGACGCCGGCCATGCTGCTGTCTGGCACGGCACGGGTGCGCGACGCGTTTGAGGTCAGCGCAGCGTCACGCAGTGACGGCCTGGACTGGGTGAAGGTCGTGCCCCACCAGAAGGACGCCGACTTCCGGGTGGCACGCTTTGGCTTTCTGGGCACCGACCTGCGCCGCATGGTGCTGGAAGACAAGCTGGGCCAGAAGGCCACGCTGAGCTTTGAGAGCAGCCAGCGCAATCGGCCCGTGGACCCTGCCCAGGTGAACTTCACCGCGCCGCCCGGTGTCGATGTGATCGGCACTCCGCTCAAATAGGCCGTTGACCATGAAGCCCGTCCTGCTGACCACCCTGCGCTATCCGCGTGCCTGGCTCTGCCTCGGGCTGCTCATGGCCTTGTTCATCACCGTCATGAGCCTGCTGCCGGCCAATAACCTGCCTTCCCTGGGGATCTCCGACAAGATCGAGCATGCGGCTGCCTATGCGGTGCTGGCCTTCTGGTTCGCGAGCGTCATGAGGCGCTGGGACTACCTGTATCTGTTCCTTGCGCTGCTGGCCTTCGGCGGCGGCATCGAGATTGCGCAAGGCCTGATGGGCCTGGGTCGCGAGGCCGACCTGCTGGACCTGGCCGCCGATGCGGCCGGCAGTGTGGTGGGCCTGGGCCTGGCCGCCACGCCCCTGGGACGCTGGGCCAGCTTTATCGAGGGCCTGCTGACACGGCGGCAGCGATGAGCGATCCGCTCCGTCCGCTTGCGGACCGGATGCGGCCTCGAACCCTGGCTGAATTCTCTGGCCAGCAGCAGATCCTCGCGCCCGGCAAACCCCTGCGCCAGGCCATCGATTCCGGCCGGCTCCACTCCATGATCCTGTGGGGCCCGCCCGGCACGGGCAAGACCACGCTCGCCCGACTCATCGCCGCCACCGTGCAGGCGCAGTTCCTGTCGCTCTCCGCGGTCATGGCTGGCGTGAAGGACATCCGCGCTGCCGTCGAGCAGGCCCGCGTCGCGCGCGCCCAGGGCCAACCCACCTTGCTGTTCCTCGACGAGGTGCATCGCTTCAACAAGGCCCAGCAGGACACCTTCCTGCCGTTTGTCGAAGACGGCACCATTACCTTCGTCGGTGCCACCACCGAGAACCCGTCGTTCGAAGTGGTCAGCGCCTTGCTGTCGCGGGCCCGCGTGTACGTGCTGAAGTCCCTGGGCACGGCAGAGTTGGCACAGTTGCTGTCTGCCGCCTTGGGCGACAGCGAGCGTGGCCTGGGCGAGCGTGACATCGGCATCGATGACGATGCGCTGGCGCTGCTGGCACAGGCGGCCGATGGCGACGCGCGTCGCGCGCTCAACATGCTGGAGATCGTGGCCGACCTGGCCGTCGAACGCGACGGCCATGCGGTGATCACGCGCGAGCAGGTGGCAGAAGTGGCGGCCGGCGGCCGGCGTCGTTTCGATAAGGGCGGGGATCAGTTCTACGACCAGATCTCGGTGCTGCACAAAGCGGTGCGCGGCAGCGACCCGGATGCCGCGCTGTACTGGCTGGCCCGCATGCTGGACGGTGGCTGCGACCCGCTCTACCTGGCGCGCCGCATCGTGCGCATGGCCATCGAAGACATTGGCCTGGCCGATCCGCGCGCGCTGCCCATGACCCTGGAAGCCTGGGAAACCTACGATCGCCTGGGCAGCCCCGAGGGCGAGCTGGCACTGGCCTCTGCCGTGGTGTTCCTGGCGGTCGCTGCCAAGAGCAATTCGGTCTATACGGCCTTCGCAGAAGCCCGTGCAGACGTCGAACGGTTTGGGACGCTCGATGTGCCGGCCCGCTTTCGCAATCCCACCACGAAGCTCATGCGCGACATCGGCAACGGGCAGGGCTATCGCTATGCCCACGACGAACCCGACGCCTACGCCGCAGGCGAGCGCTATCTGCCCGATGACATGCCCGACCGGCGTTATTATTCGCCGGCGCCCCGTGGCCTGGAGATCCGTATCGCCGAGGCCATGGAGAAGCGCCGCAACTCAGACAGGAAGAAACCGTGATCGATCCCAAGCTGCTCCGTAGCGACCCTGAAGCCGTGGCCCGCAATCTGGCCCGCCGTGGGTTTGTCCTCGACGTCGAGACCCTGCGCGGTCTCGAAGAGCGTCGCAAACTGTCGCAGATGGAAGCCGATCGCCTGCGCGCAGAGCGCAATGCCAAGGCCAAGGCCGTCGGCATGGCCAAAGGCAAGGGCGAAGACATTGCGCCGCTGCTGGCCCAGGGCGACGAACTGGCAGCCCAGTTGACTGCCGCGGAAACAGAACTCCAGGTCATCCAGGACCAGCTGGACGCCTCGCAGCTGCTGTTGCCCAACCTGCTGCAGGACACCGTGCCCGATGGGCGCGACGAAGAGGCCAACCTCGAGGTGCGTCGCTGGGGCCAGCCGAAGCAGTTTGATTTCATGGTGCGTGACCACGTCGAACTGGGCGAGCGCCTGGGCCGCGGCATGGACTTTGAAGCCGGTGCACGTCTGGCCGGCGCACGGTTCGTCGTGTTGCGTGCGGCGCTGGCGCGCCTGCATCGCGTGCTGGGGCAGTTCATGCTCGACCTGCACACGCGCGAGCACGGCTACACCGAGGTGTATGTGCCCTATCTGGCGTCGCCAGCCTCGCTGACTGGCACGGGCCAGCTGCCCAAGTTCGAGCAGGACCTCTTCCAGGTTCGCAGCGAGCAGGGCTACTACCTCATTCCCACCGCGGAAGTGCCCGTCACGAACCTCGTCCGCGACCAGATTCTCGAGGCGCGCGAACTGCCGCTCAAGCTGGTGGCCCACACGCCGTGCTTCCGCTCCGAGGCGGGTGCGCATGGCAAGGACACGCGCGGCCTGATCCGCCAGCATCAGTTCGACAAGGTCGAGCTCGTGCAGATCGTCGAGCCGTCCAAGTCCGTGGCGGCGCACGAAGAGTTGACCGCGCACGCCGAAGAAGTGCTCAAGCGGCTGGAACTGCCGTACCGCGTCATGGCGCTGTGCGCTGGCGACATCGGCTTTGGCAGCGCCCGCACCTATGATCTGGAAGTCTGGCTGCCGGCCCAGGACCGTTTCCGCGAGATCTCCTCCTGCAGCAACTTCGAGTCCTTCCAGGCGCGGCGCATGCAGGCCCGCTGGCGCAATCCGGCCACGGGCAAGCCCGAGCCGGTGCACACACTCAATGGGTCGGGTCTGGCGGTAGGCCGCGCCCTGGTGGGCGTGCTGGAGAACGGTCAGAACGCCGATGGCTCGATCAGCCTGCCGTCTGCGCTGGTGCCTTATTTCGGCGCCGACCGGATTCCCGCGCCCGAAGCCTGAATCAGCAGCAGCCGCTGACGCAGTTCCACTTCTGCTCGAGCTGCGCCTTGAAGAACGCCTCGGCGCTCAGGCAGGGGTGGGGTGGCTTCGTTCGCTCGTAATGGGCGACGTACTTTTCATACGCATCGTCGCCCGTCACGCCCCTCAGCAGGCTCAGGCCTGCCGAGAGGAACTGCTTGACGTCAGTGCGCACTGCTACCCAACACGCCCGGCACGAGCGTCGTCTGCACGTAGGGCGTCTCGGAGCTCGGCGGCACTGGCAGGCCACGCAGATGCCGCAGGCCGATGCGCAGCATTTCCAGCAGTACGATCCACAGCAGCAGGGCAAAGAGCACCGTCAGCCAGCCATCCAGCTGCTGGTTGAAGATCAGCGTCGGCGCCACCTTGGCCCGCTCCGGCGTCAGCGTGCCCGCAGCCAGCTTGGCGGCCATGTCATTGGCGGCCGCAAAGAAGCCCAGCTTTACGTCGGTGCTGAAGATCTTCTGGTAGGCGGCCGTCGTCGTCACGATGACGATCCACGCCAGCGGCAGTGCCGTGATCAGCGCATAGCGCAGGCGCACGGTCTTGATCAGGATGCCCGTGGCCACGCACAGCGCGATCGCCGCCAGCATCTGGTTGGCGATACCGAACAAGGGCCACAGGATGTTGATGCCACCGTTCGGGTCCACCACGCCGACATACAGGAAGTAGCCCCAGCCCGCGACGATCAGCGTGCTCGACAGCAGCACTGACGGGTACCAGGACGTGCGGCCCAGCGGCGCCCAGATCTGTCCCAGCGCGTCCTGCAGCATGAAGCGGCCCACGCGCGTGCCGGCGTCCACCGTCGTCAGGATGAAGATCGCCTCGAACATGATGGCAAAGTGGTACCACAGGGCCAGCAGGCCTTTGCCGAAGGCCGAGCCGAAGATGCTCGCCATGCCCACGGCCAGCGAGGGTGCGCCGCCCGTGCGGGCAAACAGGCTGCTCTCGCCCATGGTCTGGGCCAGGTCGCGCATCTGTTCGACGGTGACCGGGAAGCCCCAGCCCGAAATCGTCTGCACCGCTGCTTCGGCCGTGCCGCCCACGATGCCGGCGCCGGTGTTGATGGCGAAGTAGACGCCCGGGTCCAGCACGGTGGCGGCGATCACCGCCATGATGGCCACGAACGACTCGATGGCCATGCTGCCGTAGCCAGCCAGGCGAATGTCGCCCTCATTGCTCACCATCTTGGGGGTGGTGCCGCTGGAGACCAGCGCATGGAAACCCGATAGGGCGCCACAGGCGATGGTGATGAACACGAACGGGAAGATCTTGCCGGCGAAGATCGGGCCGGTGCCGTCGACGAACTGCGTCATCGCCGGCATGCGGATTTCAGGACGCATGATCAGGATGGCCACTGCCAGCAGCGCCACCACCCCGATCTTCAGGAAAGTAGAGATGTAGTCGCGCGGCGCCAGCAACAGCCACACGGGCAGGATGGCCGCGATCCAGCCATAGCCGATGACGAAGCCTGCCAGCGGCACGCCATCCCAGTTAAAGAGATTTCGAAGGGTCTCGTTGTGGTCGATCGAGCCGCCGGCGATGACCGCCAGGACCAGCAGCACCAGGCCCAGCAGTGAGCCTTCCAGCACCCGTCCGGGGCGCCAGTTGCGCATGTAGAACCCCACCAGGATGGCGATGGGAATGGTCGCGAACACCGTCGAGCTGGCCCAGGGGCTGTGCTTCATGGCATTGACGATGACCAGTCCCAGCACGGCGATGATGATGAGGATGATCATCAGCGTGCCCAGCACGGCGGCCGTGCCGCCGATGGGGCCCAGTTCGTCGCGGGCCATCTGGCCCAGGCTGCGGCCGTCACGGCGCGTGGACATGAACAGGATGATCATGTCCTGCACGCAGCCACCGAGGACCGCACCGACGATGATCCACAGCGTGCCCGGCAAATAGCCGAACTGCATCGCCAAGGTGGGGCCGACCAGCGGGCCGGCACCGGCAATGGCGGCAAAGTGGTGGCCAAAGACCACCCAGCGGTGCGTGGGGATGAAGTCCCGGCCGTTGTTCAGCCGCTCGGCGGGGGTGGCGCGGGTGGGGTCGGCAACGAACACCTTCGTCTCGATCCACTTGGCATAGAACCGGTACCCAAGCAGGTAGGCGCAGCTTGCGGCCGTGACCAGCCAAAGGGCGTTGATCGACTCATTGCGGGAGAGGGCGATGAACGCCAGCGCCGCTCCGCCCAGGATCGCCAACAGAACCGCCACCAGACGTTGTTTCATTCTTGTTCTCCCCTGCGTGGCGCGGGAGTGTCGCAGGATCCGGGGGGGCAGGCCAAGTCCTTGGGATTTCCACGATGGCCGGCCGTTCAGGGAACCCTTGCGCCCGAGTTGTGTCGACACCACGGACCGGTTCATGATGCGTGCTCTGGGCACCCTAGGGGTAGGGCGCAGCACAATAAAATTTATGTATTTGCGAGGAAGCCGACGATGAACGTAGCGCAAGTCACTGCAGAGATCCTCAAGCGCGAGGGCGTCGAATGGCTGCTGACCTATCCGCTGAATCCGCTGACGGAGTCCGCGGCCGCTGCGAACATCCGCCCCATCGTGGTTCGCCAGGAGCGCATCGGCGTGCACATGGCCGACGCCATCGGTCGCCTCAGCTCCGCTGACAAGGTTGGCGTGTTCTGCTGTCAGGCTGGCCCGGGCATCGAAAATGCCTTCGGTGCCGTGGCGCAGGCTTATTCCGAGGGCGTTCCGTTGGTGGTGATCCCGGGCGGTTCCGGCCGCAGCGGTGCGTTCGTGAAGCCTGGCTTCAATGCCACGATGAACTTCCAGCACATCACCAAGCACGCCGAGACCATCAACACGCCCGACCAGCTGATCCCGGCCCTGCGCCGCGCCTTCAGCTTCGCGCGCAATGGCCGTCCGGGCCCGGTGCTCATCGAGATCCCCGGCGACATGTGGA
Organism: Pseudomonadota bacterium; assembly: GCA_947453065.1. Lineage (GTDB taxonomy): Bacteria > Pseudomonadota > Gammaproteobacteria > Steroidobacterales > Steroidobacteraceae > ZC4RG30. Next base: position 11,301 of record CANGFJ010000073.1, read on the forward strand.
ACGTCGAAGTGCCGGGCGACATCAACTATCGTCCCGGTCGTCGCATCATCTCGGCGCCAGACCACAAGGCCGTCGACGAGGCCGCCGCGGCCCTCATCAAGGCCAAGCGCCCGATGATCTATGCCGGCCAGGGCGTGCACTACGCCAAGGCCTGGAAAGAACTGCGCGACGTGGCCGAGCTGCTCGAGGCGCCGGTCACCACCAGCCTGGAAGGCAAGAGTGCCTTCCCCGAGACCCACCCCCTGTCGATGGGTTCCGGTGGCGTGGCCATGCCGCGCGCCGTGGCCGCCTATGTCGAAGAGTCCGACATGGTGTTCGGTGCCGGTGCCAGCTTCACCGCCACGGGTTTCGGCATTCGCTTCCCGACCAAGAACAAGTCCTTCGTGCACAACACGATCGACCCGTATGACATCGAAAAGAACATCCCTACCGAGTACCCGCTGCTGGGCGACTCCAAACTCGCCCTGGGCATGCTGGCCGATGCGCTGAAAGACCGCCTCAAGAAGCCTCGCGGCCTCACGGCTGGCGTTGCCGCGCGCATCAAGGAGCTCAATGCCCCGTGGTGGGCCGAGTGGATGCCGCGCCTCACGAGCGATTCCAAGCCGCTGTCCCCGTACCGCGTGATCTGGGACCTCATGCACCTGGTCGACATGCCCAACACGATCATCACCCATGACGCCGGTAGCCCGCGTGACGAGCTCTCGCCGTTCTGGAAGACCGAAGCGCCGCTCAGCTACATCGGCTGGGGCAAGTCCACCCAGCTGGGCTACGGTCTGGGTCTGGCCATGGGCGCCAAGCTCTCGCACCCCGACAAACTGTGCATGAACGTGTGGGGCGACGCGGCCATCGGCATGACCGGTATGGACATCGAGACCTGCGTCCGCGCCAAGATCCCGATCATGTCGATCCTGTTCAATAACTTCGGCATGGCGATGGAATTCAAGGCCATGGCCCTGTCGCGCGAGAAGTACCACACCACCGACATCTCGGGTAACTACAGCGAGTTCGCCAAGGCCCTGGGTGCCTACAGCGAGCGCGTCACCGAGCCGAGCCAGATCGCCCACGCGATCCTCAACGGCATTGCCGCCACCAAGCGGGGCGAGCCGGTGCTGCTGGAGTTCATCACCCACACCGACAAGGTCTACTCGACCTTCCAGGGCGGCTACAACGGCGGAGCCTGATCCCGCTCAGGCGTCGCGATTTGCTAGAATCGCGGCGCCGGAGAGGTGGCAGAGCGGTTGAATGCTCCAGTCTTGAAAACTGGCGTACCTTCGCGGGTACCGTGGGTTCGAATCCCACCCTCTCCGCCA